>DASXMA010000054.1:0-4242 GCA_036495965.1 Mycobacterium sp.
GCGCGTCCTCTGACACCACCGGTATGGAATCGGTGTCCACCGCGTCGGGATCTTCCTCGATCCCTAACCGGCCCGGGCCCTCCTCGGATTCGGAAGGCCATTCGCCGCCGTATTCCCCGGCGGGACCAACATCTTCGCCCCGACGGGCCGCGGCTTCGTCGCCACGCGACCAGCTGACTCGCGCCGCGGACCCGGTGCCCGCCGACTGCTCTTCCGATGAGGGCGGCTGGCCGAACCCATAGTGCTCGGTGGCGACGTCGGCGTCCTCGTGGCCCCAATGGCCGTCGACCGCGGCATCGTAGCCGCCGACGTCCACGTCGCGGTCATGCTCGTAGGCGGGGGCATCCCGGCCATCGCGACGCCGGCGCCGCCCAAGCATCACGAACACCAACAACGCGAGCAATACCGCGAGCGGAATGATGGCTAGCAGGTACCACCACTGCCCGGCGAACTTCTTGGCGTGGGAAGGCATCGCCGCGCCACTTGGCTGGTTCTGCCCCGACACTTGTAGACCGGACAGCAACGGCGCCAGGTTCGACGGGTCGGTGGTGAACGTGTTTTTCGCGCGGTTCCACGAGATCTTGCCGCCGGCGAACTTCTGGGAGACCACATCGCCGTCCACAGATTGATCGCCGAGCGGTGCGCCCAGTTTGCCGCTGGGACCGCGAAGCTTGTCCCATGCGGCCTTCATCGCCCCGCGTACTACAAACGCGCCGTGCTCGGATGTCCAGAAGATCACCGGCTGGTCGGCAGCGGCGAACGCGGAAATCCGGCTCGAGGGGATACCGCCGTCAGACTCGTTGGCGACCGGGAAACCCAGATCGCTGCCGACCGGTCCGCCCAACGACTCATACTTGGCCAGGATGTCGCTCTCGACAGCGTTTGCGCCGGTGGCCTGGCTGAAAAACACCTTGCCGCCGGCAAAGTTTTGGGCGATTCCGTCGCCGCCGATGGGGTATTGCCCACCCTGCTTGACGCCCAGCGCGCCGGAGGCGCCGCCCGCTGCGCGCCAGGCCATGTTGATGGCCGCGGTGGGATCGGTCGCCACCTGCAGACCCTTGAGCTGGTCGGCCAATACCGGCGGGTTGGTGGTGAAGTCCTTGGTTTTTCGGTTCCAGGAGATCTCACCGGCGCTGAACTTCTGGGAAGTGACCTCACCGTCGTAGGTTTCATCGCCGACCGGGGCACCGAGAACGCCGCCTGAGCTGCCGAGTTTGTCCCACGCGGCGTTCATGGCGCCGCGCACCACAAATGCGCCGTGGTCCGGCGTCCAGAAAATCACCGGCTTGTCGCTGGCGGAGAAGGTCGCCACTCGGCTGTCGGGTCCGGCAAGGCCGGGAACTTCATTGATGGTCGGGAATCCCAGATCGCTGTTGGCCGGACCGCCCAGCGACTCGTATTTGTCCAGAATCGGCCCGTAAACAAACTTCGCGCCGGTATCCGTGGTGTAGAACATCTTGCCGCCGTCGAAGTCCAGAGCAAACCCGTCGCCGACCGGGTAGACGTCGCCCTTCCTGGCGCCCAGCGGTGAACTGTCGCCGCCGGCCTTCTCCCACGCGGCCATGATGGCGGCCTCAGCGTCGCCTATCGGAGACGCCGAGGCTCCGGGTGCCAGGAATGCCGCGGCCACCACTGTGGTCGCCATGCTGACCAGCGCGCGCCCGAATAGCCTGCGCAATGGACCTCTCTGCCCGTTCACCAAGCCTCCCAGCCGACGGATATGTCCTTATCTGTGGCCATGCCCGTACCCTGCAGACCCTGCGAGCGGGGTGATACCCCCACCGCGAGTTACTAACCCGCTTTGGTCCGTATTATCGCCGGGCTCGCATAACTTTGCTCCAGCGATCGGACAATGCGAAGCCGAATCACGAATTTTACGACAACGGATACCACTCCGATGTCGAAATGATGCCGGACCACACCCGTGTCGCGACCATTCGGTCCGCAGGTCGCGCGGCGTTGCGATTGCCGTGCCGCACGCTGACGGCAGCGGCGTGGAAACAGCCACACTACCGGCGAGCCGCGAAGCACCGCTGCAGTCAGTGGTTCCGGACCGTGTCATTACGCAGTCCGCATACGTGAAAACATGTGCCGACCGTACGCGAGGCCATGAGTTACCCGGCGATCTACCTGACCAAAATACCCATCAGCGCCTTGATTAATTTGCCACAGATCTAAAGACGAGGCCCCGGCACAGACTGATTCGTCTCCCTTTGCGTCATCAGTGACGTGGCGACATCCCGACATTAGTTGCGCGCCAACATGATTACGTTCGGAAAGGCAAGCCGACCGTCCTGCCACCCGGGCTAGACCCCGAGACTGCGGCCGATGATCTCCTTCATGATCTCGGTCGTGCCGCCGTAAATCGTCTGCACCCTGGCATCGAGATAGGCACGTGCGACCGGGTATTCGCGAATGTAGCCGTATCCACCGTGCAGCTGCAGGCAGCGGTCGATCAGGTGCACCTGCTTCTCGGTGGAGTACCACTTGGCCATCGCGGCCTGTTCGGCCGTCAGCTTCTCCTCGAGGTGCAGCCGGATGAACTCGTCGACCATGACGCGCACTAAGGTAGCCTCGGTCGCCAACTCGGCGAGCACGAAGCGGCTGTTCTGGAAGCTGCCGATCGGTTTCCCAAAAGCCTTGCGCTCCTTGGTGTATTGCACCGTATGGTTCAGCACGGCTTCCATCGCGGCGGCTGCCATGATCGCGATGGAGATCCGTTCCTGCGGCAGGTTCTGCATGAGGTAGACGAACCCCATACCCTCGTTGCCGAGCAGGTTTTCGGCCGGAACATGCACATCGGTGAACGACAATTCGGCGGTGTCCTGCGCGTCCAATCCGATCTTGTCCAGGTGGCGGCCGCGTTCGAATCCCTTCATACCGCGTTCAACGACGAGCAGCGAGAAGCCCTGCGCACCCTGGTCCGGCTCGGTCTGCGCCACGACAATCACCAGGTCCGAGTTGATTCCGTTGGTGATGAACGTCTTTGAGCCGTTGAGCACGTAGTGATCACCCTGCTTGACGGCGCGGGTCTTGATCCCCTGCAGGTCGCTGCCGGTGCCCGGCTCGGTCATCGCGATGGCCGTGATCAGCTCCCCGCTGCAGAACTTAGGGAGCCAACGCTGCTTCTGCTCTTCGGTCGCCAGCCGCAGCAGGTACGGGGCTACCACGTCGTTTTGTAGCCCGAACCCGATCCCGCTGTAACGCCCGGCGGTGGTCTCCTCGGTGACGATCGTGTTGTACCGGAAGTCGGGGTTGCCCCCGCCGCCGTACTCCTCAGGCACCGCCATGCCGAGAAAGCCCTGCTTGCCCGCCTCGAGCCAAACGCCGCGGTCGACGATCTTGGCCTTTTCCCATTCGTCGTGATACGGCGCGACGTGGCGATCCAGGAAGGCGTGGTACGACTCGCGGAACAATTCGTGCTCGGGCTCGAAAAGAGTGCGCTCGTACTTGATGGCACTGCTCATAGCTGACCTCCGGCGGACGGGAACTCTGCCGCCCAAGATATACCAACCAGCCGGTTGGTCGGCAGCTGGCCAGGCATGGCCCACGATCGCGCCACAGTGTCTACGACGTCTGATCCCCGGCAGCGGAGAACTCGCGCAGGCTGGCGGCCAGCGCCACCGGAACCCTGGCCCGCAGGCGAGTCCCCTGCGGGTTGTGCTCGGCCTGCTGTACCCGCCCATCGGCGTGCACCCGGGCCACCAGGTCGCCGCGGTCGTAGGGGATCACCACATCGACGGCGGTGTCGGTGGGCATCGCGAGCTCGGCCATCCGATGGCGCAAGGCATCGATACCGTCGCCGGTACGTGCGGAGACGAACATCGCTCCGGGCAGTCCATGGCGAAGCTTGGCCAGCATCAGATCGCTTGCGGCGTCCACCTTGTTGACGACCAACAGCTCGGCCGGCGGATCCCCGTTGGCCTCGGCCCTGTAGTCGGCAAAGACCTCGGCGATCACCTGCCGAACCGCATCGATCTGGGCAAGCGGGTTGACGTCGGAGCCGTCGACGACGTGCACCAACAAATCGGCGTCGACGACCTCCTCCAGCGTGGAGCGGAACGCCTCGACCAGCTGGGTGGGCAGGTGCCGCACGAATCCGACGGTGTCGGTGATCGTATAACGGCCGGCCGCCTTGGAATCGGGGTCGAACTCCGCGCGCCGGGTGGTGGGTTCCAGCGTGGCGAACAACGCGTCCTCTACCAGCACCCCGGCCCCGGTCAGCGCGTTGAGCAGGCTGGA
>DASXMA010000055.1:0-13616 GCA_036495965.1 Mycobacterium sp.
CACTCATCTCCCTCGACGAGGCGCTGCGCGTCCTCCGCACGGCTAACCTTCGAGATCTCCGCGTCCGTCAGGAGCTTGAGAATCGCTTCGCGATTGAGCGCGTTCTTCTTTGGATCGGTCGTCATGGGGCCGGTAGCCTCGCATGGACTCTACCCTTCTTGCACGCTCTTTTTTGTTGTGTGATCAAGCAATCGCATGCGGTACGATCCGGCGACGACACCCGAACGTCAACGTTCAGGCGGAGAATTTTTCAAAATTCATTGAAGCCGCTCAATGTGTTTCGGAAAGAGGACTCTATGAGGCTTTCGGTTTTGGAGCAGTCAACCCTCTCTGAGGGCAGTTCAGCGACAGAAGCAATTGCCAACACGGTCTCTTTGGCCAGGGCGATTGACCAATTGGGTTACAGCCGAATCTGGCTCTCTGAACATCACAATCTGAATATCTTGCAAGGGTCCACGCCTGAAGTGTTGCTCGCGTCTATTGGGGCTCAGACTACTCGTATTCGGTTGGGTTCAGGTGGCGTTATGCTTCCGAATCACAGCGCCTACCACATTGCGGAAAACTTCCGCACGCTCGAAGCTCTTTATCCAGGGCGTGTGGATTGTGGGATTGGACGCGCTAGCGGAGGCGACAGCTACTCTCGATCTCTCCTTGTCCCGACACCTGATGCATGGGGGGAGTTCGGCGATCAGGCCGATCAGTTAGCGGGGTATTTCCATGATGCATGCAAACGCGCGTTCGCTATGCCAGGGGTTGCAAATGCTCCTCCCATCTGGTTGCTTTCTGCTGGTAGCAATGCGTCCAGTGGCAGGCTTGCTGCAGACAGGGGTATGGGGCTCGCCGTGGCGCTGTTCATTAATCCCGATGCGAGCGCCGAGGCCGTCGCACAGTACAAGCAGAGTTTCAAGCCTTCGAAAGAGTTTCCAGAGCCAAGAGTCATGATCGCGGTCAATCTGGTCGTTGCCGCTGACAACGAAAAGCTGCAAGAGCTGAAGAAGACCTCCGACTTTCTTCGTATCATGCGTGATTCAGGCAGATACCCAAGCGCTGTTCCTGCATTCGAGAAATTGAAGGATATTCGTTTTGGGGCACACGAAGCGGAGTATTTAAGTCGCATTTCGAATCGGGAGGTCATTGGGCTTCCACTCGAAGTAAAAAAACAGATCCTGGAGCGCGCGACAAAGTACGACGCCGATGAGGTCATGCTCACCATGATAACTCACAAGCTATCAGACAAAATCGAAGCCTATCGGCTGCTAGCTGAAGCATTTTCGTTGTGATTGATCGCTTAGTTCGCGCCTGAAAGCTGGTGATTCCAGGCTATGGAGAGTGTGAAGTTGTCCGTCCTTGATGTCGGCTTGATCCGGACGAACCAGTCTGCTGCCAACGCGTTTTCGTCGATGATTTCGCTTGCGCAGCACGCCGAGAAACTCGGGTATCACCGCTACTGGTTGGGTGAACATCACAATGTTGCCGGAGTTGTCGCGAGTCAAACGGCCGTCTTTGCTGCTGCGGTCGGCGCACATACCAAGAAAATCCGCATCGGTGGCTGCGTTCTTTTGTCGCACTATTCACCCCTGTTGATTGCTGAGCAGATGTCGGTTCTTGAGGCCTGTTACCCAGGTCGGGTGGACCTTGGAATTGGCAGATCCCGTGGAGCTGATGAAATTACGAGTTCTTTGCTCCATGGAGATCCTAACGTAGACGCGACACCTCAGTCATATACAGAGGCAGTACAACATCTTCTGGCGATGTTGCGTCCCGGGGGTGTCAAGCTCGCGGTTGGCTCACGAGACTACCCACTGCAAGCGACCTCAAATTCGACATCGGTGCCGGATATATGGATCCTCAGCACATCACAACGCTCCGCGAGCCTCGCCGCTCAACTCGGTCTTCCCTACGCCTTTGGCTATCACATTCAAGGGGAGGGAATGAAAGAGGCAATTGACCTTTATCGCTCGGCGTTTAAGCCAAGCGTTCAGTGCCCTGAGCCCAAAGTCATTACCTCGGCTATCGTTGTGGTTGGTGAGTCAGCGACGGCGGCTGAGCGACTGACTCGTCCGCATATGCTCGGCATGTGTCAGCTTCGCTCAGGGGAAACTGTTTCACCGCAGTCGTTGGTCGAAGATTGTGATACCTTCGTTTTCCCTGAGCGTTACGCTAGTCTCGTGGCGATGTTCAAGAAGACCTGGATCATTGGCGGCCCTCGGCAAGTTTGCGATCAATTGAAAGCAATTGTGACCGCGCTCGGCATTGATGAAGTGATGATCGATCCGGTCGCTGCAGCTTTTGCCGCCGATGACTTATCACATGCCCCTAATCGTGAACGAACGCTAACTTGGCTTGCAGAAGAGTTTGCTGCCAAGTCTTGAAAGAGTCGGCGCGGGTGGTGATGGGCACTCACTCGGAGTTTGCCGTTGTTCGCGCTGAGTGTGCCGCGAGCAGGACGGAATCCTGCCCTCTATCGGGCCGATTGACGAGCTGCTGGACGAACGCCGCGAGCTTGACCGGAAGCTCACTGGAAGCACTGGCTAAACCGGTGACGAATGCGCCAATGGGCAAGCGCCTCGACCCGGCTGAAGGAGCTGCCATCATGCGGGCCGCAGGCCTCGAATCGTTGGAGCCTTACCCGGCCGCGATCGTGGCCAGCCGGCGCCGCTCAGCCTCCGCACGATCGGCGTGCCGACGCGAGGCCACCACACCACCACGTGCAGACCCGGATAGTCGCCATGCCGGCCGATACTTTCTTCCGCGACAACGCCAACTAGAAGTTTGGACACAGATCGGCTTTGGCATAGTAAACGAGTTCATCGGCCTGTTGGGGGGTGAGCCCATCAGCGCCCCGGACGGTGTCGGAGCGTTGCAGCGCCAGGGCCGCTAGCTCGGCGGGAGGATCGCCGTCCCATATTTCGTTGCACAATTTCTCGCCCACCTGCAACAGCGCCGCGTCACCGCCGTCGAAATCCTGGATCCCGACGTTGTGCGTGTCGTGGAGATAAAAGGCGGCGTCAGCCTGAGCCGGGCTGGCCCAGATGACCCCGGCGACCAGAAGTGGGCCACTTGTCAGCGCTAAGCCCATAAATCGCCGACAGCGCCTGTGTGCCGCCATAGCCCTTCTCCTTTGAGGTAGATGAACTAAACGCGGTTTTCTAGGGCCAGCAGTCCGGACACCCACGCAAATACCTTGCTCCTGCGGGACACCACTGGGGCGCGGGATCATGCCGACTTCCGACTCAGCACGACAGCCTCCGGTGCTCCACGTTGGTTGGGCCGCGAGGCGCGCAGTGCCACTGCCGACTGGGCATGCCGCTGACCGCCGCGATAATTCACGTAGTACTGATCGACTTCCTCTTGACGGAGGGGTTCGGCGAAGATGCTCACGTTGTGGCGGGGATCGCCTTCCCTGCGTGACTGGGCCAGCTTCACGGCCCCCTTGCGGAAACCCACCACGGCTGCGACAAGAGAGCCGCCCAGGGCCACACCGGCGACTGCGGCCCAACCACTTCGGTAGGCCAAAGCCACTACGAACAGCCCGAGCAGCTCGGACGCGAGAAGCAGAAACAGATACCCCATGTATGGGTATGAAACACGACTTTCGCAGCGGCCAATACGGCCTGTACTTTCGTGTCCCTTGTTGGTTAGACGGTTCATGCTTTGATGGTTCGCCGCCCAACCGGCATTCAGTAGAGGTCTTCATCTTGTGGGGTCACAAACCTCCCTTGTGCCCATCACTGCCGGATGCTTTGGTGGCCGATCGGCATCCCCAGTGGTGAACGGGCCCCCGCTGGATCAGATCAGGGGGACGGGGGCCGGTCACCCCACCCGGCGCTCAGGTGACTGGGCCGGCGGGCCTGCAAAACCCCCGAACGGCCGTACTCGGTGGGGCGGGCGAGGCTCGAAACCGCAAACAACGCATCCCCGTCTGTTAAACAAAATCGCCCCCTTCGTTCACACACCGACACGCCTCCGATGTTCACTTTGAACCTTATTGCGGCAGCATCGGATTCGGCGATACTGTTGGGCATGATTAAGACCAGCACCGGGCAAATCACCATCGGCGGAGGCGGCGGCGGCCGCATCGGCGGAGGCGGCGGCGGCCGCATCGGCGGCGGCGGCGGCGGCCGCATCCTCGGCGGCGGCGGTGGCGGCCGCTAAGGCCGAAAACCGCTTTCCCTTACGATTGCGCCCCGTTAGTCCCCGCAGCGGGATGGTGAGGTGGCACCACGCGCGGCGTTTGTCCCGCGCGCAGATTTCTGCGTCTTGACGCAAGCCTTACCCATCAGCAGGTTTTGCTCGCGTGTACGGCCGTCCTGACGAAGCGCGACGACGTCCTCGTCGCGCGAGAAGCGGTGAGTATTAGCCCAATTTGCACAAACTCTGCGGTGAGAGGGTTTCCGCGAAGTCGCGCCAGGTGTAGCACCGTCACGATGTCCATTCCCATATGGATGTGAACCAACCGACGCGAAGCCTCTGGCGACTGCAAGACTACTGAGATGCAAGCGATCAGCAGCAGTGTGCGCTCGGCTTCCCTACAGGATGCGCCCGCCTGCGTTGCGATTTACCGCCCCTACGTCGAGAACACCGCGATCAGTTGGGAAATCGAAGTCCCGAGCATAGACGAGATGACTTCGCGTATCGCCTCGGCTCAAAAGGCACACGAATGGCTCGTTCTCCAACATGACGATCGGGTGATCGGCTTCGCGTACGGCCACGCATTGAATCGCCTGCCTTCTTACCGGTGGTCGGTTGAGACAGGTATCTACGTCAGCGGCGACCACCACCGTGCAGGCGGCGGCCGCAAACTCTACGCAGAAGTCCTGCGCCGGCTCACTGAGCGCGGCTACCGGCGAGCCTTCGCCGGCATCACCCAACCCAACGAGGCAAGCAACCGCTTTCATCGATCCCTCGGGTTTGAGGATGCTGGCCTATACAGGCGAGTCGAATGGAAACACAACGCCTGGCACGACGTCGCATGGATGCAAGTCGATCTTCTCGGCCCTACCGACCAGGATGAACCGCCTGGCCCAATTGGGTGACGGTGGGCCGGGCGGCTAGCCGGCAGCCCCGCCGCGACCAAGTCCGGACCGAGCAGGTTCTTGTGGCCCGCATACCAAATGGTGTGCGGGCCTTTCCCTTTCGCGACACCTCGTGCGGGTGAGAACCGACCGCCACTCAGCGGTCGCCGATGGTGATCATCCCACCGATCATCGCGTCGATGCTGTGCCTCGACGTCGTGGTGTGCGGTGCGCTGCCAACACGTCGGCGTTTGCCAGCTTTTGTGCCTGAGCGGCCAGCGTCGATGCCCCGTTGGCATAGGCAATTGCTTCGGGGTCGTTGCTTGCTTCCTTGCCGTGCGCCGCTGCCAAATACCGTTTCGCCTCTTCGAATCGGGTCTGGGCCTCGGCGCCGATGCTCTCGCGATGCTTGGCGACGTAGTCCGAGATTTGGCGCAATCTGGCGTCCGCGGTGGACAACGCTTGTCCCAGCGAACGATCGCGCCCTTCAATACTCACCTGCCCGTCGCTAGCGTCGACCCGCCGCGCCGCGCGCCGCCGGCGGCGCCGGCGATTGAGCAGGAGGACCACCACGAGTAGGACCACGACGACGGCGACGCCGATAGCGATCGGCACCCAGGTCCGCTTTGACGAGGTTGCCGGTTTGTTCAACCCGTCAGCCGCAGCGACCGCAGCGCCGCTCCAGTCTTTGGCGCTCACCGCTGGTGCAATTTGTCTGCTCTTCAGACTGTCGAATTCGGCTGCGGTGAGGCCCTGGGCCTTCGGCGGCCCGGTGAACGCGTACAACTTGGTGTTCGTGGCGACGGCCAGCAGCGCGTCGTGATCGCCCATCCCGCTGGCGCTGCGGGTTCCGTCGGCCCAGTTTTCGGGTTTGAACCTGGAGAAGTTGTCGACGTAGACCACCCATAGTTGAATGCGCCGATCGCGGTACAGCCGGTCGATTGCCGAGCTGACCGCCGCCCGACCGGAATCCGTCAACACCCCGGTGCTGTCAGTGATGTGATCCGTCAGCTTGGACGGCGGTTGCGCGCCCGCGGGTGTTGCCAGCAGCAACCCCGCTGTGAGGATCGTCAGGACGACACCGACCAGGCGAACAATGCGCATACGGGTAATCTAGCCCGCTGCCGGGCTGCCGGTTTTCCGATGTCCGCTGGGCGCCGAAGACCTACTGGACCCTTGGTTAAGCGCGTAACCTCACTCAGGTTAGGCACCTAACCACGCGCCCAGCGACTGTGTTCATGGAGTGGCCCGCCTCGGGGAATGCGATCTAGCGCCACCTGCTGCGGCGATGGGCAGTGTTAGCGTAATCGGCGTGACCCTCAAAGACATTGCCCTGACCACGCTCGACGGCAAGCCAACTTCGCTAGCCGAATTGTCCGACGGCGCAACGCTGGTCGTGAACGTAGCCTCCAAGTGCGGACTTACTCCGCAGTACACAGCATTAGAGAAGCTGGCCAGGGACTACGGCGACCGCGGCCTAACGGTCGTCGGCGTGCCGTGCAACCAGTTCATGGGCCAGGAACCGGGCACACCCGATGAGATCCAGGAGTTCTGCTCGACGACCTACCGGGTTACGTTCCCGTTGCTGGCGAAGACCGACGTCAACGGCGACGACCGCCACCCGCTTTACACCGAGCTGACCAAGGCCGTCGATTCCGACGGCGAGGCCGGCGACATTCAGTGGAACTTCGAGAAATTTCTGGTCGCCCCCGACGGTGAGGTGGTCAATCGGTTTCGGCCTAGGACGGAACCGGACGCGCCCGAGGTCGTCGGTGCTATCGAGACCGTGTTGCCCCGGTAGGAGGCGTAGCCCGACCCTGCGCCGCAGTGGCATCAAAACCGCTGCTTAGGTACCGATCCGGCTCCCCGACGCCATTGGCGGACCACTGCGATAGCTGTCTTGAGCCCAGGGCGGTGCCCTGTCAGTCGGTCGGTCCTGGTGAAACCAGGCTCCAGTTCAGCGAACATCCGCTCGCTGCGGGTTTCCGGCGCGTCGTCGGCGGTGTCGCGCAGGTACTTGTTCGGCAGCGACAGTTTGGCGATAGTGCGCCAAGTCTTGCCGTATTGCATCAGGAAAGAGCCTGTGGTGTAAGGCAAGTCGTACTTGTCGCACACCGCGCGCACCCGCACCGCGACCTCATGCAGCCGGTTGCTGGGCAGATCGGGAAACAGGTGGTGCTCGATCTGATGGCACAGGTTGCCGCTCATGAACCGCAGCACCGGCCCGGCCTCGAAGTTGGCACTGCCCAGCATCTGGCGCAGGTACCACTGGCCCGTCGTTTCGCCGACTATGTCGGTCTTGGTGAATTTCTCTGCGCCGTCAGGGAAATGGCCGCAGAAGATCACCGCGTTGGCCCAGATGTTGCGGATGACGTTGGCCATCGCGTTGGCCTTCAGCGTCGATTTGTAGCTCGCCACTGGCGACAGCGAGGTCAGTGCCGGGAACGCGACGTAATCTTTGACGAGCTGCCTACCGGCCTTGGTTGTGAACTCGCGCGTCCGCTCGAGGGTTATGCCGCGCTCCGGGCCAGGCTTCAAGAGTTTTTCGAGGTCGACTGTCTGCAAACCAATTCCCCACTCGAACCCAACCGCGAGGAGGGCATTGAACAGCAGGTTGCCGATGTTGTAGCGCTCCCACGGCTGATCGCGTGTGACTCGCAGGATGAAATAGCCCACATCGTCGTCCATGCCGAGGATGTTGGTGTACTTGTGGTGCTGAAAGTTGTGCGCGGAAATCCAGTGCTTTGACGCCGCACTCATGTCCCACTCCCATGTCGTGGAGTGGATCTCGGGATCGTTCATCCAGTTCCACTGGCCATGCAAGACATTGTGGCCGATCTCCATGTTCTCGATGATCTTGGCCAGACCAAGGGTCACGGTTCCCGCCCACCACGCCGAGCGTTTCGAGCTAGCCGCCAGCAGGATCCGGCCGACTACTTCGAGGGCACGTTGGGCAGCGATGGTGCGACGGATGTAGCGGGCATCGCGCTCGCCCAGAGAATCCTCAATGTCCAGCCGGATCGCGTCCAGTTCAACGGCCAGATTCTCGATGTCGGCGTCAGTTAAGTGGGCGAAGGCCGGAACATCAGTGATCGCCATGGTTTCCTCCCCTTGTTCTGCTATGTCAGATCCCGGCATTCACGTGCGATTGGCAATCGCCTAATTGACGGGCGAGGCCGCTCCCCTTGATCGTTTAACGCGGCTAACGGTTCTGCGGTTCCTTCCCGGTGGCGGACTTAGGTGTTTCTAATGTCTGCAGGTGAAGCCAGTTTGATTGCGCTTCAACACTGTTCGTTGCTTGGTGGCCAGAGGCCCCGCAAGCTGAGGGGCGGCTTGGTACAAGATAAGCGGCGGCTTAGTAATAGCGGCGGTGGCCGTCGACGGCGTGTCCCAACGTTCCCGGCTCCAGCCGAACGATGTCGAGGGCATTGGTGGCGCCCATATCGACGGTCAGCTGTGTTGCCGTGACGGCACGAGACAGACCCGAACTAGTCGGGTTTGTCGGACATATCTGCCTACGGTTCGAACACCAGCAGCGGTTTGCCCCCGTGTGCGGGAGCTTCGGCCAAATGGACGGCTTCGCTGAACTTTTCGACGGGGATCGGCTGGCCTTCGGGCACGCGCAGCGCGCCGCTGTCGGCGAGCTGAAGTGTCCGGTCGATCGCTGCGGCCATCCGATCCTTCGGCGTCTCGCTGAACCAGCGGAACAGCCAGAACCCCCGAACGGATTTAGTTTCGTAGATCAGTGAGCGGGCGAAGATGGGGATGGTGAGTTTGTCCGGATCGGTTTGGCGGTGCGTGGACAGCGCACCAAAGATGACGAGCTCACCGCCCGGTGCCAGCGCACGCGACACGTCCGCACCCACCTGCCCGCTCACACAGTCGATCGCCTTGGACACGCCATCGGGGCGTGCTATTTCGGCCACCCGTTCGCGCAGGTCTTCATCCTCCGTGCAGATCACCGCCGTGCCCCCCAGCGCGAGGATGTCATCGACAGCGGATCGGCGGCGGACCACGTTCAGGGTCTTGAAGCCGACGTGCACCCCGAGTTGGATGACCGTCTGGCCCACGATTGAACCAGCCGCCGTCTGCAGGAGCCATTCACCCGGTCGTACATCGAGTTCATCACCGGTCAAGATCACGGCAGTGAGCGGATTGCTGAGAATCTGGGCGGCCGTGGAATTGCTCATAGTGGCGGGAACAGGCAAGACCCCCCCGGCGTCGGCGACTACATACTCCTGCCACGTGCCCGTGACTCCGACCGTGATGACGCGTTGCCCGACGGTCAGACCGTCTGCGCCGCTACCGAGTTCGTCGATCTCACCAACGGATTCGATTCCGGGAACGGTGGGGAACTCCGGGGTGAATCCGTATCTGCCGCGGACGGTATGCAGATCGCTGGCCTCGACAGGTGCAGCCGTTACCCGGATCCGGACCTGGCCGGGACCGGGCTCCGGAATCGGGCGGGTGTGCAGGTGCAGAACCTCGGACGGTTCGCCTACCGTGTCGGCGACGACAGACCGCATGGTGGTCATCTTCCTGGCCCTCCTTCAATCGGATCCAGATCTCACGCGGTTCCGTGTTCATAGCGTCGGCCCCGCCCTTTGACGGCGAAGATTCAAATCAGCGCGGCCCAATTCCAGCCCTACTAGCTCTAATGCTGCCACCGCGGCGGGGTTGCTGGGGTCTAGACTCTCGGCGCGGATCGCCTCGCGCTGTAAGTCATCCATAACGGGCCAGACGCGGCGGTCGGCGCTGATCGCGCTTGGTCCTGCCCACCACCGGGTAACGCCGGGGCGAGCGGCCCTCTCGTGACGACCAACCGCCCTACAAAGCCATCTGGCAGGCCTTTAAGGCGGGGCGGGCTGGGCTCGAACCCGCGACCAACGGATTTGCGGGCGGCGGTTCGTCGTAAGGTCTCTTTGGTTGCCGAAACCATTGGACTGCAGCATGATTCGTTATCTAGTGAGAATCAATGGCAACCGCTGAGAGGTAGCCAAACCGGTCATACCCGCCGAATAAGGTCCGACCGCAACGTGTTTGCCCCGATCGGCCTGTTCGTGTTCCTCGTCTTCTATTGGTTCTCTAGCTCGGCCATAACCTAACAAGCGGTCAGTAATCCCAGACGGCCGGTACGCAACGAAAGGCGTTGCCGGCGACCGCCACCCGGCAGACGGACGGGAACGGAAGGTGAGTGGCCACCAGCGGCTCACGGGTCGCCGCCAGCTCCTGCAAAAGACGAACCCGGACGCCGGCCGCCTCCTCGGGGTCGTGTTCGAAGCCGTTGAACCACCCGGGGTTGTCGAACGCGACCTGGAATACGGCGTCGCCGGCGAAGGTCAGCCGGTCGCCGCCGGAGGCTAGGCGGACCACGCTGTGCCCGGGGGTGTGGCCGCCGGTGCGACAGACGACCACCCCCGGCGCCACCTCGTACTCCGTCTCAAACGGCCGCAGCTGGCCGCGGTACTCGTCCAAGAACCGCGAGGCGACCGACCGAAGCGCGTCCGGCACCCCCGGCGGCATCTGGGTGCGGGAGAAATCGGGCGACTCCCAGAACTCGGCCTCGGCGGCCGCCACGTGGACCCGCAGGTCCGGACGCAGCCGGGGCTTGAGCCCGTCGCCGAGCAGCCCGCCGACGTGGTCCATGTGCATGTGGGTAAGCACCACGTCGGTCAAGGATCCGGGGTCGATGCCGGCGGCCTCCAGTCGCAGGGCCAACCGCCCGGCCCGCGGGAAGTCCGGGAACTCCACCCCTAGCCCAGCGTCGATGAGTACGGTCCGGTCGCCGCCACGCACCACGACCACGTTCAGCGGCCACTCGAGCACGTCCGGCGGCAGGAACATGTCGTCCAGCCAGGCCGCCAGGTCGACCGGGTCAGCGTTGGTGGCCAACGTCGGCGCTGATATCGGTAGCACCCCATCGCTGATCACCATCACGTCAATCTCGCCGACCCGCAACGCGTAGCGCGACGGAACCAACTCGTCGAGCCCCGGTTTACCAGGGTGTGAGGTGTTACCCAAGCTCATGTTTTTCTCCAGCTAGTCCTGGATGAAGGTGACCGTCTCGTCGAGCGCAGCCCGGCCCGTGCGGATGTACTCCACCGTGACGTCCTCGTACCCGATCGACATGCCACAGAACAGCATGAGCTCGTCTGGGGGTGACACGATATCCTCGACCGTCTTGCGGACCTGTGACCACGCCATCTGTGGACAGCTGTGTAGCCCCTCAGCACGCAGCAGCAGCATGACCGTTTGCAGATACATCCCGAGGTCGGCCCATTGGGCCACGCCCAGGTCGCGGTCGATGTAGCAGAACAGGGCGGCGGGCGCGCCGAAACAGTCCCAGTTGGCGATGGCGGCTCGTTGGCGCGCCTCCCAATCCTCGCGCGCGATGCCGAGTGCGCTGTAGCGCTCGTGGCCGAACGCGGATCGGCGTTCGCGGTAGGGCGACTTCATTGCGGGCGGGTACATCACGTATTCCCGCTCGTCCCAGAGAACGCTGTTGGCCACCCGCTCGACGGCGCGCTTCTTGAGTTCGGCCAGGGGCGCGCCGGTCACCACGTAGATGTTCCACGGTTGAAGATTGGATCCGGACGGCGACCATGCCGCGGCGGACAGCACGCGCTCCAGCACCTCCGTCGTTACCGGCTGGTCGGTGAATCCGCGCACCGCCCGTCGGCTTGTGACCGCCTCATAGACGTCCACCATTGCCTACCTTCCTATGAGAATCGGTCCCGGTCTGTCGCAGCCAGCCTATCGGTTGCCGACGGCGAGCGAACCCTTGCAAGTTCGTAGTCACGTGTGGACTACGGGGTGCGTCGAAAGGTTTGGGTTGTCGGGATAGCGACCGACTTTCCGCCGCGATCGCACGCACCAACTTCCCGGCCGAAGGTCACCTAGAGTAAGCAAATTCCAAGATTAGTAAGCAAATCTATAGAGTTCGATCTGTGATCGTGTCGTGTTTCAATTGTGATTCTTGAACAGCATTGTTACCGGAGTGGCTTGAGTGTCTGAAGCACTCGGTGCTTCAGCGGAGTTTGAGGAGTATCCCCTTGTTCCGGAACATGTTTGCGATTTCGAATACTCGCGGGCCACTGACCCGAGCGACGCTGGGTATGGCGCTCGCGCTGGCCGCAATTGGCGCAATTGGGTTTGGCAGCGGAATCGCTGGGGCGGCTCCGCAGCAACCTTTCCTTGTCGACGATCCAGTGCCCGTTCCCGCCCCTGCCGGGCCTAACCCGACCACGGCTGTGAATATCGCCAACACGATCTTCGGCGAGCTCGGTCGTCTGTTGAATGCCTTCTTTCCCGGCAGCGGTTCCAGTACAGACCCCCTGTCTCCCAGCTATCCGAACACGGTGTTGCCGGGGCAGACTCCTGCGGTGCCGTACTCGCCCGGCGCCGTACTGCCCGATCCAGCGTCGTTCTAGGCCCGCGGGGTCTCTGAGCTGGGAATCAGATGCGCCCGAAACGGTTCCGGGTGTGACCGTATGGGGCGGCCATCCTGGGGCCTACACGAACACCGCCCTGCTACTGCGGGCCCGCCCCGCAGTTACCGCCCCCAACCTCGCCATCGCGGCCACACCGCACTCGGCGGCCAATCGCGTGACCCGCCGCCGACACGCCGACCCGTGCACGAGCGATGCGCCTTCGACGCTCACGTCCGACGACGCGGCTGATCAACCAGCACCCGCTGTCCGCCTCGCCACTGAACGACGCGAATCTGATGGCCGGTTTGCACGCCGGTGACCGGGTCGACACGAAACCGCCCGAACAAGGTGGTGGTGTCGAGTCGTTGTGACGCGGCCAGCACCGGCAGGGATTCAACCGTGCCGGCCTCCTTCACACAGCGCTGCCAAACGACACCCGCGGCGAAGGCCGCAGCAGCCGGATAGGGCGGCTCAGTACCATTCGCGTCCCGATAACACTGGCTGAACCACGCGCTGTCGGGTCCGTCAGTAGGATCATCTGTCCCGTCGTCGAACCACTGGCACGGTCCGTAAAGCCCCTCAACGCGATCACCGATGGCCTGCCGGAGCTCATCGACCCCCGCGGCGACCAATCCAACTGCGCGCCAACGGCGTTCGCCGTCCCACTGCGCGATGGCGACGTCATCGTCGAAAGAACCGGCCGATAACAGCACATCGCCCGCCGGGATCTGCGCCAGCACGTCTCTGGCCCGGCCTGGGCGAAAACTGACCGACCGCCGCAGCAGACCGAGTCGCCGGGCCGCCACCGCCGCCCCTTCGGCCACCTCGCGACCGAACCCCGTGTCGACGTGCACCATTACCACCTCCGACCCCTCCACAAGACCGTCGGCGACAAGGGACTCGAGCACCGCGGCGAGATAGCGGTAAGCGGGAGACTCCACGTTGACGACACGCGGGTACGCCGGCCGCGCCAGCCGGCTGGTGGCGCCACCGTGGTTCCAGATGACCCCTTTGCTGGCGGCCGCGGCCGCGAGCGCTGGCCCCGAACCGTAGGGCCCGAACACCACGTCGGGCCGTCTTGCCTCGGCGGCCCGTATCGCGGACGCCGCGGAGGGTAGGCGTCGATGACCTCCAGACTTACTCTGGAACAGTCAGCCCAGAGAGCAAGGGC
>DASXMA010000056.1:0-11254 GCA_036495965.1 Mycobacterium sp.
CGCTGTCGACAACCGAATTGCCGTCCATTACTACAGCATCGCCGCCGCCGCTGAGGCGAATCAGGCGCTACGCGACTTCACCGGCGGCAAGCTGGTGTTTTTGGTCACCTCTCAGCCCTACCGATGCCCCGTCGCCCCCTACGAAGGCGCTCTTTTAGCCGCAGACCTGCTCCGCCACAACGGATTACGAGCTGGGACTCAGATCGAGGTGTACACGCCCGAGAAGCAACCGATGCCCTCTGCGGGACCCTACGCCGGACCTGAACTTGTCACCCTGCTCAACGACAACGACATTGAATTCTTCGGCGAACATGCCGCGCAGCGCATCGACCCCGACCGGCGGATGATCCACTTCCAAAACGGCAGCGCCACCGAATTCGATCTGCTCGTCTTCGTGCCCCCACACGAACCCGCACTAACCTTGGACGGTCCGGGATGGATCAGCGTCGATGCAACAACCATGCAGACTCAACACCCCGGCATCTTCGCCATCGGCGACACCACCGCCATCACTTCGCCCTCGGGGCGGCCCCTACCCAAGGCGGCGATCTTCGCGAAAAACGGCGCCAAAACCGCAGCCATCAACGTTCTGCACTACCTGGGCAAGACCGATACCAACGCCGCCCTTTCAGGCAAGGGGTACTGCTACATCGACACCGGAAGCGGCGCTTCCGCGCAAGGCAAAGGCGACTTCTTCACCCTGCCGCACCCTGCCATCCATCTGAGCTCGCCCTCGGTGGAGCTGCACCATGACAAGCAAGATGAGGAGCGCGACTGGCGAGCGCTCTGGCAACAGGACACCTCGTTGGCTCGGCAATGAGACCAGAAGTCGCTGGACAGCAAAAAACCCACCGTCGCAACGCGTTTGCCGTCGATGACATGCCCGTGCCTGCCGACAACGGCGGGGATCCACATGATGAGCACAACGCCGCACCACCGCAACGTCTCGGTGCGGTCGAGGCGGCATTGCGGGTAATCGTCGCCCAGGACGACGCGCTGCTTCGGGAGGGTTTGGCCAGCCTGCTTGACCGCTCGGGATTCCACGTTGTGGGACAGGCCGGGGACGGTGTGGAGCTTCTCGCGCTGGTCCGCTGCCGTACTCGCCTGCGGTGCTCTCGCGGTACTGGTGCGATGCGGTCAAGGCTGCTGGGGTCCGTCACATCAAGCTCGACGCGGCCCGGCACACGTGCGCGACCCTGATGCACCTGTCCGGTGTCCCGGTGGCGGTGATCGCGGCGTGGATTGGGCACAAGGACGCCAGCCTGACCATGCGGCTATATACGCACTCCCAGACCGAGGCGCTCAAGGCCGCCGGGGCGATTTTGAATCGGGTAGTTGTCCGCGTGACACTCTCGTGACACTGAGTGGTGCTTCGAACACCTTCGAACGGCGTTCAAGCTGGTCAGGGGTGGAGCCGATGACGGGAATCGAACCCGCGTATTCAGCTTGGGAAGCTGATGTTCTGCCATTGAACTACATCGGCGCTGTTGCCCCAGCAGGCTAGCATTCGGCTTCGCCGCAACGGATAGGCTCGTCGGGTGCTGCTCTCCGATCGCGACCTCAGGGCCGAAATCACCGCCAGCCGGTTGGGCATCGACCCGTTCGACGACGCCCTGGTGCAGCCTTCCAGCATCGATGTCCGCCTTGACTGCATGTTCCGGGTGTTCAACAACACCCGCTACACCCATATCGACCCCGCCAAGCAGCAGGACGAGCTGACCAGCCTGGTGCAACCCATTGAGGGAGAACCCTTCGTCTTGCACCCGGGCGAGTTCGTGCTCGGCTCGACGCTGGAGCTCATCACCCTGCCCGACGACCTCGCGGGCCGGCTGGAGGGCAAATCGTCGCTGGGCCGGTTGGGTTTGCTGACGCACTCGACGGCAGGCTTCATCGACCCCGGCTTCAGCGGTCACATCACGCTTGAGCTGTCCAACGTCGCCAATCTGCCTATCACTCTGTGGCCGGGCATGAAGATCGGGCAGCTGTGTATCTTGCGGTTGACCAGCCCGGCTGAACATCCTTACGGCAGTTCGCGCGTCGGTTCGAAGTACCAGGGTCAGCGGGGACCGACGCCGTCTCGGTCCTATCAGAACTTCATAAGATCTACATAAGTTCGGCAGGGCTACCGCACAGTCTTTTTGCGCGACTATTGAGTAGTCCGTGGTTTCTCCTCCGCCTGACCATGGCCTTGGCTAGCAACACCTTTGGAGGGGTTGTATTGGATATCGTGCTCGGCATGTCGATGGCCCCGGCGTCGATTCAGATGGTTCTGCTGGAAGGTGAAAACGCCGACGGCGCCACGGTAGAAGAGGACGAGTTTGACGTTACTGCTGCTGCCGACTCGGCCACTACGAGCGCGTCCGATCGGGTAATCGCTGCCATCCTGGGCACCCGCGAGGGCGCCGCCGATGCCGGCCTCGAGCTGTCGTCGATCGGGGTGACGTGGACCGATCAACTTGAAGCGGCCGCCCTGCGCGACGCCTTAGCCGCCTACAAGCTCGAGAACGTGATGCTGGTCTCGGCGTTTCTCGCTGCGACAGCGCTGGGTCAATTCGTCGGCGGAGCAATGGGTTACGAGCGCACGGCGGTGCTTTTCGTCGAGCCCGAAGCCGCGACGTTGGCCGTCGTCGAGACCTCCGACGGTTCCATCGTCGATCTCTACCGAGAACAGATCTATGCCGAGTCCTATGACGAGGCGACCGCACAACTCACCGGGATGATCTGCGGGCTGGAGGAGCTTGAATGGGGGCCAGGCGGTCTGTTCCTGATCGGCTCAGGCGTCGACATCGCCCCGATAAAGCCGGCGCTGGAATCGGCCACCTCGCTTGCTGTGAGCGCGCCGGAGGAGCCAGAGACAGCGCTGGCCCGCGGGGCCGCCCTGGCGTCGGCGAATGCGCCGATGTTCGCCTCGTCGACCGCTGCGCTGGCCTACGCCCAAGACCCGGGCACCGGTGCCGTCGACGCTTACGTATTGCCTGAATACCTCAGTGTTTCCGGGCTTCCCGACGGTGACGACGACTTCGCTTACAGCGCTGTCCCGGACGAGGACGCCGATGTCCCGACCGTCGTAATAGACACATCCGACCTTGCTGATCTGGACGAGAGCCAACCGCGTCGCAGGCCGGTGCTGCTGGTCGGTAGCGGGATGGCGGTGGTCGCGATCAGCGCGGTGGTGGCGCTGGAGATTGCACTGGCGATCGGCATCCGCACGACGGTGGCGTTGCAGCCCAGCCCCAACCAAAGCCTCATCGTCCCAACACAGCAGGCCCCCGCACCCGCGCCCGTGGAGGCGTCTGCTCCGGCACCGAAAATCAGCGCCCCGACACCCCTGGCGGCGCCCAAGCCATTGAATCCGCCAATGGCCGCACCGCTGCCCGCGGCTCCCGCGATCCCCGCAGCTCCTCCCGCGGTTCCGGTGGTGCCGGTTCCAGTTGTGGTCCCTCCGCTGGCGCCGGTTCCCGCGCCACCCATCCACTTGCCCGCCCCCGATCCGGTGATACGGCCACCGGTGATCGAGGCCCCACCGCGCGTGTCACCGCCAGTGCTGAGCCAACCGCCGGTGCACGTCCCTGAGCCGCAGTCGCCGCCGCACCAAGTTCCTCCGGCGCAGGGCCCGTCGCCCAAGCCGAGCGGTCCTGGCGGCGAGGGCGGCGGACACGTTCCCTTCCCCGGCACGGGCCCCGGTGGTCTTGGCGGTGGTGAGCCTGCTGGTCCTGGGCCCTTCGGCGGCGGTCTCGGCGGTGGGGGTCCCTTTGGCGGTGGCGGTCCATTGGGCGGCGGCGGTGAGCCCGCTGGTTCCGGACCGTTTGGCGGAGGTGGTCACGGCGGTGGCGGTCCCTTTGGCGGTGGGGGTCCCTTTGGCGGTGGCGGTCACGGCGGCGGCGGTGAGCCCGCTGGTCCCGGACCCTTCGGCGGTGGCGGTCACGGCGGTGGCGGGCCGTTTGGCGGCGGCGGCTTCGGAGGCGGGGGCCACGACGGCTTTGGCGGCGGCGGTGGCTTTGGTGGCGGTGGCGGCTTTGGAGGCGGCGGCCACAGCGGCGGCGGAGGCGGGCACAGGTAGCCATCGGGCTGGTAGTCCGGACGTTGCTCGGCGTTGCAACTCGGTTAACCCGCAGCGAGGGACCCTTACCACCCTGCGGCTACGCGGGTACGCTCGAAAGGCAAGGGCTGGTCGAGAACACGCGCCGCCTATTTGTCAGAACTTCATAACGCCCAGCTAATCTCGGATTCCAGAGCCTACGCGGTGCTGTGGCAGCAAAATCCGTGGTTAATGACAAGAAAAATCCGTGCTGTCCGTGGGCTGAGCGGGGCGGCACAGCAAACTACAAAGGGGGAGCTTTAAGCGGTGGTGGGCGTCGTACTTGGCGTGTCGATGGCGCCGACGAAGGTCCGCATGGTGCTGGTCGAAGGTGAAAGCGCCGACGGGGCCGCCGTCGACCAGGACAACTTCGACGTCGACGACGCATCACCCCGCACCGCACCCTCCCAGGTGGTCTCGGCCATCTTGGGTACTCGGGAAGGCGCTGAAGAGGGCGGCTATCAGCTGCTGTCGGCTGGCGTGACCTGGACCGATCATGTCGAGGCGGCGTTGCTTCGTGATGCGCTTATTTCGCGCAAGATCGAGAACGTCATGCTGGTCTCGGCTTTTATGGCCGCGGCTGCGCTGGCTCAGGCTGTCGGCGATGCCACTCACTATGCGAACACGGCGCTGCTCTTCGTGGAGCCGTACACCGCGACCCTGGCTTTGGTCGACACCGCTGACGGATCGATCTCCGATGTGCACCGGAGACTTCTGCCTGACGACGAAGAGCAGGCCGTCGCCGAACTTGTCGGCATGGTCTCCGGCGCTGAATCGCTGGAAACGCGCCCGGACGGTGTGGTCGTCGTCGGGTCTGGCGTCGATATCCCCCTAATCAAGCCTGCGCTGGAGGCCGCCACTTCACTCCAGCTGTGCGTACCTGACGAGCCGGAGATGGCCTTGGCTCGGGGTGCGGCGCTGGCGTCGGCGAACGCACCGTTGTTCGCGTCGTCCACAGCCGCACTAGCTTACGCGCTGGATCCCGGCACCGGCGAGGTCGACCCGCTAGCACTCGCCGGACAGTGTCCAGGCTTACTACCCGGATATCTGCCCGAATACCGGGCCGTTGCAGAGCCTTCCGCTGATGCCAAGACGGGCAAGCCCAATGTCGCCTACAGCGCAGTACCGGACGAGGACGCCGAAGCGGGCACCGTCATTGGTGACGGGGGCACCGCCATTGGTGACGGGGGCACCGCCATTGGTTTGGATGAGGCCGGGCAGCGGCGGAGGTCAATGCTGTTAGTGGGGAGCACGCTCGCGGTGATATTCATCGGCGCGGTCGTGGCGCTGGAGATTGCGTTGGCGATAAGTATTCGCCCGACGGTCGCGATGCGCCCCAGCCCCGCCCAAGCCATCGTCGTCCCAACCCAGCCCGCGCCCGCGCCACCTAAGGCTTTCGTTCCAGAGGCTTCCGTTCCAGCGCAGCCGAAAATCGAGCCACCTGCCCCGTTGGCGGCGCCCCATCCCATGGGTCCGCCGGCCGCGGCTCCGGTTCCCGCAGCTCCACCGCTCCCGGCGCCGGTATTCGTTCCACCAATTCCCCGCGTTCCGATTATCGGACCGCCGGCGCCCCGCGGACCCCTCGGTGGCGGTCATGGCCCCTTCGGGGGCGGGCCCTTCGGCGGGGGCCATGGTCCCTTCGGCGGTGGCCACGGTGGCTTCGGCGGTGGGCACGGATTCGGGGGCTTTGGTGGTGGCCACGGTTTCGGCGGTGGCCACGGATTCGGGCACAGGTAGCCACCGCGCGTCAAGCGGAGCGAATAGGCGTCGTCGAGCTAGGGTGGCGGACTAGGGATTGGTCGCGCCCGAACTCGATGAAGTTCAGCGAACGCGGAAATCATCACGCCTGCGATGCGGCGGCAGCGAAGTCGTTTTTCGGCCAACACAGCAAACCAGTTGGGGGACTTGGAGAAGCGGTGGAGACCGTACTTGGTGTTTCTATGGCACCAGAGACAGTCCGCATGGTGCTCGTTGAAGGTGTAGGCGCCGGCGGGGTCACTGTCGATCAAGACGCCTTCGATGTCGCCGGTCGCGCGGCCGTCGTTGCGGCGGATCGGGTGATCGCGGCCATCCTCGGGACTCGGGAAAGCGCGGCGCAAGGCGGCTACCAGCTCCTGTCAAGCGGAGTGACCTGGACTGATCAGGCCGAGGCGACGGCTCTCCGTGATGCGTTGGCAGCACGCAAGATCGAGAACGTCATGCTGGTCTCCGCGTTCATGGCGGCGGCAGCGCTGGCGCAGGCGGTGGGCAGCGCGACTAATTGCGCGCGCACCGCGCTGCTGTTCGTTGAGCCGGCCAGCGCGACGCTGGCTGTTGTCGACAGCTCCGACAGGTCCATCGTTGATGTGCATCGCCAGCCGCTGCCCGAAGGCGATGACGCGGCGCTGGCACAGCTGAGCGGGATGGTCGCAGGTGCTGAATCGATGAAAGTTCGCCCGGACGGGGTGTTCCTCGTCGGCTCTGGCGTAGACATCCCGTCGATCAAGCCGACGCTGGAAGCGGCGACGTCGCTGTCGGTAACCGCACCTGAGGAACCCGAGATGGCATTGGCGCGGGGGGCGGCGCGGGGGGCGGCGCTGGCGTCGGCGAATGCTCAATTGGGAGCCCCGTCCACGGTTGCGATGCCTTACGTGGGTCCGGGCGCGCTTGCCGATTCAGGCCCAGGGGAGCTGGCCTACAGCGCCGTTGCGGAACACGAAACCGGCGTCCGCCGAGAATCCCGCGCCGATCTGAGCAAGCGGCGCAGCCGCAAGCCACTGCTGGCGATTGTTACTGCGATGGCGATCTTCGTAGGTGGGGCGGTTGCCCTGGCGCTTGCCTTGGCCTTCGCTATCCGGCCGCATGTGGACCAGCGGCCGGATATCAGCAAGAACGTCGTCGCGCCGGCAACCCAGGCACCGGCGAAACCTCCGGTGCCTGCCCCGCCTCCCCCCTCGGCGGTCCCCGCCCCGGAAACCGCGGCGCCCTCGCAAGCGCCGGCGGATCCGTCAGAGCGGCCCAGGGACCACGATCACGACTGGCTTCACCGCCACATCGAGCGGGGCATCCTCGGGCCTTAAGGAGTAACCTCGCCCGAGACCTCGACGGTCCGAACAAGCGTAAAATCGGGTAATTACGGGAACTCAGGGGGAGTTAGTAGCGCCCGCCGCCGGTTGAGCGTGCGATGACGACGTCCCTGGACGTTGAATGGCTGGCAAAACAGACGATGGAGGAGCTTTGGACACCGTACTCGGCGTGTCGATGGCACCGACGGCAGTCAGGATGGTGCTGGTCGAGGGTGAAAATGGGGATGGCGCCACCGTCGACGAAGACAATTTCGACGTTTCCGCTCAAAACGACGCGGCAACAGTAAGCGCCGCCGATCAAGTGGTGTCGGCGATCCTGGGTACCCGCGAGGGCGCCGCCGAGGGCGGCTACCAATTGGCGTCGACTGGAGTCACCTTTACCGACCCCATCGAGGCCGCCGCCCTGCGCGACGCGCTGGCCGCCCACAAGATCGAGAATGTGATGTTGGTCTCGGCCTTTCTGGCCGCGGCCGCGCTGGCTCAAGCCGTCGGCAACCAAACCAACTACGCGCAGACGGCGCTGCTGTACATCGAGCCCAATACCGCGACCCTGGCGGTCGTCGACAGCGCCGACGGGTCGATCGCCAATGTGCATCGCGAGGCCCTCCCGGACGACGACGACGCTGCGGTGGCCCAACTGGCCACGATGGTCTCTGCCGCTGAGGCGTTGGAGACGCGCCCGGACGCGGTCTTCGTCGTCGGCTCCGGCATCGACGTCCCGTTGATCAAACCGGCACTGGAGGCGGCAACCACCCTTCCGTTGACGGCGGCTGAGGAGCCTCATACGGCACTGGCCCGGGGAGCGGCGCTGGCGTCGGCGCATGCGCCGCTGTTTGTGTCATCCACTGCGGCGCGGGCTTACGCGCAGGATCCCGGCACCGGTGCCATAGCCCCGTTCGCGGTCGCCCCAGGCTATTTCGAATTTCCGGCCGGAGCGGAGGCCGGCGACGGTGCCCTTGCCTACAGCGCCGTCGGCGACGACTCTGCCGACGCCTACACCGGTCATCACACCGCCGCGACCACTTTTGTCGACGCGGGCGAGCGGCGGTCGTTCGGTCTGGTGGGGAGCGTTTTGGCGGGGATCTTCATCGTGGGCGTGGCGGCGCTGGTCGTTTCGCTTGCGATCGCTATCCGGCCTACGGCCGGTGTACGTCCCGTTCCTGGCCACGACGTCGTCGCCCCCGCCCAGCCGGCACCGGCAGCTCCGGCTCCAGCGCCAGCAGCTCCCGCTCCGGCGCCAGCAGCTCCGGCGCCTGCACCGGTCGAGGCACCCGCTCCCGCTCCGCCGCCGGTCGTGGCGCCCGCTCCGGCTCCTGTCCCCGTCCAGGAGGCCCCAGCGCCGGCGCCTATTCCTGCCGCTCCGGCACCGGCTCCGCCACCGGTGGCACCCATTCCAGTGCCGATTCCGTTGCCGATACCAGGCTTTGGCGGCCCGCCGGGAGGCGGCTTCGGCGGTGGTCACGGTGGCGGCGGTGGCGGCGGGCCGTTTGGTGGCGGTCCGTTCGGCGGTGGCGGAGGTCACGGCGGCTTCGGCGGAGGCCACGGTGGCTTCGGCGGCGGTCACGGTAGGTAGTCCTCCGGCGGCCATCTGTCACCTGCCGTTTGCCTCCCGATTAGCGGGACGATGCAGTTAGCTCATCGCGGCCACCTACACCGGTGGTATGCGATGCACCGTCTTCGGCACCGGTTATCTAGGCGCCACGCACGCTGTCGGAATGGCCGAACTGGGACACGAGGTCATCGGGGTCGATATCGATCCGGGTAAAGTCGCTAAGCTCGCCGGGGGTGACATCCCCTTCTATGAGCCGGGCCTACGAAAGCTGTTGACCGACAACCTGGCTGCTGGGCGACTGCACTTCACCACCGATTACGACCTGGCGGCCGATTTCGCCGATGTGCATTTCCTAGGGGTTGGCACACCGCAAAAGAAGGGCGGATATGGCGCCGACTTGTGCCATGTTCATGCCGTCATCGACAACCTTGTGCCCCGAATGACCAGGCCTGCGGTGCTTGTCGGCAAATCGACTGTCCCAGTTGGCACAGCGGCGGAGCTGAGCCAGCGGGCCGCTGCGCTCGCGCCTGCGGGAGTTGACGTCGAAATCGCCTGGAATCCCGAGTTCCTGCGGGAGGGTTACGCGGTGCGCGACACCTTAGAGCCAGATCGCATTGTCCTTGGCGTGCAGGATGATTCAGCGCGTGCCGAGAGGACTGTCCGTGAGCTGTACGGGCCGCTGCTGGACGCGGGTGTGCCGTTCCTGGTGACAGACTTGCAGACCGCAGAATTGGTCAAAGTATCCGCCAATGCCTTTCTGGCGACCAAGATTTCGTTCATCAACGCGGTCTCTGAGGTGTGCGAGGCCGCGGGCGCCGACGTCACCCTGCTAGCCGACGCGCTGGGGTACGACCCGCGTATCGGACGCCAATGTCTCAACGCCGGTTTGGGTTTCGGCGGCGGCTGCCTACCCAAGGACATCCGCGCGTTCATGGCCCGCGCCGGCGAGCTGGGCGCCAACCAGGCGCTGACTTTCCTGCGTGAGGTCGACAGCATCAACATGCGCCGGCGAACCCGGATGGTCGAACTGGCCACCACGGCGTGTGGAGGCTCACTGCTCGGGGCCAACATCGCCGTGCTCGGCGCCGCGTTCAAACCCGAATCCGACGATGTACGCGATTCGCCCGCACTCAACGTCGCGGGCCAGTTGCAGCTCAACGGTGCCGCGGTCAACGTCTACGACCCGAAAGCCCTGGAGAACGCCCGCCGTCAATTCCCCACACTGAATTACGCGGTTTCAGTGACGGAGGCGTGCGAAGGCGCGGACGCAGTCTTGGTGCTTACCGAGTGGCAGGAGTTCACCGACCTCGACCCGGACGATCTAGCCGACCAGGTGCGGGCCCGGGTCATCGTCGACGGCCGCAACTGCCTCGATGTCAGCCGCTGGCAGCAGGCGGGCTGGCGGGTGTTCCGGCTCGGCGCGCGACGGCCTTAGCAACGCTGCAGCTGTCGATAACCCGCCGGGTAACCTGACCGCGTGGACTATGCGGCCGCATTCCTGGAAGAGAACCAAGCGTTCTCAGAGCTTTTCCGTGACGTCGACGAAGCCATGCCGGTGCCGACGTGCCCGGGCTGGAACCTCAGGCAATTGTTCCGGCATGTCGGCCGTGGCGACCGTTGGGCGGCTCAGATCGTGCGAGACCGGCTCGACAGCTTCCTTGACCCCCGCAGCGTCGAGGGTGGCAAGCCGCCACCGGACCCCGCCGACGCGATCTCCTGGTTGCACGGCGGCGCCCAACGGCTGGTCGATGCCGTCGAGTTGTCGGGTGTCGAGACGCCGGTGTGGACTTTTCTCGGGCCGCGGCCGGCGAACTGGTGGATCCGGCGCCGGCTGCACGAAGTGGCGGTGCACCGGGCCGACGCCGCCATCGCGCTGGGCAGCGAGTACACACTGGAACCCGACATCGCGTCCGACGCGATCACCGAATGGCTTGAACGGGTCGCGATCCAGGCCGGAAGCGACGGGGAGGCATTGCCGCTCGAGGAAGGCAACACCATCCACCTGCACGCAACCGATCCAGATCTAACTGAACCCGGCGAATGGACGATCAGCGCCTCTGGCGATCGGATCAGCTGGTCGCACGAGCACGGCAAGGGCACCGTGGCGCTGCGCGGCGGCGTCGCCGGGTTGCTGCTGGCGCTCCTGCGCCGCGTTCCGGTCGGCGACACCGGTATCGAGCTGTTCGGCGACGATTCGGTATGGCACAACTGGCTGGAACGCACGGCGTTCTAGCCGGGGTCGGGTAAACGACGTGTTCGGAGCCGGCACACGGTAACTTGCAGACCATGACCACATCGGAGATCGCCACCGTTCTGGCGTGGCAAGACGCTCTCAACGCTTCCGACCTCGAAACGTTGGTGGCCTTGTCCAGCGACGACATCGACCTCGGCGACGCTCACGGAGCCGCACAAGGCCATGAGGCGCTCCGCAGGTGGGCCGCCTCCCGCAAGGTGTCAGCGGAGATCGGTCGGATTTACGTGCATGACGGCGTCGTCGTCGTCGAGCAGGAGCTCAGCAGCCCGGATGACCCCGGCGCCGTCACGAGTTCCGCCTCGGCA
>DASXMA010000057.1:0-2099 GCA_036495965.1 Mycobacterium sp.
CAATGGATGCAGGGCGGGATGACGATGGTCGGCGGCAACATGTTCGACAACGCGCTCAGGGCGCGCGTCGATGCGCTGTGCAGCGAGTTGGCCCAACTGCTTGCCACCTCCTCGGTGTTTCCCCCCTCGATGTTCACCGCGGCCAACTGGTGGCCGGCCAACCTCGGCGTTCCGAGCGCGGCGGGCGGCCAGAACGATGTGCGCTACGCAATCTTCCCGAGTACCCGGCGGCTGGCGATCCAGATCAACGGTGTCACAAAGGTTTTTGACACCGGCGAGCACCATATCGGTGGCGTGCAACAACAGCAGCAGGGCGGCGGATACGGCTCGGTGGGCTTTACCAGCCAGTTGGGCACCTTCGGTGTATCGAGCCTGTCTGAGCTCGGTACGCAGCGGGTGGCCGAAACTCCTACCCCGGCACCCGCCCCGCGCAGCCAGCAGCAGCAGTACGAGTCGCCAGTCGCCCCGCAGTACCAGTCGCAGTACCAGTCCGGCCCGGCACCGCAATTCGCACCTATGTTTTCGGGCGGGGAGGGCAGGCACTCTCAGACGCAGGCACCCGAGCCTGCTTCCGGCCCGGCACCGCAATTCGCACCTCAGACGCAGGCACCCGAGCCTGCTTCCGGTGCGTCCGGGGATCCCGCGGCCATCGTCGCGGCCATCGAGTCGCTGGCCGGGCTGCACGAGCGCGGCATCCTCTCCGACGAGGAGTTCGCCGCGAAGAAGGCCGAACTGCTCGGTCGGCTCTGAGAGCTACCGCATCCGCGCCGACTCTTCTTAGGACGCGAGCTCCGAGCCGCTTTCGCCGTGCTGGTGGTCTTACTCCGTCAGCGTCTCCTTCGCTGCCGACGACCTGAACCTCGACGCGAATCGGGCCGTCCCCGACTTTGAATCCGCGTGGGCCGAGGGCGCCGCCCTGTCCACCGAGGAAGCGATCACCTACGCGCAGCGCGGCCGTGGCGAACGCAAACGACCCACCAGCGGCTGGTCATCGCGCACCCCCACCGAGCGCGACGTAGTGCGACTGGTCAGCGTCGCCACAAGGCGTTTCGTCTCACCGCGCACCGTGCAAACCCACCTCACCCACGTCTACACCAAGCTCGGGCTAACCTCGCGCGTGCAGCTCGTTCAAGAGGCTGACCAACACGCCTGACGCAAGGCAGGATTGCGGAATGGCTGCTATCGACCCGAGCCGCCGGGCCGCCGCGTTTCAGCTCGGGTGTTCGAGTTCTGTTCGGGCCTGGTCGATCTGGTCGTAGGCGTACGCCACCATCTCGGCGGTGGTCATCGTCTCGCCCTTGCGGGCGAGCGATTCGTAGGTCGCCTCGCCGAGGACGTCCCGCAGGTGGGTGATCGCGGTGGTGATTTCGGGGAACGCCGCCGAAGATAAAGGACTGAGCGCGAACCCGGCGACGGTGGCCGCCGGTTCGTAGCGTGCGAGCCGGTCGAAAAGAACGGCGAGGACGGCCAGCTTCCAGCGGATCGCGGTGGTGTCGCCCGCGTTGTAACAGTTGCGGATTACCAGAGTGAGGTGATCGAACGCGGCCAGCGTGTCGCCGTGCTCGGCCTCAAGTCGTGCCAGATTCAGCGCCAGGAGTGACGCTTGGGTGCGGTTGCCGCTGTCTTGAGCGATCACCAGGCCCCGGCGCAGGGCGTTAAGCGCCCCGACGGGATCCGCGTCACGGAAAGCCACACCATAGGCACCGAGCGCCCCCGCGAGCCAGGACGGGTTGCCTGTTGCCTCCGCAGCCTCGATGAGGCCATCCGCGGCATCCATCGTCTCGCCACCGGAACCGGCCACTGCGAGGGCCGACGGGTCGAACCCTCAACATCGGTGAACAGGAACGTCACAACCCCAGAAGGCGGGCCCCCTGCGGACACCCGCACAGCATGTCACACCACGCCCACCACCACCCAGCAAACCGCGACTGACCTTCCAGACACTCCGTAAGTCGTCAATATCGAGATCGTGGCACCGATCCGGGGTAGCGACATACGGGCCCGGCTCGGCGAGTCCCCGTGAGTGAGTCCAACCGCCGGTGAAGTGCTGACCTATCGGCTACCTAGTTGACTCTTCAGCGACCTACCAGCTTTGAGTC
>DASXMA010000058.1:0-7836 GCA_036495965.1 Mycobacterium sp.
TTCCGCAGCGGTGACGGCAACATCAATGTGCTCGACAGTTTTTGCCGGCACATGGGCGGTGACCTATCCCAAGGCGAAATCAAAGGCAACGAGATCGCGTGCCCATTCCACGACTGGCGCTGGGGTGGCGACGGCCGCTGCAAGCAGGTGCCCTACAGCAGGCGCACACCCAAACTGGCCCGCACCCAAGCCTGGACCACGCTGGAACAGGACGGCATGTTGTTCGTCTGGAACGACCCCGAGCGCAAACCACCGCCACCGGAAGTCACCATCCCGCGCATCGAGGGCGCCACCAGCGACGAGTGGACCGACTGGCACTGGTACACCACGGTCGTGAACAGCAACTGTCGCGAAATCATCGACAACGTCGTGGATATGGCGCACTTCTTCTACATCCATGGCTCGCTGCCCACGTACTTCAAGAACATCTTCGAACGCCACGTGGCGACGCAATACATGGACGGTGGGAGCCGACCCGATCTCGGCGGCACCGTAGGGTCACAGATGCTGGGCACCACATCGGTGGCGTCCTACTACGGCCCGTCCTTCATGATCGACGACCTGACCTACCACTACCAGCAAGGCGACGCCAAGACGATCCTCATCAATTGCCACTATCCGATCGACTCGAATTCCTTTGTGCTGCAATACGGCATCATTGTGAAGAAATCGGACACGCTGCCCGACGACCAGGCCATGGAGACCGCGATCACGCTCGGCGATTACGTCAAGCTCGGTTTCGAACAGGACGTCCAGATCTGGCGGCACAAGGCACGCATCGACAACCCGCTGCTGGTAGAAGAAGACGGCCCGGTCTACCAGCTGCGTCGCTGGTACCAGCAGTTCTACGTCGACGCCGCCAACGTGCGGTCAGATATGGTGGACCGCTTCGAGTTTGAGCTCGACATAACCCGGCCGTACGAGGCGTGGATGAAAGAGGTCGAGGCGAACATGGCCACCCAGACGGCCAGCACGGGATCGGTGTGATGACGTTCGATTCGCCCGTCCGGGAAGACAATCGCCTCGACGAGATCCCCATGATGCCCGTGGCGTGCCGTAACTGCGGAGCGCGGGTGCTGGCCCGCAAGAGCAGCTGGAACCAGACCAGTGTGCAATGGAACGCCGACGCGACGGCCCAGTGTGCCGAGCGTGCCGAAGCGCAGAAGATATCGGTGCCGGGCAGCCGGGGCGTGTTCCTGGCGTGCTCAGCGTTGCGCGATTCGATTCTGGCCGCCGTGCAGCACGGCGACTTGTCCATCGTCGACGAGCCAGCAGGCGTGGCCAGGTAATTCGCAGCCTTGCATGCGTAATTCGGCCAGCTTGGCGCGCGACGTGGCTCGTCATTAGCTGTGCGTCCCACATAGCGTCGGCTTTCATGGTCAGCGAGAACAGCATCGACTACGTCGTCATCGGGGCGGGAACAGCCGGATGTGTTGTGGCATCGCGCCTGACCGAATTCACCAGGATGCAGGTGGCGCTGCTGGAAGCTGGAGCGGCCTGCGGTCCCGAGAGTATGTCGAGCGGGATCGCCCTTGACGGGGTGAAATTATGGGGGTCCCCGGTGGATTGGGCATTCACCACAACCCCGCAGATCGCGCTCGACGGCGCGGTTCTTCCATGTCCACGCGGGAAGGTATTGGGCGGGTCCAGCAGCATTAACGGCCTTGTCCACACGAGAGGACACGCTTCGAGCTACGACGCCTGGGAAAGACAAGGTGCCACAGGGTGGAATTACCGGGCGACGCTGCCTTACCTGCGGCGCAGCGAGCACACCGAGGGACGGGATCCCAGGGTTCGAGGGACAACGGGTCCGATGCGGATAGAGCAACCACCGGCAGCGAATCCCTTCGCCCAAGCGCTGTACCAGGCCGCAATCGAAACGGGATACCCGGAAACCGGCGACCTCAACGGGACACAGGGGGAGGGAGTGTCATGGCTGGAACAGAATGTCGTCGGCAAAAAACGGCAAAGTGCGGCTGACGCGTACCTGCGACCCACGCTGTCCCGGTCCAATCTCACGGTCGTGACGGATGCATACGTGCTTGGACTTTTGATGGACGGTTCGCGGTGCCGGGGTGCCCGGTACTTGAAAGAAGGCCAGACGCACGTCATCTATGCGGAGCGCGAAGTGATTTTGTGCGCGGGCGCGATCGCATCACCAAAGTTGCTCATGTTGTCCGGGATTGGGCCCGCGCCACAGCTGCGCGAGCACGGCCTTCCCGTAGTTGCCGATCTTCCCGGCGTGGGCGAAAATCTACACGACCACCCCATTTCGTGGGTGTCCTACAGCGCTACGCAGAGTGCGGACGCGACCCCATCCCGCCAAGCCTGCTTGCTGAGCCGCAGTGCCGAGCACGTTGATCCCGACGTGTTTATGATCTTCCTCGAAGCCGCCGTTGAACCACACTGGCAGGGCGCCGGTCCGGGTTCTCCGTACTCTTTGCCTTAGTGCGTCCAGCAAGCCGGGGTTCGCTGCAGCTGCGAAGCTCAGATCCTTTCGACCATCCGCTGATCGACCCCGCCTACCTCAGCGAGCAGCGCGATGTCGACGGCATGGTCGTCGCGTTACGAATGGCACGAGAAATCGCGCATGCCACCGCCCTGAAACCGTGGCGCGGCACCGAACTTCTGCCGGGGGCAGAAGTGTGCGGCGACGATGATTGCCGGGAGTTTTTGCGGCGCACCACGGGAAGTTATTTCCATCCGGCCGGCACCTGCCGGATAGGTTCTGACGATTTCGCGGTCGTGGATCCAGAACTGCGTGTTCATGGAATTGACGGCTTACGCGTCGTGGACGCGTCGGTGATGCCCTCGCTGGTGTCGGCACCACCTAATGCGGCTGTGCTCGGGATCGCTGAACGGGCAGCCGACCTCATCAAATCCGACGTTCCGTCCAGTTAAGTGCGGAGCGAAGATGCCATTGCGTGGCAAGAACATTCGCTCGCTCTGCCATGGCCGCCCCGACAGACTCCGGGTCCGTGAGCAGGTAGAACCTGCCCTCGGCGGCCTGCTCGAAAATCGTCGCGGCGGCCACCAGTGGATCCATGGCCGCAGCCTTGACGTCAAGCATGGCCGAGCGCTGCCGTTCGGCGGCTGCGGCGTCGGTGGCATCGGAAGGGTCGACGCCGCCCGCAGAGTCGAAGATGTTGGATACCACCGCCCCTGGCAGCACCGCTTGCACGTGAATGTGGTGGTTATGTCCCGCCGACTGAACATCGAGATACAGACACTCGGTCAACGCGAGCACCGCGTGTTTGCTCATGATGTAGGGCGCCTGAAACGGAATCGCGAGCACCCCGCCGACCGAGGACAGGTTCCAGACCCAGGCCTGTACGTCGGTAGCCATCATCTTCGGCAGAAATGCCCGCACGCCGTGGAAGACTCCACTGATATTTATGTCGACGACGCGGCGCCAGTTCGCTTTAGGTGTGTCCCACAGGTAGCCGAACTGTTCGACGCCGGCGTTGTTCACCAATAGCCGTACCGGACCGACATCGTGGTAGGTCCGGTCGGCGAGTTCCTGCACGCTGTCCGGATCGCGCACGTCGCACACAACGGAAACCGCCGAACCTCCCGCGGCGCAGAGCTCTTCGCGCACTTCCGCGATGGCGGTTGCGTCGATATCGGCAAGCATGACCGTCATCCCCAACGCGGCGGCGTGGCGGGCCAAACCCGCGCCGATTCCTGCGCCTGCCCCGGTTATGACCGCGACGCCGCCGGAAAACGGATTCACGCGTACTGCAGGGCGGGCCGCGGCGTGGGACGTGCAAGCCGCAACGGCCGCAGCGGCTGCAGGGTCGGCGCCACCCGCTGCGGGCCGTCTTCGACGTTGCGCCAGATGGCCATCGCGGTCATGCGTACCGGGGCGGCCAGGCGCTGATCGAGCATCATGCGATTCATCGGACCACACACCGACACCGCTGCGACCGCCTCACCCGGGCTCCCGATAGGGGCTGCGACGCAACCGAATCCGAGCAGCGACTCCTCGCGCTCGAACGCGACGCCGTGGGCGCGCACCTTGGCCAATTCGACTGCCAGTTGCGCGCTGTTAGCGATCGAGTACTTGGTCTTGCGGACGTGCAGATCCACCTCGGCGTCCTGGTCGCAATAGGCCAGGATCGCCTTGCCGGCGGCGGTGCAGTGCGCGGGCTGGCGACCCCCGACCCGGGTGGGGATCGCGGCGTTCGTTGGTTCGCCGATCTTCTCGAGATAGACGACATCGGCTCCGTCCAGAATTGCGAGGTGTACGACAAGCCCGGTGGCGCGATGTAATTCGCCCAGCAGCGGCTTGGCCGCGCGCACCAGGCGATCCTGATGCACGGCGAGCGAACCCAACTCCACCAGACGCATGCCGAGCTCGTAGTCGCGGCCGTTGCGGCGCAGCCAGCGCAGCTGAACCAAGCGCTCGAGCATGCGATGTGCCGACGAGCGTGGCAGGCCGGTACGGCGGACGATTTGGGCCAGCGTCAGTCGGCCCGGTCCATCGAATGCGTCGAGGACCAAGGAGATGCGGTCGATGACGGCTGTGGGGGTAGCTGGTTCGACGGTGTCAACGGTCGCGGTCATCGGCCCTCCAAGGCTGCGGTCTATCTGGTCGGTATATTCCTATTAGGAATATCTGGTTGTATCACACCGGTGTGGCTGTTGTCACTCACCGCAGGAAAATCGCCGCCGGACACGGACCGTGTCCGACGACGAAAGCCGGGATCAGCGCAGGTCAGCCTTTAGCAGCGGACCGGCCCGCGCGGCGTCCGTAGAAACTACCGTCACCGAGCGAGATGCCGCTGGCGTAACCCCATGCGGCCAGCCCGGCGGTCGAACGCCCCGCAGCGAACAGCCCGGGAATGGGCTCACCACTGACGTGCAAAACCTCGGCATCCAACGTGGTGCTCAACCCGCCCAAGGTGAAGCCACCGGTGCTTTCTCGCAGATCGATTGCGCCCACGGGACAACCGATCGGCTTCACCCACTGCGGCTTCTTGTGCAGCAGCGGGTCCTCGCCCCGGGCGGCGCCCTCGTTGTAGGCGGCCACGGTCGCCTGCAGCGAACCTTGTGTCAGTCCCATGTCGCGTTCCAGGTCGGCAACGGTGTCAGCCACCCAGGTCGCCGGCCGCAGCATGAACTTCGGTGACCACGAGGCCATCGCCTCCTGCTGGGCATCGCCATCGATGATCAGGTAGGCGATGTTGTCCTGCTGATAAAGGGTGAGCTGCCCGATCCGGCCCGGGTAGGTGTCCTCGGTGACATAACGCTGACCGCGGCCGTTGACCAGGATGCCGCGCACCAGCTGCTGGGGGTCGATGAAGATCGCGACTTCGGTGGCGTCCATGTGGGCCAGATCGGCGCCCAGCGCCTGCGCCATCCGGATCGCCTGCCCGTCGTGCTGCTCGATCGACGCGGCCGGACGTCCGGCGATCCGCGGAGCGTAGCGCGCCACCATCGCCTCGTTGTAGGCGAAGCTGCCCGTCGCGAGCACCACTCCGGTGCGGGCCCGGATCGTCATGTCGTTGCCGTACTGGCGGGCGCGGATGCCCACTACCCGGCCGTCGGATTCAACGATCAGGCGCTGAACCCGCAGATCGTAAAGCGCCCGGGCGCCGGCCGCGGTGGCCGTCTCGACGAGCGGCTTCATCAGCATGTAGCCTGCGCTGGCTTCGCCCTGCTTCTTGTTCTGCATCTGCGGGACATGCCCCCGGGGAGCCGGAGTGGCAATGGTGTTGAACGGGTAGGCATTTTCGCCACCGCTGTACATCAGCCCCTGATCACCCATCGGTTCCCAGCCGGGCTCGGAGAAGAACTCCGCCTTGAAGGGCACGCCGCACCCGACGAGCCAGTCGAAGTGGGCAACGCTGCCGGCGCAGTAATCGGCGATCCGGCTTTCGTCGGCACCAGGGCCCATCGCGACGTTCAGGAATGCCGCCATGTTGTCGCCGGAATCGGTAAAGCCACAAGCCTTTTGCAGCGCCGTGCCACCACCGAGGTAGATGAATCCGCCCGCCATCGCCGCCGCGCCGCCCCAGGAGCCGGTGCGTTCTGCGACCAGCACCTCGGCTCCGGAGCGGGCCGCTTCGACGGCCGCAGCGGCACCGGCGACACCGTAGCCCGCGATGACGACGTCGGCCTCATGGTCCCACGAGGCGATCGAGCCCGCCGCGACGGGCGTGACGTCGGTGTCGGGTGTCATAGCCGCATTGCCGCGGGCATTTCACCGACCCACTGGTGGCCCCAGTAGCTGTCGGCCGTGATTTCTTCTGCGGTGTAATAGTTTTCGTCGACCCGCATGCCGTCGGTACCGAATTCGATGTCCCAGTCACCGGGGGCGCGGACGTAGAACGAGATCATCTTGTCGTTGGTGTGGCGGCCCAGCGTGGACGACAACTGGAAGCCCTCGGCGTTCACCCGGTCCAGGGCCTGCCCCACGGCGTCGAGGGTGTCGACCTCGACCATGATGTGGACGAGACGAGGATCGCGCTGATGTGCGGCTGGAACGATCGCCAGACTGTGATGGCGCTCGTTGATACCGAGGAAGCGGACCCGCACCGGGCCAAACTCTTTGGGCAACGGTACCCGGAACGCACCGCGGGACCGGAAACCCAGCACGTCGGTATAGAAATCGACCAGCGCGTTGGGATCGGTGGCCGGCACGACGACATGGCCCATTCCCTGATCGCCGGTGACGAATTTCGCGCCGAACGGGGTGATCACCGGGCTGTGGTCAAGCACCGCACCGTGAAACACCTCGAGCGTGGTGCCGGCCGGGTCCTCGAAGGTCATCACCTCTTCGACGCGGCGGGCCTCGGCCTCGTCGACCGACAGTTGTTTGAACGCCACTCCGGCACCGTCGAGGGTGGCCTTGATCCGTTGCAGCGCCGCGTGGTCGCGCACCTCCCACCCGACGGCGAGCACCCGGTCGGTCTCGCCGGGAACGACGACGATCCGCGCCGCGCGCTCGTCCATTCGCAGGTACAGCGCCGATGCGTCGCCGTTTCGTGGGCCCTTGCCTTCGGCGAAACCCAGGACGCGGAAGGCGAAATGCCACCAGCGGTCGATGTCGCTGGTCGAAATGGTGATGTAACCAAGGCTTTTCAGGTCGCTCATGCAGGCCTTCTCCTAGATCAGGGCCCGCAGCGGGCCCTGCGGCGGATCGATGCCCAGCGAACTCAGCGCCGACGCGTGGTACGTGGTGCCCGGAACATGGATGGCGTGCAGGTGGCCGACGTGCACGTCACGCCAGTACCGCTGCAGCGGCTTGTCCATCCGCGCCGCGTTGCCGCCCGAACGGGCGAAGATCTCGTCGACGGCCGCCACCGCGCGCCACACCGCGCGAACCTGGGTGCGGCGACCGGCCGCGCGGTCCGCGAACGACACCTCCTTGCCGGCGGCGACCATGTCGTAGATGCGGTCGACGTTGGCCAGCAGCTCCTGGCGGGCGGCGTTGATGTCGGCCGCCGCCTCGCCGATGGCGTGCATGACGTAGGGGTCGTCCTTGATCGCGGTTCCGGTGGCGCCGACGCGCTCCCGCTGGTAGTCCAGATGCGCGGCCAGCGCTCCCTCGGCGATGCCGATGGTGGCCGCGGAGATGCCGAGCGGGAACATCGTCGACCACGGCATCAGATAGAGCGGCTCGGTCATGCCGGCCTCGCGCTGCGCGGTGCCGTCCATCACCTTCGTCGCGTCCATGGTCCGGTAGCTCGGGACGAACGCATCCTTGACGATGACGTCCTTGGAGCCGGTTCCGCGCAGCCCCACCACATTCCACGAGTCCTCGACGATCTCGTAGTCCTTGCGCGGCAGGATCATGTGCAGCATCTGGGGTGGCATCAACGGTATGCCCTT
>DASXMA010000059.1:0-3463 GCA_036495965.1 Mycobacterium sp.
ATCCTCTCGCAGTATGAATTCAGCGTCCTTCGAATTTGACGCTCGGCCTCTTGATCCGCTGACACCGATTTCTCCTCTCGTATCATATGTATCATCATGTTCTCACAGTGTGACAATTGGGCTGTTGCGACCGCAAATTTCACGTCCATCCAAGGTTGGGGCTCAACTGTGAACGAGTGACGACCCAATCAGCTTCGCGTTTGACATCCCTATGACGCCGCCATGCTAGAATTCTCTCATGAACACCGACAATGTGCGTCGGTGCCGCGGAATGGTGTTCGATTCCCCCCTCGGACACACTCACTATTCACCCGGTTCACAGGCTGGATGCTCGCCTCGGCCACCTGGGTGCTCGGTTCGTAACGAATCTGCAGGTCGACGCCCTGGTAGAGGTTCGCCAGGCGCTCCCTGCTGGCGCTGGAGAGCGCAGTGTCGATGTCCTCGAGAGAGTCGAGCCTGGCGTAGACCTCAGCGCGGCTCATCACGGTGGGTGCGGGTGTGTTCTCCAGTTCTGCGCGGGTGGCGGCTCGGGTGTTGTAGGCCTCGTTGATCGCGTCGACCAGGGCAGTGGGCTCGACGCCCGCTTCGATCGCGGCCTGGAGCCGACGCAGGCGGGTCTCTGCCTCGTTCAGTCGTTGCCGCGCCGCGTGTTGGGCACCGGGTCGCTTTTCGTCGTCGTACTGGGAGGCCACGAGTGCCTCGACGGTGCGGTCGACGTTTGTCGGAGCGAACAGTCCGCCGAGCCACTGTTGACCGCGTCGCGGATGGGATCTTCGCGCAGATAGATCGCGGGAGGGTGGAGCGCCAGGGCGGGTGATCCGGGCGCGGGCGTACGGGCCGGGCAGCGGTAGTACATGCCGAGCGCCCGCGGGCTGCCCTCCATCTTCCGGTGGCAGATCGCACAGCGAATCCGGCCACGGAACAGGTAGGTGTGCCGGGTGCTTCGTCCACTGCGCTCGGTCTTGCGCGCGGAGCGCAATCCTCGGGAGCGGCGTTGCAACTGTGCCTGAGTGAAGGTCTCGACGGTGACGATGGCCGGATGCGCGGGCTGGCGCGACCGGACAATGCGATCCGGTGATGATCTCCGGAAGCGAACGACATGGCCTGCGGCGACGTCATCCGGGTCGATCAGAGTTTCGTGTTTGGTCCATCGTCCAAAGAACGCGTAACCCGTGTAGCGCGGATTCTCCAGAATCGCGCGGACGGTGCTGCCCTGCCAGCCGTCCGCGCGTCCGGTGAGATCGTCGACATCTACGACGCCGCGGGACTGCCCAAGCCGTCGCTGTCCGACCTGGGACCGGAATTCCAGCTCAAGGCCCAATCGGCGTCGAACCCGCATCTCGCGATCGAGGCGTTGCGTGCGCTTCTGGTCGAGGAGTCGGACCACGTGACGCAGCACAACCTCGTGCGCCAGCGGGCGTTCTCCGAACGGATCGCCGAGCTGATGCGCAAGTACACCAACCAGCAGCTCACCTCAGCCGAGGTGATCGCCGAACTCATCGAGCTAGCCAAGGAAGTCGCCGCCGAGGGCAACCGCGGTCAGCGCTTCAGCCCACCCCTGTCCCAGCTCGCGTTCTACGACGCGGTCAGCACGAACGAGTCGGCTGTTCAAGTGCAGGGCGACGACGTACTCGCCCAGATCGCGCGTGAACTCGTGGCGGTCATGCGGCGCGACGTCAAAACCGACTGGACAGTTCGGGACGACGTGCGCGCCAAGCTCCGATCGTCCATCAAACGGCTGCTCGTGAAGCACAAGTACCCACCCGACAAGCAACCCGAAGCTATCCGCCTCGTGATCGAGCAGATGGAAGCAATGGCCCAATGTCACGTAGCTTAAGTTGATCATGATTGTCGTGGTGGGAGCACGCGGATGTTGATCGTGGCGGGTGCTCTGTGGCGGGTGCTTGCCGGCTCGCCGGGTTTCTTGACCTGGTAGCTGTTGTGTCGGGCCCGTTTGACCGCGCGGGGACAGGTTCGCTCGCGACGGGCGGGGATGAGGAGTGTGGCGATCTTGCTCAGGTGGGTCGGGAGACGGTCAGCCCAGTCCTCAGGGGGGGATGTCCGCCGTTGCGGTGGCGGTACGGCGGATCAGGCGTAGGGCCTTGGCGAAGGAGATCCGGTCGGGGTCGAGGTCGGCGGCCGCGGAGGCCTGCGCGGTCAACGCGCTGATGGCGTGGTGGACGATCAGGTAGGCCCAGATCTCCTGATGGACCAGGTCGGGCAGTCGCGAGCGCAGCACCCGGCCGGGGCCGCGCAGGTGGGTCTTGAGCTGGTCGTTCGCGGTCTCCTCCTCCCATCGCTGGTGGTAGACGGCGGCCAACTCGTCGGCTCGGGCATCGGCGGGGTCGGTGATGGTGGACAGCAGTGCGATCAGCTCGCTGGTGGCGTCGCCGACGCGGTCGGGCACGTCGTACTCGATGACTCTGGCCAGGTGGATGACCGGTAGTCCACGATCGTCGAACGCCTCGGGGACGGCGTTGATGTCGCCCAGGTCGGCACCGGCGCGGGCGGCGGCGAGCAGACGCTCGCGGCGGCGCCCGCGCAGGGTGGGCGTGAGCAGGGCTGTGAGGTAGGTCCCGTCGGGCAGCACCCGCACGACGGGCAGGCCCAGCTGGGTCGGGGCTCGCCACAGCAGCGCCGCACCGGTCGCCGTGGCGGTATCCCACGCCTGCCAGGAGTAGAAGCCCCGGTCCGCGGTGAGCAACTCATCGGCGCGCAGCCGCGGATACAAGCGCTGCGCGAGGGTCTTCTCCCCCACCCGATAGGCATCGACCTGCGCGGCCACGAAGGCGTGGGTGCCGCACTCGGCCAACGCGACCACCCTGGCCTTGGGCAACGCCGAGCGGTTGTCTCCGGACCCGGCATAACCGAACTCGGCCGCGTTCTGCGTGCTGTCAGGCACGTCGACCTCGAACCCGTCGATGGCCAGCAGCCGCCACCGGCGCAGGAACGACCCGCGCGCGGTGCCCAACGCCACCGCCTGCGCGGTCAGACCGGCCTCGCCGGCGACCGGGCCGCAGGTACGTTCGAACAACTCCGGGAACACCTCACGGCCCAACCGTTTCCGGGCCTGGGTGATCGCACTGGCCGTCGGCACACTCCATCCCGCGTTCCAGCAGCCCCACCGATCCAGCGACCCGGTGACCCTGGTCGCGACCTCTTCGTAGTCATCCTCGCCGAACAGGCACAACCCCAACGTCAGATACGTGATCACGTGGGCGGGCAGCTTGGAATCCGAGCGCCTCTCCCGCACCCCGCACACCGCGACCGCCTCATCAACCGCGTCCCGGGGCACCGCGTTGACCAGCACCCCCAGCGACACCTGATCCGGCCGCACCGCCACACCCTCGCCCATGATCGGCGACCGTGCCAGCCGCATCACCCGAAACGATCACACCACGCCGAACCGATCAAAGAACTACCAGGTCAAGAACTTGATCAACTTAGGCTACGTGGCATTGGG
>DASXMA010000060.1:0-33876 GCA_036495965.1 Mycobacterium sp.
GCAGCGAATTACCACCCATCTGAGGGCTCCGGATGGCGCCCAGGTCGCGACCGCGACGTTCGAGTTCAGCAACGGCTATGCCACCATCACGATCGCGACGACCGGCACTGGTCAGCTCACGCCCGGCTTCCACGGCGTACACGTCCACAAGGTGGGCAAGTGTGAGCCCAACTCGGTCGCACCGACCGGCGGCGCGCCCGGCGACTTTTTGTCCGCCGGAGGGCACTTCCAGGTGCCCGGCCATGCCGCCGAGCCGGCCAGTGGTGACCTGACGTCGCTGGAGGTTCGCAAGGACGGTTCCGGAACGTTGATGACAACCACGGACGCCTTCACTATGGAGGACCTATTGAGTGGCGAGAAGACCGCGATCATCATTCACGCCGATGCCGACAACTTCGGCAACATCCCGCGCGATCGCTACAACCAGACCAACGGCACACCCGGTCCTGATGCGACGACGATGAGCACCGGTGACGCCGGCAAGCGGGTGGCGTGCGGTGTCATCGGTGCCGGCTAACAGGGCGCGCGCTCGCATTGATTTCAAGCGCTCACCGCGGCCGACCATCGGCGTGGAGTGGGAGTTCGCGCTCGTCGACGCACAGACCCGCGACCTGAGCAACGAAGCCACCTCCGTCATCGCCGAGATCGGCGAAAACCCGCGTGTGCACAAGGAATTGCTGCGCAACACTGTCGAGGTGGTCAGCGGGATCTGTGATTGCACCGGGCAGGCGATCGAGGACTTGCGCGAAACCTTGGGGCCGGCCCGACGGATCGTCCGGGACCGCGGCATGGAGCTGTTCAGCGCGGGCACCCACCCGTTCGCGCGATGGTCCACGCAGAAGCTCACCGACGCGCCCCGCTATGCCGAGCTGATCAAGCGCACCCAGTGGTGGGGCCGGCAGATGCTGATCTGGGGTGTGCATGTGCACGTCGGAATCTCTTCGGCCAACAAAGTCATGCCGATCATGTCGTCGCTGCTTGACCAGTACCCGCATCTGCTTGCGCTGTCGGCATCGTCGCCGTGGTTGGGTGGCGAGGACACCGGATATGCCAGCAATCGGGCGATGATGTTTCAGCAGTTGCCCACCGCCGGGCTCCCGTTCCAGTTTCAGACCTGGGCTGAGTTCGAAGGCTTCGTATACGACCAGAAGAAGACCGGCATCATCGACCATATGGACGAAATCCGTTGGGATATAAGGCCGTCACCGCATCTCGGCACCCTCGAAGTGCGGGTCTGCGACGGGGTGTCCAACCTGCGCGAGCTGGGCGCGCTGGTCGCACTGACACACTGTCTGGTTGTCGACCTGGATCGCCGGCTGGACGCCGGCGAGACGCTGCCCACCATGCCGCCCTGGCATGTGCAGGAGAACAAGTGGCGTGCCGCCCGCTATGGCCTGGATGCGGTGATCATTTTGGACGCCGCCAGTAACGAGCGGCTTGTTACCGAGGATCTTGTCGATGTGCTGACCCGGCTCGAGCCGGTCGCCAAGTCGCTGGGCTGTACGAATGAACTGGCCGCCGTGGCCGACATATGGCGCGACGGTGCCTCATACCAGCGGCAGCGGCGAGTGGCCGAAGAACACGACGGTGATCTGCGCGCGGTCGTTGACGCGTTGGTGGGTGAGCTGGAGATCTAGGTTTGACTCATGTCTGCGCCCCAACAAATTGAACTGGCGATGTTCCCGCTTGAGTCGGTAGTGCTGCCGAACCAAGATCTGCCGTTGCGGATTTTCGAGCCCCGCTACGCCGCGCTGGTGCGGCACTGCGTTGACAGTAGTGATCCCTTCGGTGTGGTGCTCATCTCCCGCGGACGTGAGGTCGGTGGCGGTGATACGCGTTGTGATGTCGGTATTCTGTCCCGGATCACCGAATGCGTCGATCACGGCCTCGAGCGATACTCACTTCGCTGCCGGACCGGTGAGCGGATTCGCGTGTGCGAGTGGCTGACCGACGATCCTTACCCGCGGGCGACCGTAAAGCTCTGGCCCGACGAGCCGGGGGATCCGGTGACGAGCGCCCAGCTTCTCGATGTCGAAGATCGGGTGATGGCGTTGTTCGATCGGATCGCCGAAGCGCGCGGCGCGCCGCTGCCAGACCGCCACGTGCTACTGGGCTACGACGAAGCCGGCGCAGACGACGCCGGCCGGCGTCTGTTCGCCTTGGCATCCCGCCTTCCGATCGGCACCGCTGACCGTTACGCCGTGCTGTCGGCGTCGTCGGCGGCCGATCGGCTGGCCGCACTCAGCGAGGCCGTGGACGCGGTTGCCGAGATGGTGGAGTTCCAGCTATCCGAATGAGCACCGATGTGACAGTTGACATCAACGAGGGCGTGGCGGTGCTCACGCTTAATCGCCCCGAGCATCTCAACGCTTATACCGCCGACATGGGCACGCTGTTGGGTCGGGCGTACCAACAGTGCGACGATGACGACGACGTCCGCGCCATCGTGATTACCGGCGCGGGTCGCGCCTTCTGCGCCGGGGCGGATTTCTCGGGCAGCATATCGCCGTTCGACGCCCCGGCCGAGACCTTCTCGGCTTCGCCGATCAACCCGGCCGCCTTCGAATTACGCAAACCGGTGATCGCCGCACTCAACGGTCACGCCATCGGAATCGGTCTGACCATCGCGCTGCAGGCCGACATCCGCATCGTCGCGGTCGACGCCAAATACGGTGTGGTGCAAGTCCGCCGGGGCGTGATACCTGACTGCATGTCGCACTGGACGTTGGCGCATTTGACCACCTTGGGCGTGGCCGCGGAGGTACTGCTCACGGGCCGCACTTTCACCGGTGCCGAGGCCGCCGCGCTCGGCATCGCGAATCGGGCGCTGCCCGCCGATCAGGTGCTCGACCATGCTTTGGAGATGGCCCGCGATATCGCGGTGCATGTGGCGCCGATGTCGGCGGCACTGTGTAAGCGGCTGCTGTGGGACAGCGCGATCAACAACTACACCGCACGAGAAGTCGCGTCGCTGGAAACGCAGCTGCACCACCGGGTGATGGGAACCGCAGACGCCCGTGAAGGAGTCGCCGCGTTCCTGGATCGCCGGCCGCCGCGGTTCAGCTCGAGTCTTTCGGCCGAATGGACGGCCCTGCCACGCCCCGAGCGGGAGCCCTGAGCAGCTCAGCCAGCGCGACACCGAGGTTGTGCAGGTTGGTCGTCAAGGAATAGGTCCGGTCGACCGTCCAGTTGAGAATGCCACCGGACAGCGCGCCAACGACGATGTCGGCCAACGTTTCCGGATCATGCCGGGCGCTCACCTCACCGCGCGCGACGCCCTCTTTGACTAGTTCGACGAACGTGTCGTGCAGGTTGAATCCGCGCTGGACGCCGTAGCCGCTGGTGGCAAGCATCTCCCCGATCAGCTCGCGATAGGTGTCGCCGGATTCGACGAGCGCCGCGGCGATGTCGTCGAACACACCGATAAGGCGTGCCGGGATCGCTTCGTCGGCGCGCTCAAAGACGACGTCGTGCAGGTTGAGCAGCCGTCGTTCCGCCAACGCGCGGATCATGTCCTGACGGGTGGCGAAGTGGTTGAAAAACGTTCGATTGGCGATATCGGCGTGCTCGCAGATCTGCTCGATGGTGGTGGCCGCAACGCCTTGGCTGAGAAACAGTTCGAAGGCGGCCGCGAGGATCTTCTCCCGCACCTCGCGCTTACGCCGTTCCAGTCTGTTCACGTCAGCAGTCTATTGCGCACACAACTTCTCGGAGCGCATCCACAACTCCGCTGCGTGCTGGGTGTCACGAGCATAGGGCGCTACCGCTTCGCTGACACCGCAGTCTTCCAGGTACAGCGCACCTTGGTCAGCCAGCTCTGGACTCACCGCGGCCCACACCTGGGTGGCCGCACCCTGTTCGGGCATGACGAAGTCGAGGAAGCCGTCGGACTCTTCGCCGCGCGCCTCGCTGTTGGTAGCGACGAATTTGCGGAGTTGGGAGAAATCCGAGCTGGACATGTATCGGGCCAGCGAAGTGGCTACCGTGCCGGGATGAACGGCGTAGGCGCGGATTCCCATCTCGCGCAGGCGCCGGTCGGCCTCGACGGCGTGCAGGATGTTCGCGGTCTTGGACGCACCGTATGCGACGAACTTGTCGTATTCGCGGTTCTCCCAATTGGGATCGTCAAAGTCGATGTCACCCATGAGGTGGCCTCCCGACGAGAGGATGACCAGCCGGGCGCCCTCGGCGGCCGCGAGCTGCGGGACAAGGAGTCGGGTGAGTTCGAAGTGCCCGAAATGGTTTGTCCCGATTTGGAGTTCGAACCCATCGTGAGTGCGTCCGAAAGGGGTGAACATGACTCCGGCGTTGTTCATCAAGACATGAATCACCGGCGTAACGTCGCCGATCGTCGCGGCCGCCGCGCGCACGCTGGCCAGCGCGGTGAGGTCGAGGTGCACCGTCGACGTCCGCGCCCCGGACACCTCGGCATGTATCCAGTCGGCTGTCTGGGTCAGGGCGTCGTGGTTGCGTGCGGCCAACACCACGTGCGCGCCTGCGGCGGCCAGCGCCCGTGCCGATTCGCGGCCCAGCCCGGATGACGCACCCGTGATCACACATACTTTGTCCGACAAGTCGACTCCCTCGACGACCTGCAGGGCACTCAGCTGTTCGGTCATCCGGCCGTTAGCTCCGTGAGCCGCCAGAGCGGCACCACCACACCCGGGTCGCATTCCTCGTCGACGATCCATTTGCACATCCGCCGGATCGGCTCGATGGCGTCTTGGGGCATGGCCACCGCAACGCTGCATGCGTAGCCCAAACTGGTCAGCCGTTGGGCGCCGAACAGCGGCAGCGTGTTTCGCAACTGACGCTTGAGTGATTCGGGGTAGATGCCGATGGTCTGAGTGTAGGCGTTCACCGCCGCGGCAACCTTGTCGATACTGTCGACGGGCACGATGTTGGCGACCCGCCCCGACAGCATCGGCGAATAGTCCACGGGCTCATCGAATTGCGAGACGACGATGGCACCCTCGCGCTGCTGGCCACCGATGACCCGGTAGAAGTCGTCGGCCATGCGTGAGGCCTCCAGATGGTCGAGCAGTTCGCGGTTCGGATACCGTGGCGGGGTGCTGACAACAGGGGGCAGCGATACCAATTCCCGGTAGATCAATTCGCCTAACCGATTTGCGTTGGCCAGACCCTCGGGGTCCGTCCCGCTGAGCACGTAGATGACCCGGGCGTTGGCGCACCCTTCCTGGTTGGCCACACCGATGTCGGTCGCGGTCCGCCGGGCCACCTCTCGGATCGTGTCCTCATCGGCGAACGCCTCGCGGCCGATGATGGTGGCGCTGCGCTTCGGGTCCAGCGCAATGAGCTCCAAGCCGGGCTGGATGTAACGGGTTACGTGTTTGACCGATGCCAGACCGCCCCAGGCCACAATCTTCTCGATGTGGTGCGGCTGGTAGAGGGCTTCCTCGACATCGCGGTCGCCGCCCTTCCAATAGCCGACCGCGAGATGCTTGGTGATCGGGTGGTCCGGCGCAACATCGGCCAGCGTGCGGGCGATGGCGATCGCGGTCAGTGGATCATTCGACGGCGCCTTGATGATCGCGTCGGACCGGGTGATCACCGACCGCAGGATGGTCACTGCCGAGACCAGCCCGCCGTTGCCCGCCGGGATGTGTAGCACCCGAGATCCGAAGGCACGCACGCGCAATTCGCGTCCGTCGCGCAACTTGTGCGGGACCCAGCCGTTGAGGTAGTTCAACCCGACCTGGCTGTCGGCGATTTCGGTGACGTTGTCCCGGGAAAACAGCGGTTGCAGAACGCGATAGCTGTTCTTCAGCATTTCCGCCGGCAGCACATTGGCTACCAGCGAGGCCTCGTAGGCTTCCTGTAGGTGAGTGTTCGACTCGAAGTCCAGCGCGTTGCCCAGTGCCTGGAGCACATCGAGGATCTCGTCGAAGCTGACCTCGTAGAGGTCGCTCATCTTCGCGGGGTTTTTCAGCGGCAGCTGCTCGACGTACTTGCCCATGTCCGGTGCTTGGAACTGCGACGCACCGATGCGGGTATCGAACGGAACCAGGTCGTCGGTGATGACGCGCCCACGTACGAATAGCGGGACGGTATAGGCGATCACAGGTCGAGGCCCTTCATAAAGTTCACCGCCTCGTCGTGCACCTCTTGCGTTGCGGCGCAGGTGATCCGGTCGTCTTCGATGCCTTGCTTCTCGCTGTAGCGCACGATGTCCTTCTCGAATGCAACGCTGGCCTGGCCGCAGGGGCAGTGCAGGTCCCAGTTGATCGTGACTTCGTCTCCGGAGATGACACCACCCCAATGTGCGCGAAGCAGAATGTCGTAGACGGCCGCGCGGCCGGTCTGCACACCGGTGCGGGGGAGTGGCTCGCTGGTGTCGGGATCGAGCACGAACGGAATGACCCACGGTGCCACGTGGTAGCGGCCCTCGCTGCAACCCCAGTGAAAGGTGCTCGCCTCCGAGAAGCCGTAACCGACCTGGATACGATCGACGCCGAGGAAGTCCTTGATGACGTCCATGAAATCGTCAGGCAGCGCAACACCTTTCATCCCGCCGCCGGTGAGAATCGCCGAGTCCGGCGCGAAGACATTGCGCACTCCGCGCTCCAGACCGGCCTTGGCGATGTCGTACATCAGGTGGTAGGTACCGAGCATGAACACCCGCTTGCCGCGCAACTGCTCGGTGATGCGGGCGAAGAACGCATCCATGTCCTGGGCCTGACGCGCCTGCATGGCGATGAACTCGTCCTTACGGGCCGCGAGTGCGGGATCGATCTCCAGCCGGTCGAGCTCGCCGCGGGACGCGGCCGCCCGCATCTTGGACGCCAGAAACATCAGGTCGGTGTCCACCGCGAAGGGGTACAGAGCGTGGAATCGGCTTTCGTCACCGCCGGTGAAGCCGCGCTTGATCATGTTGGCGATGCGCAGATGACCGAGCTTGCCGTTGGCGAAGTTGGGCCACACCACATCCACTGAGGGATTGAGCTCGGCTTCGGTCGGTTCGTGGCCGAAGGTTTGGAACAGGCAGATCTTCCAGAGCGTCATGCCTTCTTCGGCGCCGCGTTTGTCTTTGGGCAGGATCGAAATGGTGCCGGTGGTACCGCTGGAGGTGATGACTTCCAGCGGAGTCTGTTCGTCTAGGCGATCGATCCAGTCGTCGATCCCGGTGCAGCCGGCGGTGTCCACTGCCGACAGGTCGCAGCTGGTGAGCTTGTCCAGCCATCGGGTCATCAGGTCGAAGCGTTTCCTGTCGATGAGCGCCGCCGGATATGACTTGAACGCTGTGTGCGAGAAGAACAGCGGCACAACGTCATTGAACTCGTCGAGTGTTGCAATTCCAAGCCGGTCGGCGAGCTTCCGCAGCATCTCGATGCTCTGGTAGTGCTCCCGAAAGCGAATGCCCATGGCCTGGCGTTGCAACTCTTCGAGCTCGCTGCGGCTGATGCGGTGCATCTGGGTATAGGACTGGCCGAAAAAGCCGATCGGGTCGTTCATGAATTCGGTCGCCGGCCGGGCCGTGGTTCGGGTGGCTGTCATCTTGCGTCCTCGATTCGCTCGCGTTGATGACAATAACGCCCGTGTGCAGTAAAACGCAACGCTGCAGGAAACTGCAAAACCTCTGCGTGGCTCTCGGGTGATTCTGCGTGGCTCTCGGGTGATGAGGTGGCACCGGCACGGCGCGGCCGACCCCGGCGATTCCGCAGAGCGGTTGTAGGCGCAGGCATCTCGACGGCATCGTTGCCCTTCCAGGGCGGAAAGTCACGAAAATCCGCCCCAAACACGCACACTCGAGGCCGCCCGCGCACACTCCACGTTGACGGTCTCGACGACGCTTCCCGTTCCAGCGGCGGGCGGGGGCTAACCGGAGCAGGTTGGGCCTTCGCCGGTCACGGCACCGCGGCGGCGACCTCGTCGGGAACGGGCTCAGCGCGAACGGCCTGATTTCTGATGGCGAAGCCGCCGATGACGGCGCCGATAAAGAACAACACCGCGCTGACCTGCAGCAGCCGGGTGAAGCTGGCATCGGTGAGCCTGCCGGCGGCGATCAGCCCCACGCAGGCCACAGCGATCAGCCCAGAAGTCCGGCCCGTTGCGTTTTGGATCGCGGCGGCGATGCCGCTGTGCGCGGACTTGACGGAGGACAAATTGACCGCGGTCAGGGGTGTGATGGCAAGGACCATGCCGATGGCCAGCACGATCCTCCCCGGCAGTACGTCTGAGACGACGTGGAATCCGTGTGTGGTTGGGCGGATGAGCAACAGCCCCAACCCGGCCAGCGCCGGACCCGCCATCAGGAAAATCCGAGGTCCGATCCGTGCGGCCATGCCGCCGACGCCGCGGGCGAACAGTAACGACACGATGGGGCTGGGCAAGGTAATCAGACCCGCGGCGGTGGCCGAGTATCCGGCGACCTCTTGGAGGTACAGAGCGATTGCCAGCGAGCCCAAGGTGATGCCGCCGTACACGAACGCGGTGACCAGATTGGCTCCAGCGAAGTTGCGGACGGCGAACAGGCCCAGCGGCACCATCGGGTGGGCGGCGCGACGCTGCCATGCCACGAACGCCAGCAAAGCCGCGACCCCGACCACCAACGCACCTCTGACCAGGGAGTCGTCCCATCCGTGCCGAGTCGATTCGATCAGTGCATACACCGTGGCGGCCAGTCCGACCGCCGACAGTGCGGCGCCGGCGACGTCGATGCGCGCTCGTTCGGAGGGCCCCGGCATCGGGCGCAGCCAAAACGTCAAGGCGAAACCGATGACCATCGGGATCGCCGACAAGACATAGATCCAGCGCCAGCTCAGGAAATCCACGGTCAGTCCCCCCAGCAGCGGCCCCAGCGCAAAGGCGGTGCCTGTCCAGGCCGTCCAGGCCCCGATCGCCATCGGCCGGTCACCACGGTCGAACGCCGAGTTGATAAGCGCCAGCGAGCCGGGCACCAGAAACGCCCCGCCCAACCCCTGGACGAGGCGCCCGGCGATCAACATCGCCGGGGTGGCCGCGATGGCGGCCAGCACCGAGCCCGTCCCAAAGGCCACCAGCCCGAAGCGCATCACCGGTATTCGCCCGAACAGATCGGAGATGGCACCGCCCGGCAGCACCATCGCCGCGACGGCCAGCAGGTAGCCGTCAACGATCCATAGCTGTGAGCACATGCCCCCGCCGATGTCACGTTCTGTGGCCGGCAGGGCCAGATTCACGACGGTGCCATCGAGGAAGACGACCATCGACACCAAGATCGCCACCACCATCACCCGCCTCGTCGGCGCGACATCGTTCACTTTCACGAGCGAACCTGCCTTGCGCACAAAAGCGCCGAAACGGATCCCGCGAGACGGCTGTGCCGTGATCATCGCAGCGGCTCGTTGTTCATGGGCTTTTCTCCTTGGGGGCGTCGGATCGGATTGCGCCGGCACCGGATGTGACGTGCTTTTCCTCGGATCCATTCGGGCCAGGTGTTCTTTAGTAGCCAACCTGGTTACAGCTAGTGGCAGGTCCGCAGCGATAGCGAGCGCGTGATGATGCCGACGAGATCGTCACGAACGAATGAGCCAAAGGGTTCAAACACCTCGGCGTTAAGTGACGAAGGTGCTATGCGGGCCGGCTGCAATACCCAAAGTCGGCTCATGTCTGCGCGCGCTCACGTGCGGTGCAGTGCCTGCAATTAATCGATTGCCGCCGCGGCGTCGCGCTCGGCCAGTGCCTTCAGCGTGAGCAATTGCTTGCGCATCATCATCAGGTCACCCAGCGCCAGAACGCGCGCGAGCAGCCGGGGTCCTCCGAACCACACGCGCACGTGCAGCCGCGAGCCGGCACCCTCGGGCCAGACCGCGTAGGTGACAGCGACGCCCCTGGACCGCAACGTGATCTGCTCGCCGTCGACAAACGATTGCAGCGCGAATATGGTCATGAACCGCCGTCCGGCTTCGAGGCGAGCCAGTTCGGGGTTGCGCGCTCGAGGGCTCCGGCGGCCGAGGTTGTCGAGGAGGTCGTAGCTGTAGGGTGCTGCGCGGAGCTGGCAGAGCCAGGAGAACACGATCGGTGGCGGCGCGGCGATGCCGATCGCGCGGTCAGCCTGGACGCCGGGGAGTGGACGCAGCGCATCGCACGATAGCGGTACCGTTCGTTCCGCCGGCCGCACTCCCCAGGTCAGCCCAAGGGTCATGGAACGGCCGCTCGTCGGGCGGTCTGTTCCATCAGCCGCGGTGCCACGGCCCGATGCAGTGGGCCGACCACGGCCCAGACCGTTCGGGCGGCGATTTTGTGACGATATTGCAGGCGAGTGGTGAGGATGGCGCGCCGACCGTCCTGGCGTCGCAGCGTCAGCTGGCCGCACATGAGCGGCCCGCCCGCCGCCAGCACGATCTCATCGGGATCCGAACCCATGATCTGCCAGCCGATTACGTAGTTAGGCGAGGAATACGGACCCAGGCGAAATCTCAGTACGTGGCGGTGGATCCAGAACACAAGGCTTCCCAATGCGCCCGGTTTATCCCCGAGCGCGTCGCGCAACGCCTGTTCGCCAGTGCGCAAGTCGCCGTGCAGGATTGGGGCTTCGAAGACGTCCGCGTAATCAGCCTCGGTCTCTCCGGTTTGTGCCCGCTCGGTGAGCGCCGCCGCCGCAATGCGTTTCAGCGTCGATCGCACCGCGACGCGGTGTCCGCCGGTGCCGATGACGAGGGCGCGATAGATCTTGCCCTGTATACCCGGGAAGTCTGCCCAGGTCAGCGCGCGCACCCGGGTGCGTGCGGTGTTGTCGGGGGCGGCGTCCAACTCGAACACCCACCGGTACACCGCGAACGGGTGGCGGCCTTTCAGCGCTAAACGCACCGGTCGTCGCGCTTCGTCCAGAACGAAACCGATCGGCACGGTGGACGGGTCGTGCGGGTCGCGGCACATGACGCACAGCAGTGCCGACCACGTTTCATCGCAATTCGCCTCGACTGTTATGGCATGCTCATCGATATAGGGCAATCGTTCCATATAGAAGGATCGTACTAGATCATGGCACCACCGCGGAAGCACCAAACCGATGTGATCCTCGACGCCGCGCGGGCGCTGGTGCTCGACGGCGGACCGCGGGCGGCGAGCGTGGCAGCGATTGCGAAATCCAGCGGTGCGCCGGCCGGCACGCTGTATCACCGGTTCGGTAACCGCAACGGCATCTTGACGGCAGCGTGGCTGCGCGCGCTGCAACGATTTCAGGCGCGGGCGATGGCTGCCGAGGCCGATACGCCAATGGAGACCGCCGTCGCGATGGCCGTGGCCTGTATCGGCTTCACCCGCGAACTTCCCGAGGATGCTCGGCTGTTGTTGACGATCCGGCCGGGTGACCTGCTGGATGGCGAACCCGATACCGCATTCTCCGAGACCCTTGCGGCGATGAACGCCCCGCTGAATCAGCGGATCGGCACCTTGGCTCGGCAACTGTTCGGGAGCAGCAATGCGCGGTCCGTCGACGTCGTCGCCCGGGCGGTTGCCGACTTGCCGTACGCGGTTGTCCGGCGCCACGCTCATGACGAGCCGATGCCGCGCTGGCTTGAAGCCGACGTCGAGGCGTCGGTTCGGGCGGTGCTAAAGAGCTTTGGCGAACGCGCGTAAAGAGTCCACCTGGACCGGATCCAACGATGGGCGCACGGTTTTGCGGGCCGCCGCGAGGTCGGCGGCCGTCACGTCGGCGGCGTCGATGGAACGGCGCATCGCGGTGAGCGCGGACTCCCGCAGCAATGCCACGCAGTCGGCCGCGCTGTAGCCGTCGAGTTCGGCGGCCACCTCGTCGAGGTCGACGTCGGCGCTCAGCGGGATGGATTTCCCTGCGGTGCGCAGGATTTCGCGTCGGGCGGCGGCGTCGGGCGGTTCGATGAAAACCAGCCGTTCCAGCCGGCCCGGACGCAGCAACGCGGGGTCGATCAGATCGGGCCGGTTGGTGGCAGCCAGCACCACGACGTCACGTAACGGGTCGATGCCGTCGAGTTCGGTCAGCAGCGCGGCCACCACCCGATCGGTCACGCCCGAGTCAAAGCTCTGGCCGCGCCGGGGCGCCAGCGCGTCGACCTCATCGAGGAACACCAGCGACGGTGCCGAATCGCGGGCCCGCCGGAATAGCTCACGAACCGCCTTTTCCGAGGCGCCCACCCACTTGTCCATCAGCTCGGAGCCTTTGACGGCATGCACACTCAGCTGCCCGGTGCTGGCCAGCGCGCGGACCACAAAGGTCTTGCCGCAGCCGGGCGGGCCATACAGCAGCACCCCGCGCGGCGGGTCGACACCCAACCGGGCGAAGGTGTCGGGATGCTGCAGCGGCCACAGCACCGCTTCGGTCAATGCCTGTTTGGCCTCGGCCATGTCACCCACGTCGTCGAGCGTGACGTTTCCGATGGTCAGTTCCTCGCTCGCTGAGCGGGACAGCGGCCGGATGACGCTCAGCGCACCGACGAGATCATCTTGGTCCAGCTTCGGTGGTTGGCCGTCAATGCTGGCGCGAGATGCTGCCCGCAGTGCCGCTTCGCGCACCAGCGCAGCCAGGTCGGCTGCGACGAAACCTGGTGTGCGGCCGGCGATCTCGTCAAGGTCGAGGTCGCCGGTGGGCGCCGGCTTCAGCAGCGCCTGCAACAGTGCCTTGCGAGTGGCTGCGTCGGGCAGCGTCAAGCCGAGCTCGCGGTCACACAGCTCGGGGGCACGCAGCCGCGCGTCGACCTGGTCGGGTCGCGAGGAGGTGGCGATCAACGCGACACCATCGGTGGCCACCGCGGCGCGCAGCTCGGCGAGGATGAGGGCGGCCACGGGCTCGGCGGTGGCCGGCAGCAGGGCGTCGACATCACTGATCAGCAGCACACCGCCACCGTCGCGGACCGTGGTAACCGCTGAGGCCACAGTCTTGAGCCGGTCTTCGGCCGCCAGCGCGCCGACCTCCGGGCCGTCGAGCTCCACCAGCCTGCGGCCGGCGCACACCGCACGGACCAGGGTCGTCTTGCCAACGCCGGCCGGACCCGACACCAGCACACCCAAATTAGTCCCGGCGCCAAGGGTTTTCAGCAGGTGCGGTTCGTCAAGGGCCAGTTTGAGCCATTCGGTGAGCTTGCCGGCCTGCACCTGTGAGCCCTTGAGGTCGTCGACATGGATTGGCGGGTTCGCGACGCCGAGCGGTTCCCGGGTCGGCGCTGTCGCCCCAGCGCTCAAGGGGACACCAGCGCCCCAGGTAACCAGCGAGTTCGGCTGCACGCTGACCGGTCCTTCGGGGTCGACGCCGGTAACGGTCAGCAACTCCGACGTCCAGCTGATCCCGACGGCGGACGCCAGCGCCTGGCTGGCGGCCGACGTCGATGTGCCAGGACCAAGATCGCGGGGCAGCAGCGACACCGCATCGCCGACGGTCATTACCTTGCCCAGCAAGGCCTGTCGCAGGTTTACCGGCGTAATCGATTGGCTGGCCAGCGACGAGCCGCTCAGCGTCACCGACCGCGCGCCGTAGACGGTGACCGCACTGACGATCACCGCGGTGCCCTCGCGCAGCCCGACGTTGGACAGCGTCACGTCGTCGAGCAGCACGATGCTCACCGGGCTGTCCTGGTCGGCTAAGCCAGCCACCGCCGCCGTGGTCCGCGATCCGATCAGCGATACCGCATCCCACTCCCGGATACCAAGGGCGGCAACGGCGTTCGGGTGCAACCGAATGACGCCGCGGCGAGAGTCGGCGGCCGAGGTGTTCAGTCGCGCGGTGAGGGTGAGCTGACGGCCCGCGCCGGGTTCGATGGCTCCCTCCTCCCCGGGCCGGAACGGCCCGCATCGTCGCCGGAGTCGGGGTTCACGGCAGCCGCCTGCCCGGCTTGCGCAGCCCGAGCCGCGCCATCGACCGGCGGCTCGGGTGCGCCTGGCGAATCGCGCGCCGCGTAGCGCGCCGTTGCTTGGGTGCGTCGTCCCACGCCTCGGGGTGTGCGGCCAGCCAGCGCTGGTTGTGCACCGCGAACGGGATGTGGCACAGGTAGGCGATGATGATCACCCAGATCAGCAGGTAGGGGGCGAGCACTGCGGCGGCCGCACAGATCGCCAGCACGGCCAGCAACGGTGCCGCCCAGTTCGGCGGCACCGACACGGCGTGCATCTTCTTCATCGGGATCTTGCTCACCATGAGTATCGACGTCCCCGTCACCCAGACGCAGAGGAACACCGGCGAGGTCCACCAGCCCGCACCGAACTGCAGTTTGAGCCCGATGAGACCGATCATCGAGACCGCGCCCGCCGGGGCGGGCATCCCGACGAAGAATTCGTGCACGTAGCCAGGCTGGGTCCCGTCGTCCTGCAGCGCGTTGTACCTGGCCAGCCGCAACACGACGCACACCGCGTACAGCAGCACCGCGACCCAACCGGCCGGCGACGTCGACAGCAGCGTCACGTAGAGCACGATCGCGGGTGTCACCCCGAAGTTCACCGCGTCGGCCAGCGAGTCGATTTCCGCGCCCATTGGCGACTGGGCGTCCAGGATGCGGGCCACCCGGCCATCCAGTCCGTCCAGGATGGCGGCCGCGGCGATCAGTGCCATCGCGGCTTTCGGTTGGTGCTCGAGGGCGAACTTGATCGAAGTCAACCCCGCGCAGATGGACAAGACGGTCATCGCGCTGGGCAGGATCTGCAGGTTTACCGGCCGCCTGGCCCGGGGCCTGCTGATCACGGCAGTTCCGCCAGCACGGTCTCGCCGGCGACCGCGCGCTGCCCCACTTTGACGAGCGGCTCCGCGCCCGCGGGCAGGTAGGTGTCCAGCCGGGAGCCGAACCGGATCAGGCCGTAGGTGTCGCCGATCGACAGCTTGTCCCCGACGTGTGCGTCGCACACGATGCGGCGCGCCAGCAGACCGGCGATCTGCACGACGACAACCTCAGCACCACCGTCCGTCCGGATCCGCAGACTGGTGCGCTCGTTGTCGGCGCTCGCCGAAGCCAGATCAGCTGACCCGAACCGGCCCGGCCGGTGCTGCGTGGCGATCACTTCACCACTCACCGGCGCGCGCTGCACGTGGGCGTCCAATAGCGACAGGAAGATACTGACCCGCGTCAGCGGTGTCTCGCCCATGCTGAGTTCGGCGGGCGGGGCGGCGGAGTCGATCACGCAGATAACGCCGTCGGCGGGCGCGACGATGGCGCCGGTCCGCGTGGGTGGTACTCGCGGCGGGTGACGGAAGAACCCCGCGCAGGCGCCGGCCGCCAGCAGACCCGCCCGGCGCAGCCACCGGTGGTTGCGTCCGGCGAAGGCCACCACCAGACCGGCGGCAATGAACGGGCGCCCGGCGGGGTGCACCGGCGGAATGGTGGAGCGCACCAACTCCAGTACGTGCTGCGGACCGGAAGTCGGTTCCTCGAAGGAGGCGCTTTCCTGAGAAGAAGGGCTGCGGGGGCGTCGTGCCACGCGGTCATCTTACGGAGCCGCGGCCGCTGGCGTGCTTACTGTCAATCCGGATCAATCTGGCCAGTTGGCGCATGGGCGTGGCGAGGAGTGCCCACACTCGAAGTAACAAGCTCGCCTGAGGGGTGTGACAGATTTCGACGCAATCGCACAGTCGTGACCAGTCGGCGACACGGCTGCACCGCGCGAAGGTGGGTGTTGCGACCGCGTTTATCGCCCACGCTGTGGTGTTTTCGTCGTGGGCTGCCCACATCCCGCATGTGAAGTCCGAACTGAGCCTGACCGACGCGGCGCTGGGAACGGCGCTGTTCGGTGCGCCGCTGGGGTCGCTTGCGGCCACCGTCCTAAGCCACTGGGCGCTGCCCCGCTGGGGTAGCCACAGGTTGGTCCACGTCACAGTCGCGGGCTACGCCGCCGCGGGGACGACGGTCGGGCTGGCCCGCTCTGGAACCTGGCTGTTTCTGGCGCTGGCGCTGTGGGGGTTCTTCCAGGGCGGCCTGGACGTTGCGATGAACACCCAGGCCGCCACGGTGGAACGGCTCGCCCGGGCTCCGCTCATGGCCCGCTTCCACGGGATATGGAGCGTCGGCGCGTTGCTGGGAGCCATGCTTGGTGCGGCGTGCGTCAGTGCGGGTATCGGCCTTGCCCCGCAGCTGGCGGCCATCGGGGCCGTTGTCCTGATTGTCGTGGCTGCACTCACCCGGCAGCTGATTCCCGATCAGGCAGCCGCGTCTGCGCCTTCGCCTGCCGTGGGCCGGCCCAAGCGCGCCTGGATGACGGCGGCCGTGGCGATCCTTGCGGCGGTAGCGTTTTCGTCCTTCCTGTGCGAGGGCGCCGCCACCGACTGGTCGGCCAATTACCTGCACAACGTCGTCGGCGCCGGCTCGGGTGTCTCCGCTCTGAGCTATGCCGCCCACACCTTGACTATGGTCATCACCCGGTTGGGCGCAATACGACTCCACGCGCGTGTTTCCAGCCGTCGGTTGCTTCCGGCTCTGGCGCTGCTCGCCGCGGTGGCCATGAGCGTGACGCTGGCGACGGCCAACCCCATCCTCAGCGTCATCGGCTTCGCCGGGTTGGGAGCCGGCGTGGCACTGCTGATTCCCACCGCGTTCAGCGCCGCGTATTCGGCAAGCGGCGCGGGATCGGCGATCGCCATCGTCGCCGCGACCGGTTGGGTGGGCTACCTGCTCGGTCCACCGCTGATCGGTCATCTCTCCGAATTGGTCGGACTCTCGGGTGCCCTGGTCACCATTCCGGTGATGATGTCGATCGTTGCGATCGCCATCCGCTGCACCACCGCTCTCGACGAAGCCGACAACTTCCACCGGGAGGTGGCCGCACCAGCGGGTTAGCTCAGATCCCAGACTTGCAGTTGGGTCCCGGCGGACACTTCCACCACGTTCTCGGGGATGTCCAGTAGCCCGTTCGCCGATGCCAGCCACCGCAAATGGTGTGACGCCGGTGGGCCGTAACTGGTGACGCTGCCGGTGTCGGCGTCGAGTATCGCGCGCCGGAATTGGCGTTTGCCACGCGGCGAGGTCAGCGACTCGGCCAGGACCGCGGTGCGGTGCGGGCGCTCCGGGTCCGGTAGCCCCATGGCCGCCCGCAGCACGGGACGAATGAACACCTCGAAAGACACCAGGGCGCTGACCGGGTTGCCGGGCAGGGTGACGATCGTGGTGCCGGCGACGCGTCCGATGCCCTGCGGCATTCCCGGTTGCATTGCCACCTTGACGAATTCCACTCCCTGGTCGCCTTGAACACCCTGGCGGCCGAAGGCGTCTTTGACGACTTCGTAGGCGCCGGCGCTGACTCCGCCGCTGGTGATGATCAGGTCAGAGTCGGCCGCGTATCGGTCCAGGATCGAGCTGAACTGCGCGACATCGTCTTCGGCGGTCGCGACGGCGATCATGTCTGCGCCCGCCTCGCGGACGGCCCCGGCCAGCATGATCGAGTTGGACTCGTAGATCTGCCCCGGCTGTAGCGGAGTGCCGGGCTGCACCAGTTCCGAGCCGGTGGATATCACCAGCACCCGCTGGCGCGGGATCACGATCAGCCCCGCCAGTCCCAGCGCCGCAGCCAGGCCGAGCACCGCCGGCGTCACGACCTGACCCTTGCGGAGCACGGTGGTGCCGGGCGCGACGTCTTCGCCCGCTCGCCGGATGTGCTTGCCGGGCTCGCGGGGCTGCCGGATCGCCACCACGTCCATGCCGCCGTCGGTGTCTTCGACCGGCACGATGGCCGTCGCACCCGCCGGTAGCGGCGCGCCGGTCATGATCCGGTGCGCGGTCCCAGGTTGCAGCGTCAATTGGTCGGTGCGTCCGGCGGGGATGTCCTCGGCGACGGGCAGGACCACCGGGTGTTCGGGTGTGGCGCCCGACGTGTCCTCGGCGCGCACCGCGTATCCGTCCATCGCGGAGTTGTCGAAAACCGGCAGCGCCAGTTGCGCGACCACATCCTCGGCCAAGACCAGCCCCTGGGCCTCGGTCAACGCGACCGTGACCGCCGGGCGGGCATGGATCATCCCCGATACAACACGCTGATGTTCGTCGACTGAGCGCACCCCACCATTATCCAGGCCGTTATCGGCCGCTCAGACGCCGAAGCTGACGGCGGTGAGTTCTTCCGACACGGTCCAGAGCCGGCTTTGCAGGTCTTCGTCGTGGGACTGCGCACTGGAATTGACGATCTTTGGGTGGCCGCGCTGCTCGGCAAAACCCTCAGGGCCGTAGTACTGGCCGCCCTCGACGGACGGATCGGTGGCGGCCCGCAACGTCGGCAGCGCGCCCATCGCCGGACTCTGGAAAAGCACCGGTCCGACGATGGCGCGCACCGGCTTGAAAATCCCCGGCAGGTAGCGGGCCAGCTCGGTGTTGGTGCCGCCCGGATGCGCAGCGGCGGCGATGGTCTTTGCCTCGGACCGCGCCGCCAGCCGACGCTGCAGCTCATAGGTGAACAGCAGGTTGGCCAGCTTGGATTGCCCATAGGCACCGACCCGGTCGTAACTGCGCTCCCACTGCAGATCGTCGAAGTGGATCGAGGCCCGTAGCCGGTGGCCGAGGCTGCTGACGGTCACCACCCGCGAACCGCGCACCGGGAGCAGGTGATCGAGCACCAGGCCGGTCAGCGCGAAATGGCCGAGATGGTTGGTACCGAACTGCATCTCAAAACCGTCGGGGGTGACCTGCTTGGGCGTCCACATCACCCCGGCGTTGTTGATTAGTAAGTCGATGCGTGGGTAGGCCGTCCGCAGTGCGTCGGCGGCCGAGCGCACCGAGTCGAGCGAGCTGAGGTCGAGAGCTTGCAGGGTGACGTCGGCGCGTGGGTTGGCGGCGATGATGCGCGACAGGGCGGCGTTGCCCTTTTCGAGGTTGCGTACCGCGAGCACGACGTGCGCACCGCGGTAGGCCAGTACCGCGGCCGTCTGGTATCCGATGCCGGTGTTGGCGCCGGTGACGATAGCGACGCGGCCGCTCTGATCCGGCACGTCGGCCTCCGACCATTTGCGGTTCTTTGTTTCGTTGGAAGCCATGGCCCAAAACATACTCACCCGGGTCGCGGGTCGCTGGGTTGGCGATGGGCAGCAAATGGCGTTGGGAGGCGGTGATCGGTCCCCACTCCGCGGGTGCCCGACGTAGAGTCGAGAACGTGATTACCGGGTTGGCCCACACCGGGGTATGCGTTCCCGATTGCGAGGCCGCGGTGGCGTTCTACCGAGACGTATTGGGCCTGCGTGTGCTCTCGCCGCCATATGTGATGGCCGGTAATGCCATTCGCGACGACATGGGCGAGTTGGTGTCCGACCCCACGATGAAAGCGGCCATCGTGGGGCTCGACGACGACAGCGACCGCGTCCTCGAAGTGATCGAGTACCTCGGCGTCGACGGCTCGGATCTTCAAGACCAGCGTCCGCGCGCGGCCCTGACCGACCACGGACTCTCGCACGTCGGGCTGATCTGTGAGGACCTCGACGCAACGCGGGCGGAGCTGGAAAGCAAAGGAGTGCGCTTTCTGGTCAGCGGGATCGCGGACGTCGCGCGGGTCCGCACGACGTGGTTCGTCGACCCGTGGGGAGTGGTGTTCATCCTCGTGGAGAAGAGCAGGCCCGAGCGACCCTATTTCGCGCAATGGGGCTGAAGCGCAAGGTCGGTGTCATCGGTGCGGGTGCCGGGGGTATCGCGATGGGCATCCAACTCGCTGACGGCGGATACGATTTCACGATTTTCGACCGCGCCGACGGTTTCGGCGGCACCTGGCGCCACAACACCTTCCCGGGCGCGGCCTGCGACGTCCCGTCACATCTGTACTCGTATTCGTTTGCGCCCAACCCGCGGTGGAGCAAGACCTATGCCAACCAACCCGAGATCCTGGCCTATCTGGAGAAGGTGGCCGCCGAGCACGGGCTGGGTCCACACTTGCGGGCCCGCACCGCGATTACCACGGTGCGCTGGTCGGACACCGAGCGACGCTGGACGCTGAGCACCGACGACGGCCAAGAGCACGACTTCGACGTAGTGGTGAGTGCCGTCGGGATGCTCGATGTGCCCCACATTCCGGATATCCCTGGGGCGCAGCGATTTCGGGGCCGGCGATTCCATTCGGCGCGCTGGGATCACAGCAAGTCGACGGCAGGAGAGCGGGTCGCGTCCATCGGAACCGGTGCCAGCGCGGTCCAATACGTGCCCGCGATCGCGCCGCAGACCGCCCACCTGACGGTGTTTCAGCGGACCCCGATCTGGATTGCGCCCCGATTCGACTTCCCGTTCACCGCCGAGCAGCACGAGGAATTCGAGCGCAACCCGGCCACCGCGCAAAAGCTGCGCGACGAGGCCTTCGACGCCTACGAGTCATCCAGCTTCGACGTCGACGCCGCGCAGACGCGGGAAGCGACCGAGCTCGCCCGCAGCTACCTGATGCGCAAGGTGGCCGACCCCGAGCTGCGCGCCAAGCTGACGCCGGACTATCCCGCCGGCTGCAAGCGCCCGCTGATGTCGCGTGAGTGGTACCCCACGTTCGCGTTGCCGAACGTCAGCCTGGAAACGACCGCTATCGCCGAGCTGACCGAGCGGGGGGTGCGCACCGTCGATGGCGTCGAACACCGCGTCGACAGCATCGTCTACGGCACCGGGTTCAAAGCCGCCGACTACCTCTCCAGCATCGATGTGTACGGAACAGGCGGCCGCCACCTTCGCGACGAGTGGAGCAACGGCGCGGAGGCCTACCTGGGCACGCTGATCGCCGGATACCCCAACTTCTTTACGCTCTACGGCCCCAACACAAATGGGGTCAACTCGATCATCTACATCCACGAGGCGCAGACGACCTTCATCCGCCACATTCTCGACGTGATGGACGGCGGCGGCGCACGCACCATCGAGGTGACGGCGGCGGCCCAGCGACGCTACAACGACGAGATCCAGTCAGCCATGCAAGGCAAGGTCTGGCTGGCCTGCACCAACTACTTCCGTCATCCCAGCGGCAAGGTCGTCACCCAACTGCCATACAGCGGGCTGACTTTCTTCGAACGCACTCGCACGCTGGTCGACGGCGACTACTGGATCCAGTAGTTGTCGTGACGGATGAACCATTCCCTGCGTTCGTCGTCGGTCATGTCGGCCAGCGCACCGAAACCTTCGAAGTAGGCCTCGCGCGGCGCGCCGGGGGCGAAGAGCATCAGGATCGATGCCGCTTCGTCAGCCTCGTTGCGGAAACCATGAATACCGCCCGGCGGGACGTAGAGGAAGTCGCCTTGGTGACCGTCGACCCAGTCGTTGCCGTCGTAGAGCTTCATCGTCCCGGAGAGCACGAAGAACGCCTCGGACATGGCGCGGTGATAGTGCGCCGGCGGTCCACCACCGGCCGGGGCGATGTCGACCCGGTAGAGGCCATAGTCGCCGTCGGTGGCCTGCTGATTGGCCAAGTAGTGGTACTTGACTGCGGACGTCTCGTAGTCGGGCGGGGCCCCTCCATTTTCAGGAGCTCGTTTGAGCCAGGCGCTGACCTCCGGCTCGTCCTTGGTGTATCGGGGCGGCGGATATTGCGGCACGACAAGGGACATGCTTCTAGTTTGGCCCCGGCCGTAGGTCAGTCGACGGGATAGACAACCCCGGTGAGCTCCTCGGAGACCGCCCACAACCGACGTTGCACGTCGACGTCGTGCGACTTGTCGCTGGACGCCACGACCTTGGGGTAGCCGCGTTGCTCGCCGAAGCCGTCGGGACCGTAGTACTGCCCGCCCAGCACGCCCGGGTCGGTCGCGGCACGCAGGGTGGGCAGGGCGCCCATATCCGCTCCCTGGAACAGCGGTTCGATCACCGGGGTGACGCGTGCAAGCAACGCGGGCAGGTTGCGGGTCAGCTCGGTGCGGGAGCCGCCGGGATGGGCGGCGACGGCGATCGTCGTCCCGCGCGGCGCAAGCCGTCGCTGCAGTTCATAGGTGAACAGCAGGTTGGCGAGCTTGGCCTGCCCGTAGGCCCCGACCCGGCTGTAGCCGCGTTCCCACTGCAGGTCGTCGAAGTGAATAGCGGCGCGGATGCGGTGGCCCATGCTGCTGACCGTCACGATCCGGGAACCGGCGACGGGCAACAGCCGATCCAGCAGCAGGCCGGTGAATGCGAAGTGCCCGAGGTGGTTGGTGCCGAACTGCAGCTCGAAGCCGTCCTTGGTGGTCGACTTCGGCGTCCACATCACGCCCGCGTTGTTGATCAGCAGGTCGATGCGGTCGTGCGCGGAGCGCAGTTGATCCGCGGCGGCGTGGATGGAGTCCAGTGACGTCAGGTCGAGCTCTTGCAGCGCGATGTCGGCATGTGGGCTGTTGGCGGTGATCCGTGCGGCGGCGTCTTTGCCCTTGTCGAGATTGCGCACCGCGAGCACCACGCGGGCGCCGTGCTCGGCGAGCGCGGCGGCGGTCTCGTAGCCGAGGCCGGTGTTGGCTCCGGTGATGACGGCGACACGCCCGGTCTGATCGGGAATGTCGGCGGCGGTCCACTTGGCCATGAGAAGCTCCTAAACGAGTAAGGTAAACGGGGCGAACGCTCCGGTTGATCTCACTATACGGAACGCACGCCCCGTTTTGTCAACCGATGGGTGGTGAACAGATGGCGCAGCCGGCCCGACCGCTGCGCGCCGACGCGGCGCGCAACCGTGCGCGCGTTCTGGAGGTCGCCTACGAAACCTTTGCGGCCGAGGGCTTGTCGGTGCCCATCGACGAGATCGCCCGGCGTGCCGGCGTCGGGGCGGGCACCGTTTACCGGCACTTCCCGACGAAGGAGGCGCTGTTTGCGGCGGTCATCGAAGACCGGATGCAGCATCTCGTCGACGACGGCTACGCCTTGCTGAAATCCGAAGGGCCGGGTGAAGCCCTCTTCGCCTATCTGCGCTCCATCGTCTTACAGTGGGGCGCGACGGACCGCGGGCTGGTGGACGCGCTGGCCGGACTCGGCATCGACATCCCGAGCGTCGCACCCGACGCCGAGGACGCCTTCCTGGCCCTGCTCGCCGACCTGCTTCGCGCGGCGCAGGACGCGGGCACCGCGCGCCAAGACATCGGCGTGCGTGAAGTCAAGTCGATCCTGGTCGGATGCCAGGCGATGGAGGCCTACAACTCGGCGTTGGCCGACCGGGTAACCGATGTCGTCGTCGACGGTTTGCGCGCGGCGCGCTAGCGGCCGCCCGGCTATAGCATCGCTGGTGTGGAGGGGCTGAGCGCCGAGGAAGAAGTCCGAGTGGAACGGCTTCTCGACGCCCAGGAGAAGGCGGCCCAGCTGTTCGGCGAGATCGAACGGCGCGTGATGATTCGCCCCGGCGTCGGAGAGCAGCAGTTGTCCGGCGACATTCACGACCTCGCCGCGGAGATGTTTGGAGTGACCCGGCACTGGCATCGGCGGATTGTGCGAGCTGGTGAGAACACCCTGCAACCTTTTCGGGAGCGTCCTCCGGACCGGGTGATCGCTGACGACGACATCGTTTTCCTGGACCTGGGACCGATCTTCGAGGAATGGGAGGCGGACTTCGGCCGAACGTTCGTCTTGAGCGATGATCCGGACAAAAAGGCCCTCCGCGATGCGCTTCCACGGGTATGGCAGGCCGGTCGCGACTATTTCGACCGCCACCCAGACGTCACTGGCGCCGAACTGTTCGACGTCGTCGTTGGGGTCACTCACGCCGAGGGTTTCGAGTTCGGCAATTCCATCGCCGGTCATCTGGTCGGGGAGTTCCCGCACAAGACGATCGCCGGTACCGGAGTCGAGTGGTACATCATGCCCGGATCGGACACGCCGATGCGGCGCATGGACCCGAGCGGCCGCATCTGCCACTGGATCCTGGAAATCCATCTGATCAGTCGCGGCCGCCGCTTCGGCGGTTTCTACGAGCAGCTGCTCGATCTGCCCTGAACGGCGTGCGCGTCGTCGCCGGGCTCCTTGCACTCGACATAGGCGAGTGCTAAGAATGACGTTGGCACTCGCGACCGGTGAGTGCTAGGTCGGGACGGTGAGGCTCAGCCATTAAGGCTGTGGTCGTCCGTCGCGGGCACTGCGCCCGGCCAGCGTAAGTAATGGGGTGGCCCACCCGTGGTCACCCGAAGTCATCCCCGATCCGGAGGAATCACTTCGCAATGGCCAAGACAATTGCGTACGACGAAGAGGCCCGTCGCGGCCTCGAGCGGGGGCTCAACGCCCTCGCCGACGCGGTAAAGGTGACGTTGGGTCCCAAGGGCCGCAACGTCGTCCTAGAGAAGAAGTGGGGTGCCCCCACGATCACCAACGATGGTGTGTCCATCGCCAAGGAGATCGAGTTGGAGGACCCGTACGAGAAGATCGGCGCCGAGCTGGTCAAGGAAGTCGCCAAGAAGACCGACGACGTCGCCGGTGACGGCACCACGACGGCCACGGTGCTGGCCCAGGCGCTGGTCAAAGAAGGCCTGCGCAACGTCGCGGCGGGCGCCAACCCGCTTGCTCTCAAGCGCGGTATCGAGAAGGCCGTCGAGAAGGTCACCGAGACCCTGCTCAAGGACGCCAAGGAGGTCGAGACCAAGGAGCAAATTGCGGCCACCGCTGCGATTTCAGCGGGTGACCAGTCGATCGGTGACCTGATCGCCGAGGCGATGGACAAGGTCGGCAACGAGGGCGTCATCACCGTCGAGGAGTCCAACACCTTCGGCCTGCAGCTCGAGCTCACCGAGGGCATGCGGTTCGACAAGGGCTACATCTCGGGCTACTTCGTCACCGACGCCGAGCGTCAGGAAGCCGTGCTGGAGGAGCCCTACATCCTGCTGGTCAGCTCCAAGGTGTCGACCGTCAAGGACCTGCTGCCGCTGCTGGAGAAGGTCATTCAGGGCGGCAAGCCGCTGCTGATCATCGCCGAGGACGTCGAGGGCGAGGCGCTGTCCACCCTGGTAGTCAACAAGATCCGCGGCACCTTCAAGTCGGTGGCCGTCAAGGCTCCCGGTTTCGGTGACCGTCGCAAGGCGATGCTGCAGGACATGGCCATCCTCACCGGTGGTCAGGTCGTCAGCGAAGAGGTCGGCCTCTCTCTCGAGACCGCCGACATCTCGCTGCTGGGCAAGGCCCGCAAGGTCGTCGTCACCAAGGACGAGACCACCATCGTCGAGGGTGCCGGTGACTCCGACGCCATCGCCGGGCGGGTGGCCCAGATCCGCTCCGAGATCGAGAACAGCGACTCCGACTACGACCGGGAGAAGCTGCAGGAGCGGCTGGCCAAGCTGGCCGGCGGTGTTGCGGTGATCAAGGCCGGTGCCGCCACCGAGGTGGAGCTCAAGGAGCGCAAGCACCGCATCGAGGACGCGGTGCGCAACGCCAAGGCCGCCGTCGAAGAGGGCATTGTCGCCGGTGGTGGCGTGACCCTGCTGCAAGCGGCCCCGACGCTGGACGAGCTGAAGCTCTCCGGCGACGAAGCCACGGGCGCCAATATCGTCAAGGTGGCGCTAGAGGCTCCGCTTAAGCAGATCGCCTTCAACTCCGGGCTGGAGCCGGGCGTGGTGGCCGAGAAGGTGCGCAACCTTCCGGCGGGTCACGGCCTGAACGCGCAGACCAATGTCTACGAGGACCTGCTGAAGGCCGGCGTTGCCGACCCGGTGAAGGTCACCCGTTCGGCGCTGCAGAACGCGGCGTCCATTGCGGGGCTGTTCCTGACGACCGAGGCCGTCGTTGCCGACAAGCCGGAGAAGGCGGCCGCTCCGGCGGGCGACCCGACCGGCGGCATGGGCGGTATGGACTTCTAAGTCCCAAGTACGAAAAAGCCCGGCTCCCAGGAGGGGCCGGGCTTTTTCGTGTCGACCGTACGGCGTCAGGCCGGCTCGGCGAACACCACGCAGTCGTGCAGGCAGCCTTTGGCCGCGTTGGGCGAGTCGGGGTCCGCGTCGCGGTGCAGCAGCGCACGGGTGGGCACCACACCCAACCGAACGGTCTGCGCGTCGGATTCGGTAGCTTCGGCTCGGCCGTCGACGATCAGCGAGTAGCCGCCCGGCTCGGGCGGAGGCCACAGCAGTGTGACGTCGCTGCGATGAGCGAGGTTTTCCCGGGTACGTCCACCGATGAGCCCGACATCGAGGATTGCTCCGGGCCCTTCCGGGCCTGCGGGGCCGTCAGGCAGATCACGCAGCTCCGGTTCGACGGTCACGGTGTGCGCGCGGTAGTCGCCGTCGACGGTGATCAGGTACGCGAACGGGTAGTCCGGCAGAGCGGCGGCAAGCCGCTTGAAGTCCACCCTCTTCTTCGTGCGCATGGCTTCGAGGATAGGCGCGTTGGTCAGGGTTCGTTGAGCAACCCGGGGCCTGTGACGCCCGGGTTGAAGCCCGTGGTTGCGGCGGCCGAGTTGAGTATGCCCGAGCTGAGGTTGGGGCTCACGCCGCCCGTGACGTAGCGGCCGGAGTTCAAAAATCCGGGGTCTCCCGGATCGGAATTCCCGGGGCTGACACTTTGGCTGACGTTGTTGCCGAAACCGAGGTCGGAATCGGCGTGCGTGCCGCTGGGAAGACCAAAAGCGGGTCGGCCGGTGTTGGAACCGAGATCGAGTTTCGGCAGGACCTGCTCCCAGGGCTCCAAATTCGCAACGGCGGCCGATGCGTCGGCATGGTAACCCGACATCGCCACCACGTCAGATGCCCACATCTGCTCGTATGCGGCCTCGATGTCAGCGATGGCAGGAGCGTTCTGCCCTAAGTGATTCTGAGACGCCAACGCTTGCACCAGATTACGGTTGGCTGCCACCACTGCGGGTTGGACCGTGCCCTCAAGTGCCGTACCGAACGCGGCCGCGATGGCCGAGGCCTGGGTGGATGCCGCCTCCGCCTGGGCAGCCGCCGCGCTGAGCCAGCTCACATATTGGGTCGCGACGGCCATCATGGCCGCCGACGAAGCACCCTGCCATGCACCGTTGGCCAGATCCGATGTCACCGAAAAAAATGAGGATGCTGATGACGAGAGGTCCTCGGCCAGCCCATCCCACGCCTTCGCCGCAGCGAGAAGTGGCGCCGCTCCTGGACCGGCGAAAATTAGTGCCGAGTTGATTTCGGGCGGCAACCGCGCATAGTGCGGGCTCGTCACTAACCAAAGTTAACCGGGACAGCCGCCTTTCGTGGCGTTATCGGGCAGGTGTAGGGGCCTGCTTGCGGCCGCGGACCAACTTGCCGGGTCGGGCGTCGGTGGGAACGCCGTCTTCGGCGATCACTTCGCCGGACACGATCGTTGCGACGTACCCGTCGGCGGTCTGGTTCAGGCGACGCCCGCCGGCGGGCAGATCGTAGGTGATCACCGGCTTGTGCAGCCGCAGTGCGGCATGATCGATGACGTTGAGGTCGGCCTTGTATCCGACTGCGATGCGGCCGCGGTCGCCCAGCCCTGCGATGCGGGCCGGCACGGAAGTGAGTTCGCGAACGGCCTCGGGCACCGTGAACCGTCCGGACTTCCGATCGCGTGCCCAGTGCGCCAGAAAGTACGTCGAGTAGCTGGCGTCGCAGATCATGCCGTAATGTGCGCCGCCGTCGCCGAGACCTAGCACCACATCGTCGCGGTGCAGCAACTGCCCGACGGTGTCCAGTGAGTTGCTCTCCAGGTTGCTGGTGGCGACCAACAGCATGGCGCGGCCGTCGTCGTCGAGCAGCCGGTCGTAGGCCTCTTCCATCGGTTTCACACCCTTGGCCCTGGCCCGGGCCCCGATGCTGTCCGACGGGTCCGGTTCGTAATCGGGGTTGTCACTCAGCGGGAAGATCCAATCCCACATCTGGGCCACGTACAGGATCGGGTGCCCGGCGCCGGGTTTGTCGGCCAGGATGCGGGCGCGGACCTCGGGCTTGCGCATCTCGGCCACCCGCTCGGCCAGCGGCAGGTGGGCGATCTCGAGGTAGCTCGGGTACAGCACGAACGGGTTGGCGGACAATTGCAGCCCGATGATCAGCCCAATGGGCCGCGGCAACAGCTGTGCGGTGATATCGCCACCGGCAGCATTGGCCTTCTCGACCATGGTGATCGCGTCCGGCCACGTCGGGTCGCCGGCGTTCGCCACGACGAGCGTGAAGGTGACCGGCAGCCCGACGTCCTCGGCCACGTCGAAAACCGTCTGCAGCACGGGCTGGTAGCCGCCTGCGGGAATGTCGGGCACGAATTGCAGCAGACCGCCGCCGCCGTCGATGACCCCCCTGGCGATCTCTTCGATCTCCTCGCGGGCGGCCTCGTAGCTCGGGATCGGCAAACCGCTTTCGGTCTTGTGGATGGTCAACCGCGACGACGCGAAGCCCAGCGCGCCGACCTCGATCGCCTCCTTGGCCAGTGCCCGCATCTCGGCGAGGTCTTCGGCCGTGGCCGGCTCGCGATCGGCGCCGCGCTTACCCATCACGTAGACTCGCAGCGGGGAATGCGGCAGATAAGCGGCCACATCGATGTCGCGCTTGCCCGCTTCCAGGGTGTCCAGGTATTCGGGGAAGGTTTCCCAGGTCCACGGCAAGCCGTCGGTCATGACGACGCCGGGAATGTCCTCGACCCCCGCCATCACGTCGACGAGCACGTCGTGGTGTTCTTGGCGGCACGGCGCGAAGCCGACCCCGCAGTTGCCCATCACCACCGTGGTCACCCCGTGCGCCGACGACGGGGTCAGACGCTCCGACCAGATGGACTGGCCGTCGTAGTGAGTGTGCAGGTCGACGAAGCCCGGGGTGACCAGCAGCCCGGTCGCGTCGATCTCGCGCAGGGCGGTATCGCCGTTGACCGAACCCACCGTCACGATGACGCCGTCGCGCACCGCAACGTCGCCGACGTGCGGCTCTCCTCCCGAGCCGTCGACGATGGTGCCATTGCGGATGATGAGGTCGTAGGTCATCTAAATAATCTCCTACTTTGACCGTTTGACCAGGTCAAACAGGTTTAGCGTGTCCGAGAGTGCTGTGAAAGTACCATCAGTGACCAGGGAAAATGGATCTAGATGTGTCCAGTGGACACAGCGCCCGTGGCCATCGTCAGCACCCATCACTGAAGCCTAAACCCCCATGTAAGCCGGAATGCCAGTCCGCTGGCTTATACCGCATCCAACCGGTCTAGGTCGGCATTGACCGCCCGGCGTGTCCCACCGCGCTCCGTCGGCTGGGCCCGGCAAGCTGGAGGCGGATCGTTCGAACGTACGGTCGAAACAGAAAGGAAAGAAAGTCATGGCAGTAAAGGTCACGTTGGCGGGCAACAAGGTGGAGAAGTTCGACCATGAAGACGCGCACTACGACGAGAGGAAGGACGGCAAGCTGGAGGTCGACCAGGGCGATGGGAACACCAAGCTTTACCGGGAGAACACCTGGTTGACTGTTGAAGGCAAAAAGAAACCGTTCCAGATCCCTTTTGCGTGACATTCAACGCCAGAACCACCGCGCATCATTGTGGTAGGCGCGGGGGTCTTGCTGTCGGCGTGCCTGATCGGGAAGTACGTCAACAAGAACGGACACGCCAGCCCACCGCAAAGCTATGTCGACGAAGATGGCTACAGATTGGGAACGTGGGTCAGTTCGCAGCGTGGTTATTAAAGCGGCAGGCAAGCTCTCCATTGAACGCCAGAAGCGGCTCAGCGCCCTTCGTGGCTGGACTTGGAGCATTCGTCTTTAGACAGTACTTGCCTCACACCCATGGTGAATATCGGGCGAACATTTCGGCCCACGCAGCCGCCGACCTGCCGCGCAGCACGGTGACCGCGCTGCGCGAGGATTGACATGCAGAAATGCGCATGCTGGCATGACACGTATCGAAGGATGGGCGGCCCCGCGATACCCGGACCGGGAGGGGTGGAGGGATGGAAGGAAAACCGGTAAAGCCGGGCGTGAGCGAAACGACGGTGACCACGCCCGGCCCCTCCGGCGGCGACGATCGCGGGGACGGCCACAGTCACGCGCACGGCGTGTCAGCCGATGCCGACCGCCGGTGGTTGGTAATCGCGCTGGGCTTGATCGCCGGTTTCATGGTGGTCGAAGTGGTCATGGGTGTGATCGCGCAGTCGTTGGCGTTGATCTCTGATGCCGGTCACATGCTCACCGATGCGGCCTCGCTCGTCTTGGCGTTGGTTGCGATTCGAGTCGCGGCCCGCCCCGCCCGAGGGTCGTATACCTACGGCTTCAAACGTGTGGAGATTCTGTCGGCGCAAGCCAACGGGATCACCCTGCTGCTGCTGGCGGTGTGGTTCGTTTATGAGTCAGTTCGCCGCCTGATCCACCCGCCGGAAGTATCCGGCCCGCTGGTGCTGTTCACGGCACTGGCTGGCATCGTAATCAACATCGCCGCCGCCTGGAGTATCAACCGCGCGAACCGAACCAGCTTGAACGTCGAAGGCGCGTTCCAGCACATCCTCAACGACTTGTACGCGTTCATCGGCACCGCGATCGCCGGTGCCGTGGTCTGGCTGACCGGTTTCGCCCGCGCCGACGCGATCGCCGCGCTGGTGGTAGCCACGTTGATGGCGCGGGCCGGGTGGGGTCTAGTGCGAGATTCGGGACGCATCTTCCTCGAAGCCGCCCCCGCCAACGCCGACCCCACCATCATCGGACCTCGGCTGGCAGCGATCCTCGACGTGGTCGAGGTCCACGATCTACATGTCTGGCAGATCACCTTAGGGCAGCCATCCCTATCGGCGCACATCCTGGTTCCATCGGGCACCGACTGCCATGCGGTGCGCAGCCGGATCGAAACAGTGCTCCACGACGACTACAACGTCGACCACACCACACTGCAAGTCGATCACACCGGTCAGGACCACCCCGCCGAGCATTGCGTCCAACCCCACGGACCCGTCCACCACGCTCCGTGACCACCGCCGCCGGTGATCTGGGGTCGGTCACCAGGCTGCGATGGCTCGCAGCGATGACCGGCCTCGCGCTCGGCGACGATGCGCGTGACGATTGCGGGCGGCAGCGTTGACATCCGACCCCCGACTGTCGTGTGGATCTCTTGGCGCACGGAGTATTCGATTTCGCCAAAGTTGTAGGACAACTACTCGCCGGGCGTTTCACGGTATTGATCGACGTTGGTCAGGGTCGGCAGTGTGGGCCTGACCAGCACAAACCTAGCCTAGCCTGGCCAAAACGGGCCAACGATGACCAACTGCGGACGGTCCAGGCGGTCGGCGTCCGCCGCTCATGATGTGCCAGCTTCCACGGCCTCGTCGGCGGTTGTGCCGTTCAAGCAAGCGTCCGGTCCAGTCAGGGCGGGACTGAACTTGAGGGCGTCGACGAGTTCTTCGATGACTGTTGCTCCCTTCCCACCCAGGACGGCCTGCGAGAAGCAGGTCTCTAGGTGGTTGTGCAGCATCACCCTGTTCGTGCGCTCCAGCGCCGACTGCGCCGCAGAAATCTGCTTCATGACATCCACGCAGTACGCGTCGGTGTCGAGCATCCGAATGATCCCATCGAGATGGCCCCGCACCGTCTTGAGCCGGTTGAGCGCCGCACGCTGTTTCGCCGTGAGTTCCTGTGCCATCTCCGTCTCCTTGCGCTTTCGTTGTGGGCAACGCAGCCGATTGACCTGCAGCAATCTCCACTTTATCCCACCCCACCCAGGGTGGGGTAGCATGGCGGCGGATCAACCCAACCAGGACAGGAGGCTCTTAACCCATGACGAGTCCGACCGACGTTCCCCTACCCGCAGATGAGACCGGGATTGCGACCGAACAACCCAAGAACTCTCGACCCCAGCCGAGCCGCCTGAATCAGGCATTGTCGTGGGTGGGCATCGTCGCCGGAGGCTTGTTTATCGTCGCGGCGGTTTTCTTCTCGGGGTTTTTCCTCAGTTGGAGTTTGAGTGGTCCGGGGCATGACCATAAGGGGCCAGCACCGATGGCCTGCTGTGCCCACATGAAACCAGGCGAGCAGATGAAACCAGGCGAGATGAGGCCCGGCGGGATGATGCCTGGCGGGATGATGGGGCCAGCTCCGCAGTCGCCCACAACCACTCCCTCGAACGCCCCTCGGCCATAGCGCCGAGGCCCGAACAAATAAGCAGTGCGCGAAGCTCAATCACCACGGACCCACATGATCAACGCCGCCGAGGAGGTCGTTTCATGACTAGATTCAGTCGGCGGGCAGTGCTCGCTGCGCTCGGTGCTAGCGCGGTTATGGGTATCGGGTATGCGCTTCGCGGAATCCTTGGTCCACCGCTACTAGGCATCCGATTGACCGACGGTGGCGGCATGATGGGTGCCAGCCCGGCGGACATGAGCCTCTACATGGACATGTTCAACCGACACACCGAGATCACACGCACGGTCGAAGAGATCCCCGGCGGCGTGCGCACCACCACCCAGTCAGATGATGCCGATCTCACAGCGAAACTGCACGCACACGTCTCAAGCATGTACTCCCATGTTGACCACGGCTCCGAGGTCATGTGCATGAGCGGAAGCCTGCCAACACTATTCAGACATGCGAGCGGTTATCGCCGCCAGTTGACCCTTACCCCAACCGGGGTAATGGCCGAAGAAACCGCCGACGATCCGGCGCTTACGCAAGCGATCCGCGCACACGCCCAGGAGGTGACAGGCTTCGTGCGCGATGGGATGCCGCCGATGATGCGAGGCATGATGGGGCCTGGGATGATGGGTCCGCATTGAGCTGAAACTGCGCCACTGCCCACCCGTCAGCCCTCGCCACACAGCATGTCCCCGGTCGCCAGCGCCTTGGGACAACGACGTAGATGGGAGCCAGCGACTCAGCTCGGCGGCTTCGCAGCCGAGCTGATTGCTGCTAGGCAGCAGGCCGTGCTGGTCGCAGCCACGTCCGAGGATGCGTCGCTGGCGTTGTCGGCGCTGCAGGAGCAGCCGCCTGTTTCCTCAGCGGCGAGCAGGTCGGGACTGGTGCCGAACGACTCCGAGTCCGAGAGGACGGTGTAGCTACCACTCTTCACGCAGCAAACTTGCGCGTCGCAGCCACCAAGCTATCCTGCTGTTCCGCTTTTTGACGAAGCCCGAATTGCCGCAGCAGCCGCCGATACGCGGCGAACGTCAGGGTAATCGGGTCGCACCACGATGGTATGCCGCCGATTAGATGCAGGCCTGTCATCAGGATCATCGACACGGTGGCAATCGGCTGAGACTTAAAGTACCGGCGGGCCGCGTTGGTCAGCTGCTCGTCATCGGTGGCGATCAGGTCGTAAGCTGCCACGCCACCGGCCAGTGCCACCCACGCGAGGTCTGAGTTGCGCATCGCTACTGCCTCCTACGTCCTGAACGACGTCGGACCGCGCTGGAAAGTTCACGCGTTGATTCGGGCTTGGTCAGTCGCGGTGGTGGCTCTGTGGATCTCCTGGCGCACGGAATATTCGATTTCGCCAAAGCTGTACGACGACTACTGATTAGGCGTTGCACGGCATTGGCCCGTGTTGGTCAGCGTTGGGAATGTGGGCGTGACCAGCACGGACCCACCTTCGCCAAAACCGGCCAACGATGACCAACTGCGGACCATATGCGGACCGCAGGCAGGAACCGCCGCATAGCATGTCTCCAGCCGCCAACGCCTTGGCCAGTGTTGTGTTGCTGGGACCTTCGAAAAACACTCTGCCCTCGTCGGCTGGCCTTCTGTAGGTTGATTCGCGGCAGTTGCAGAGTACGGAAGAAAATAATGTCCGAGCAGAACGACCTCAACGCCAAGAAGAACGGAAGCGCATCAAATGTCCTCACCTCGTTGGCTGGCACTGCTTACAATCCACGTGATGGCTGGCGCTGCCCTGGTTAGCAGTGCTGCGATTGCGACTGCCAATCCCCAAGATGACGCATACCTCGCTCAACTGCGCGCCGTCGGCCTCACTTGGCCGCCGAACGCCGATCACTTACTCATCGCGGAGGCGCATTTCGTCTGCTACGACCTCACTTGGGGTTGGACGCCACAACAGATTGCCGACGAGATCAACGCCAGCTTGAGCGCAAAGGGCGTTACGTTGTTAGACGCCGGAACCATCGTGAACACCGCACACTCGATCTATTGCCCCGGCAATGTGTGCGATGCCCCTACCCTTTGCACATGAC
>DASXMA010000061.1:0-2161 GCA_036495965.1 Mycobacterium sp.
TGGCATTTTCTCTGGCCGAACGATTCACCGAGGCCGGTGAGCCCGCCGGGATCGGCGGAACGGTGGAGTTTCGCACCGATGTGTTCGACGCGGCCAGCGTCGAGGCGCTGATCGGGCGGTTGGAGCGGGTGTTGCTGGCGATGACGGCTGACCCGACGCGGCGGGTTTCGTCGATCGACGTGCTCGATGAGACGGAGCATGCGCGGTTGGATGAGGTCGGTAATCGCGCGGTGTTGACTAAACCCGCCATGCCGGTGTCGATTCCGGCGGCGTTCGCCGAGCAGGTGGCCCGCGCCCCGGAGGCGGTGGCGGTGACCTTCGATGGCCGGTCGATGACCTACCTCGAGTTGGAGGAGGCGGCGAATCGGTTGGCGCATCTGTTGGCCGGCCAGGGGGCGGGGCCGGGACAGTGTGTGGCACTGCTGTTTTCGCGTTCGGCTGAGGCGATCGTGGCGATTTTGGCGGTGCTGAAGGCCGGGGCGGCATATCTGCCGATCGATGCGGCGCTGCCGGCGGCACGGATCGAGTTCATGATCGCCGATGCCAGGCCGATCACCGCGATCACCACGGCGGATCTTCGCTCCCGGTTGGACGGGTGCGAACTGGCGGTCATCGACATCAACGACCCCCGCATTGACGCCCAACCCAATACCGCCTTACCGGGTCCGGCCCCTGATGATCTGGCGCACATCGTCTACACCTCGGGCACAACCGGTGTGCCCAAGGGGGTGACCGTCACCCACCACAACGTCACTCAGATGTTCGACGCACTGGATATCGGCGTGGAGTTGGCACCCGACCAGGTGTGGACGCAGTTCCACTCCTATGCCTTCGACTTCTCGGTGTGGGAGATCTGGGGTGCGTTGTTGTTTGGTGGGCGGCTGGTCGTGGTGCCCGACTGGGTGGCCCGCTCACCGGAGGACTTTCACGCGTTGCTGGTCAACGAACACGTCACCGTGTTGACCCAGACCCCCTCGGCGGTGGGGGTGCTCTCGCCGCAGGGGTTGGAGTCGGCGGCGTTGGTGATCGGTGCTGAGCCCTGCCCGGTCGAGCTGGTGGACCGGTGGGCGCCGGGGCGGGTGATGGTCAACGTCTACGGCCCGACCGAGACGACGATGTGGGCCTCTAAGAGTGCGCCGCTGGCGGCGGGGTCGGGGGCGCCACCCATCGGCTCGCCGATTACATGGGCGGCCTTCTTTGTGCTGGATGCTTGGCTGAACCCGGTGCCCGCCGGGGTGGTCGGCGAATTGTATCTGGCCGGCCGCGGGGTGGGCGTTGGGTATGTGCGCCGGGCCGGGTTGACCGGGTCGCGGTTCGTGGCCTGTCCCTGCGGGGGCCCGGGGGCGCCGGGACAACGGATGTATCGCACTGGGGATCTGGTGCGCTGGGGTGCCGATGGGCAACTGCAATATCTGGGCCGTGCCGATGAGCAGGTCAAAATCCGCGGCTATCGCATCGAACCGGGCGAGATCCAGACGGCCCTGACCGGGCTGGCCGGGGTGGAGCAGGCGGTGGTGATCGCCCGCGAAGACCGTCCCGGCGACAAACGCCTGGTAGGTTACATCACCGGCACCGCAGACCCGGTCGAGGCGCGGACCGCGCTGGCCGAGCGGCTACCCGCCTATATGGTGCCGGCCGCGGTGGTGGTCATCGAGGCATTACCGATGACCCCCAACGGGAAACTCGACACCCGCGCCCTACCCACACCGGAATACACCGCAGGTCCGTATCGCGCCCCGGCCAGCGCCGTGGAGGAGGTGTTGGCCGGCATCTATGCCCAAGTCCTGGGGCTCGAGCAGGTCGGCGTCGATGAGTCGTTCTTCGACCTGGGCGGGGACAGCATCCTGTCGATGCAGGTCGTGGCCCGGGCCCGCGCGGCCGGTCTGATCTGTCGGCCGCGCGACATCTTCGTCGAACAGACCGTGGCCCGGCTGGCCCGGGTGGCCGCAGTGGCCGACGGGTCCGACGATGTCGTCGACGAGGGCATCGGGCCGGTGATCGCGACCCCGATCATCCGCTGGCTGGAGGCCTTGGATGGCCCTGCCAGCCCTATCGATGAGTTCAACCAGACTGTCGTGCTGTCGGCCCCGGCCGGAGTCACCCAGGCCGACGTGGTGGTGGTGTTGCAGGCCCTGCTGGAGCGGCATGCCATGTTGCGGCT
>DASXMA010000062.1:0-6412 GCA_036495965.1 Mycobacterium sp.
GTGTTCCCGCCGATTCCGGTGGACGACTGGACACTCGAGACGTTGCCGGAGCACATCGCCGAGGTGCGCCAGCTCTATCTGGACACCCTGGCCAACTGGCCCGTCGACGAGCTGCCCGAGGTGGATCTGTACGCCGAGAAAAAGGCGGCGAAGAAAGCCCGGGCTAAGCCGGCTGCCAAAGCCGCCCCAAGCAAGGCCCCAGTGAAGAAAACTGCGGCGAAGAAGACCGCGACGAGGGCAAAGCCGGCCAAGGCGGATCCGGATGCGTCCAAGGTCGCTCTCAAAGACGGTGAGGTACAACAGCCTTCTCGTCCCAGAGGGCGGCCGTGACCCAACCAGCCACAGACACCGGCGCGGTCCTGGCCGCGCAAGACTCGCTGGTATTGGCGTCCATGAAAACCGGCGTCGAAAGGGAGCTGGTCATGGATTGGCTGGGCAAGCAGCGTGCCCGGCATCCGGACGCCAGGTTCGACGTTTTGAAGTTGCCCCCGCGTGATGCGCCGCCGACGGCGCTGACCGCGCTTGTTGAGCAGCTCGACTCAGGCCCCGAATCCGGAGACGACCGGTTGGTCGTACCGGTGCGGGTGTTCTGGCTGCCGCCTGCGGATCGCGGCAGAATCGCCAAGGTGGCCGGGCTACTCCCTGGCCGGGATCCCTACCACCCCAACGAACGTCAGCAACGACACATCCTGCGCGACGCTCCTCACCGTGCGCGGGTGGTGGCCGGTGAGCCCGCGAAAGTGTCCGAACTCCGTCAGCAGTGGCGCGACACCACGGTCGGCGAGGGCAAGCGCGACTTCGCCCAGTTCGTAACTCGCCGCGCTATCTTGGCGATGGAACGCGCCGAGTACCGGATCCTCGGACCACAGTACAAGTCTCCGCGGCTGGTGAAGCCAGAGATCTTGGCGTCCACGCGGTTTCGCGCCGGCCTGGAAAAGATCCCGGGCGCGACCGTCGAAGAGGCGGGGACGATGCTCGACGAACTCGCCACCGGATGGAGCAGGGTGTCCGTCGACCTTGTTGGTGTCCTCGGCAGGTTGCTGAGCCGCGGATTCGATCCAGAGCTCGACTACGACGAGTATCAGGTCGCGGCAATGCGCGCGGGGCTGGAGGCACATCCGGCGGTGCTGCTCTTCTCGCACCGGTCCTACATCGACGGTGCGGTGGTGCCGGTGGCGATGCAGGAGAACCGGCTGCCGCCGGTGCATGTGTTCGCCGGTATCAACTTGTCGTTCGGGTTGATGGGGCCGCTGTTGCGCCGGTCCGGCGTCATCTTCATCCGACGCAACATCGGCGCTAACCAGCTCTACAAGTACGTCCTGCGCGAATACGTCGGCTATATCGTCGAGAAGCGATTCAACCTGAGCTGGTCCATCGAAGGAACCAGGTCACGCACCGGAAAGATGTTGGCGCCCAAGCTCGGTCTGATGGCCTATGTGGCCGACGCCTACCTGGACGGCCGCAGCGAAGACATCCTGCTGCAGCCGGTGTCGATCAGCTTCGATCAGCTACACGAGACCGCCGAGTACGCCGCCTACGCTCGCGGTGGCGAAAAGACATCCGAGGGCATTCTGTGGCTGTACAACTTCATCAGGGCGCAGGGCGAACGTAACTACGGCAAGATCTACGTGCGCTTTCCCGAAGCGGTCTCGATGCGCCAGCACCTCGGCCCGCCGCACGGTCCGCTGGCCCAGGATCCGGATGCGAAACGGCTTGCACTGCAGAAGATGTCGTTCGAAGTCGCGTGGCGGATCTTGCAGGCGACGCCGGTGACGGCAACGGGTTTGGTGTGTGCATTGCTGCTGACCACTCGCGGCGCGGCGTTGACGCTGGATCAGCTACACCACACCTTGCAGGACTCACTGGACTATCTCGAGCGCAAGCAAACCCCGATGTCGACGAGTGCATTGCGGCTGCGCTCGCGCGAAGGGGTGCGTGCAGCGGTAGACACCTTATCCAATGGTCACCCGATCACTCGGGTTGATAGCGGCCGGGAACCGGTGTGGCGCATCGCACCCGGGGAGGAACACGCCGCAGCGTTCTACCGGAACTCGGTGATACACGCCTTCCTGGAGACCTCGATCGTCGAACTCGCGTTGGCGCACGCCAGGCACGTCAATGGCGCTCAAGCCGGCCGCATGGAGGCTTTCTGGACCCAGGCGATGCGGTTGCGCGATCTGCTGAAATTCGATTTCTACTTCGCCGACTCAGCGGCGTTTCGCGACAACATCGCCGAAGAGATGGCGTGGCATGATGATTGGGAAGCCCACGTTGCCGCCGGCGGCGACCAGATCGACGCGATGCTGTTCGCCAAGCGTCCGTTGATGTCGGATGCGATGTTGCGGGTGTTCTTCGAAGCGTATGAGATTGTCGCCGACGTGTTACGCGATGCGCCGGCCGATATCGGCAGAAAGGAACTGACGCAGTTGGCGCTGGGCGTCGGGCGGCAGTACGTGGCACAGGCACGGGTCCGCAGCAGTGAATCGGTGTCGACGCTGCTGTTCGCCACCGCGCGCCAGGTCGTTGCCGATCAGGATCTGATCGCACCCGCTCCAGACCTCGCCGAACGGCGGATCGCTTTCCGGCGGGAATTGCGAGACATTCTGCGAGATTTCGATTATGTCGAGCAGATCGCGCGCAATCAGTTCGCCGCCCGCGAGTTCAAGGCGCGTCAGGAACGCACCGCTTAACCAAACCCGGCGGCCCGACAGGGGCTTTCCTGGCGCCCGCCCATACCCTGGGTACATGACGGTTGCCCGGCCTGCCGGCAAGTCCGCCGGCAAGCCCCCCGCGCTGGTGTGGCCGCTGCTCGCCGGCGTCGCGGTGCTGGCAGGATGCACGGCGGCCGGAATCGGCGCACTGTCGCTGGCGGACGCGATGAACATCACCGGTTTGCCTGATCCGGGCCCGGCAACCACGGTGGGGCTGCCGTTTGTCCGGGCGGCCGGTGAAGTGGCGGCGGCGCTGGCCGTCGGATCGTTCCTTTTCGCGGCGTTTTTGGTGCCCCCGCAGAGCAGCGGCGTGCTGGACGCCGGTGGCTATCGTGCGCTTCGGCTGGCGACCGTGGCGTCGGGGGTGTGGGCGGTGTGTGCGGCCCTGCTGGTCCCGCTGACCATTTCCGATGTGTCGGGACACCCGCTGGTCGACCACCTCAACCCGGTGACGATCTGGAGGTTGGCCGACCTGATCTACACCGCGTCCGCGTGGCGCTGGACCGCGATGTTAGCCGCAACGGTGATGCTGGCCAGTCTGTCGGTGCTGCGCTGGTCCTGGACGCCACTGCTGCTCGCCGGGTCGTTGATGACGCTGGTTCCGCTCGGGCTGACCGGCCACTCGTCGGCCGGCGGTTCACACGACCTGGCCACCAACAGCCTGCTGATCCACCTCGTCGCCGCCACCCTGTGGGCCGGTGGCCTGCTGGCTCTGCTGACCCACGCGCTGCGCGGCGGTGAACACACCGACCTGGCGGCACGGCGCTTCTCGGCGATAGCACTGTGGTGTTGGGTGGCGATGGCGCTGAGCGGGTTGGTCAACGCCTTGGTGCGAGTGACGCCTTCGGACTTGCTCACCACCGGTTACGGGCGGCTTGTGGTGGCCAAGTTCGTCGCGCTGTGCGTGCTGGGTGTCGTCGGCTGGCGCCAGCGACGCGGCGGAGTCGCTGCGCTGCAAGCAGATCCGAGTGATCCGACGGTTTCCAAGGCGCGCGGTATCTTGATTCGGCTGGCGCTGACCGAGGCGGTCGTTTTCGGTCTGACCTTCGGTGTTGCCGTCGGGCTGGGCCGTACCCCACCGCCGCCACCGCCGCTCCGGTTGCCCTCGATTCCCGAAGCCGAGATCGGCTACGACCTCGAGGGACCGCCAACCGTGGCCCGCATTTTGTTCGACTGGCGCTTCGACCTGATCTTCGGCACGGCCGCCATCGTCCTCGCCGGTCTGTATGTGGCGGCCGTGGTACGGCTGCGCCGCCGCGGCGACCGCTGGCCGCCGGGCCGGATTCTGGCCTGGCTGCTCGGCTGCCTGGCGTTGCTGTTCGTGACGTCGTCGGGGGTGGGCCGCTACATGCCCGCGATGTTCAGCATGCACATGGTCGCCCACATGGGCCTGTCGATGCTGGTCCCGATTTTGCTGGTGCTGGGCGCTCCGGTCAGTCTGGCGCTACGGGCGCTGCCCGCCGCCGGTCGGGACGATCCGCCGGGTATGCGGGAATGGATTTTGGCCGCATTGCACAGCCGATTGTCGCGGCTGCTGACCAACCCGGTGGTCGCCACGGTGCTGTTCGTCGCGGGGTTCTACGGGTTGTACTTCTCGAATCTTTTCGACACCACGGTAAGCAGTCACGCCGGCCATATGGCGATGAACCTGCACTTTCTCATCAGCGGCTACCTCTTCTACTGGGTCGTGATCTGGGTGGACCCGACGCCGCGACCGATCCCACCGCTGGCCAAGGTGGCTGTGGTGTTCGCCTCGCTGCCGCTCCACGCGTTTTTCGGCGTGGAGCTGATGGGCACCCGAACCGTGCTGGGGGCCGCCTACTACCGCTCACTGGGTCTTCCCTGGCACACCGATTTGCTGGGTGACCAGCGATTGGGCGGCGGAATCGCCTGGGCGGCAGGGGAACTGCCCCTGGTGATCGTCATGATCGCGCTGCTTGTGCAGTGGGCGCGCAGCGATGCGCGCACGGCCCGCCGGTTGGACCGGGCGGCCGAACGCAACAACGACGCCGAGCTGACCGCCTACAACGCGATGCTGGCCGAACTGGCGCGGCGCGAAACGCCGGAACCGCGCTAGACCAGCGGCTATCGGCGCACCTTTCCACAGTCGCGAATTTCTCCACAGGCTTGCCCCAATACGACCGACAGCGGGGCGATGTGTCGGCGATGTCGAGCTGAATGAGCACCAGCACGAGCGCAACCTTGGAAAGGAATTGAGCCAATGTTCGAAACCCCGCTTACCGTCGTCGGTCACATCGTCAACGACCCTCAGCGCCGCAAAGTCGGTGATCAGGAGGTCATCAAATTCCGGGTGGCCAGCAATTCGCGCCGCCGTACCGGCGATGGCGGCTGGGAGCCGGGAAACTCACTGTTCATCACCGTCAACTGCTGGGGAAAGCTGGTCACCGGCGTAGGGGCCGCGTTGGGCAAGGGCGCACCGGTGATCGTGGTGGGTCACGTCTACACCAGCGAGTACGAGGACCGGGACGGCAATCGACGTTCGTCACTGGAGATGCGGGCGACCTCGGTAGGCCCGGACCTGTCGCGCGCGATCGTGCGCATCGAGAAGCCCGGCTACACCGGCCCCGACGCGGACCAACGCGCCGCGGCGGCCGTCAGCGGAGCTGCCGACGAGGACCCATCCGCCAACGACGAGCAGGCCCCGTCTGGCGATGCCGACGGCCCCGGCCCGCTACCCCTGTCGGCTTAGCTGGCGGTTAGGCGCCCGGTTGGAGCTGCTGGGCGATGCCTAGGATGGTCCGCGAGGTAATTCTGCAAGACCAGAAAGGCGAATCCGCGGCATGGCTGAGTTCATCTACACGATGAAGAAGGTCCGCAAGGCGCACGGCGACAAGGTGATCCTGGACGACGTCACGTTGAGCTTCTTCCCAGGCGCCAAGATCGGCGTCGTCGGCCCCAATGGGGCCGGTAAGTCGAGCGTCTTGCGGATCATGGCCGGTCTGGACAAGCCGAACAACGGCGACGCCTTCCTGGCCAACGATGCCACGGTCGGCATCCTGCTACAGGAGCCGCCGCTGAACGAGCAGAAGACAGTTCGCGGCAACGTGGAAGAGGGCCTGGGTGACATCAAGGTCAAGCTCGACCGCTTCAACCAGGTCGCCGAATTGATGGCCACCGACTACTCCGACGAGTTGATGGAAGAAATGGGTCGGCTGCAAGAGGACCTGGACCACGCCGACGCGTGGGACCTCGACTCACAGCTGGAGCAGGCCATGGACGCGCTGCGCTGCCCACCACCAGACGAACCGGTGACGGATTTGTCCGGCGGTGAGCGACGCCGGGTGGCGCTGTGCAAGCTGCTGCTGTCCAAACCCGACCTGCTGCTGCTCGACGAACCCACCAACCACCTGGACGCCGAAAGCGTGCAGTGGCTCGAACAGCACCTGGCCGCCTACCCGGGTGCGATCTTGGCTGTCACCCACGACCGCTACTTCCTGGACAACGTCGCCGAATGGATTCTGGAACTCGACCGCGGGCGCGCGTATCCGTACGAAGGCAACTACTCGACCTACCTGGAGAAAAAGGCCGAGCGGCTGGCGGTGCAGGGACGCAAGGACGCCAAGCTGCAAAAGCGGTTGACCGAGGAACTGGCGTGGGTCCGGTCCGGGGCCAAGGCCCGTCAAGCCAAAGGCAAGGCGCGCCTGCAGCGTTACGAGGAGATGGCCGCCGAGGCAGAGAAG
>DASXMA010000063.1:0-30388 GCA_036495965.1 Mycobacterium sp.
CTCGTCAGCGACGCCAGCGGCGGATGAACCGGGTGCCCGAGCCAGACACCGTTCAGCGCGTTGGTGACGGTGTTGCGCGCCCGGCCGAGCCCGTTGTAGGCGAAGCTGAGCAGGTGTTCCAACCGATAACTCGGCCGATCCAGCCACTCTTGACGCCCGATTGCGGACAACACTTGCGGTCCGAGTTTCTGCAATCGGCCATCCGATGACCGACCAACCATGGCTACCCGTCCTTCCTCGCATTCAGAGCCATACGACGTGATGAGACGCAAGATCGGCGATTAACACCCGGTTAATTCGCACTCACGTATCGACACTCACGTATCGAGTGGAGACAACGTGACCACCGTAGCGGCGCCCGCTGGGTCGTTAATTGTGGGATCGCTGTGAATTAGCTCAAAGGATCCTCTCAAGATCCTGACCGGCGCGTTGACGGCGCTGAACGCCCTTGATTGACCACCAGAGCCGTCTGCGAGATTCTACTGAGCGGAGGATGTTTCTGTAGAGCAGACAACCAGGTCTGAGATTGTGGGGTCTTCAGTGGCAGGTCATCGCAGCGAATTAGTCGCGATCTTCGACAACGTCCGCCGGGGGATGATCCCCGCCCACATCTACAACGACAAGGAGCTGTTCGCGCTGGAGAAGGAACGGCTGTTCAGCCGGGCGTGGATGTTCGTGGCCCACGAGTCAGAGATCCCGCAGGAGGGCGACTACGTGGTGCGCCGGGTTCTCGACGACTCCTTCATCATCACCCGCGATTCGGCAGGCGACGTCCGGGCGATGTTCAACATGTGCCTGCATCGCGGAATGCAGGTTTGTCGCGCCGAGATGGGTAACGCCTCCAACTTTCGCTGCCCGTACCACGGCTGGACCTACCGCAACGACGGCCGGCTCACCGGCTTGCCGTTCCACCGCGATGCCTACGGAGGCGACGAGGGGTTTGCCAAAAACCAGACCCTGCTGCCGGCGCCGAAGTTGTCCAGCTACAACGGTCTGCTGTTCATCAGCATGGATCCAGGCGCCGAGCCGCTACGGGACTTCCTCGGCGACTTCAAGTTCTATCTGGACTTCTACACCAAACAGAGCACCGGCGGCCTCGAACTGCGCGGGCCACAACGGTGGCGGATCAAGGCCAACTGGAAGATCGGTGCGGAGAACTTCGCCGGCGACATGTACCACACGCCGCACACACATGCCTCCATCGTCGAGATCGGCCTGTTCCGCGAGCCGAAGGCCCAGAAGCGCAAGGACGGCGCCACCTACTGGGCGCACCGCGGCGGTGGAACCACCTACAAACTTCCACCGGGCGGCTTCGAGGAGCGGATGCGCTACGTCGGCTATCCCGACGACATGATCGGCCGGATCAAAAAGCTCTGGACGCCGCGGCAACAGCAGATGGTCGGCGAGGACGGATTCATGATCTCCGCGGCGACCTGCTTTCCGAACCTGAGTTTCGTGCACAACTGGCCCCGAGTACACGAAAAGGTGCACGACCGCAACGGTCACAACGATGACGTGCTGCCCTTCATCTCCATCCGGCTCTGGCAGCCGATCAGTGAAAATGAAACCGAGGTGTGCTCGTGGTTCGCGGTGGACTCCGCCGCTCCCGCGCAGTACAAACAAGACTCCTACAAGGCATATTTGATGTGCTTCGGTTCGACCGGCATGTTCGAACAAGACGACGTGGAGAACTGGGTGTCGCTGACTACCACCGCCGGCGGTTCGATGGCGCGACGACTGCTGCTGAACAGCCGGATGGGCCTGCTGCCCGACGACCGTCCGGTCGTCGAGGCGCTGAGTGCCGAATCTTTTCACGGGCCGGGACGCGCACAGGTCGGCTATAACGAGAACAACCAGCGCGAGTTGCTCAAGTTGTGGGTCGACTACCTTCAGATGCCCCGGCCTGCCGTGACGGCCGCGGCTCCCGCCACAGGCACGGCGGTCACGGCATGACCGCGGCCTCAGCAAGAAAGGCATTGCCGTTCAACGATTCCCGGCACCTTCAGGCGCATCAGTTCCTGGTGGACGAGGCTTACCTGCTCGACGCCCAGCAGTACGAGACGTGGCTCGACACGATGACCGACGACATCCGCTATGTGATGCCGGTCCGCGTCACCACCGCACGTGGCGCCGGGTTCGACACCTCGCCGGGGATGGCCCACTTCGACGAGGACAAGTACTCGCTGAGCCAGCGGGTCGCGCGGATGGGCACCGAGCACGTGTGGGCCGAGGACCCACCATCGCGACTGCGCCACTTCATCACCAACGTGCGCACCTTTGAGTGCGACGATGAGACACATCTGTTCGTCGAGTCGGCCGAGCTGCTGTTCCGCAGCCGAGGAGACGTCAACGAGAGCGCACTGGTGTCCTGCGGCCGCGAAGACCTGCTGCGCTGGTGCAACCGTCCGCCAAAAACACTGAAACTGGCCCGCCGCAATATCATTACCGACGAATCGGTGCTGCGGATGCAAAACCTGGCGGTGTTTTTGTGAGTATCGAGCAGTTACTACAAGGTGCGGTGGGCGAACCCCTCACGGTCGCAAACGAATTCACCGAGGTCGTGGTGCGCCGGGTGGATACCCGCAATGGATCAAGGCTGCTGATCAGCGCGCCCAGAACCGGGCAGTGGATCAGTCTGGACGCGCTAGAGGTGGAGGCTCTGACGTGGCAGAACACCCGTACGCTGGCGGCGATGGTCGGCAACTCCTACGCCCCGCTGCTGCCCGACCCCGAAGCAAACCCGGAGGAACCCGCACCGTGACGGAATGGTTGCACGGCAAGCGCGCCCTGATCGTGGGTGCCGGATCCGGCATCGGCCGGGCCGTCGTCGATGCATTTCGCGCCGAGGGCGCGAGAATTACCGTGCTGGAACATGATCGCGAGAAGTGCGCCCTGTTGCGTGAGCAGCTTCCCGAGCTTCGGGTGGCCGATGGCGACGCCGTGACCAGTGAAGCCAACCACCGCGCGGTCGCCGTCGCCGTGGATGCTTTCGGCGGGCTCGACATACTGGTCAACTGTGTCGGAGTCTTCGACTTCTACAAGGGAATTGCCGATCTCGACGCCGACGGCCTTTGCGCCGCGTTCGACGAGATGTTTCGCACCAACGTGCTGAGCCATCTGCAGTCGGTCAAAGCCGCGGTGCCGGCATTGCGGGCCGGAACCGGATCCTCGATCATCCTGACCGAATCCGCATCGTCGTTTTATCCCGGACGCGGCGGTGTGTTGTACGTGTCGTCGAAGTTCGCCGTACGCGGGCTGGTGGCGGCCTTGGCGCACGAGCTGGCGCCCGAGATCCGCGTCAACGGGGTGGCGCCGGGCGGCACGCTCAACACCGACCTGCGCGGTCTTGCCAGCCTGGGGCTGGACAGCGTCCGCCTCAACGACACCCCCAACAGGGCACACGATATGGCCGCGCGCACGCCGCTGAACATTGCACTCGATGGCCAAGACCATGCGTGGAGTTATGTGTTCTTGGCCTCCGACCGATCCCGCGGGATCACCGGCGAAACCATCCACCCAGACGGCGGATTCGGTGTCGGCACACCGAAAACGGGACGACGATGACCGACCAGCTGGATCGGCAACGCGCGTTGGTGGCCCAAGGCTGCCGGGTTGCCGCGGCCCGCCGCCTGGTTGATGGCATCCTCGGTCACCTGAGCCTGCGGATCGACGACGACCACTTGCTCATCCGCTGCCGAAGCGACACCGACGCCGGGGTGGCGTTCACCCGGGCATCCGACATCCGGCTCATCGGGTTCGACGGCAGCGCAGGCGCCGACGGCGAACTCGACGGCTACCGCGTCCCCAATGAACTGCCCATCCACATCGAAACCATGCTTGCCGATCCGCGGCAGCGGGCCGTCGCGCACCTGCATCCGCCGGCCGTCGTGGCCGCCGATCTTGCCGGCATCTCGATCCGGCCGATCTACGGGGCTTACGACATTCCCGGCGCCTGGCTCGCGCGCGACGGCGTGCCCGTCTATGAGCGCGCTGCGCTGATCCGGAACTCAGCGCTGGGCAAGGAAATGGTGGCGGCCATGCGCGGTCGGCCGGTGGTGATCTGCCGCGGACACGGAATCACCAGCGCCGCCGCCACCGTGCCACAAGCGGTGCTGCAGGCGATCAGTCTGGACGCGCTGGCCCGGATGTCGTTGCGGGTGCGCTCGGCCGGCGGGGTCCTGCACGACATCGACGACGCCGATTGGGATGACCTGCCGGACCTGGGGCCCGCTTTCACCGCCGCGGCGGCCTGGCGGCATGAGGTGGCCCGGCTGCGAGCTGACTAACCGCAGCGGAAAGTCACAAGTTCATATCCGCCGGCGACACTCGACAGATATCCAAGGAATTGCGCTGGCAGTGGACTTAGCCTGTCAGGTATTTGGCTCAATTTCGTTCTGGGCTGCGCTAATTGGCGCCGCGTATTTAGGAGTGCACACGTGGGCGAACTGGACCGGCGGCGGTTCCTGGTCGCGGTGGCCGCAACGGTGGCGGTCACAGGTATCTCGTGGTACTCCGCCGACGGAGCCGAGAACACGGTGGCGCGTGCCGATGTTCTCGGATCGGCACCCAACCCGGTGACTCCAGCGCTGCCGCGATTGGCGCCGCCGCCGGGCACGGGATCGCGTGTCGTGCTGCCGGGCGGCGCGGTACTAAACAAGCTTCCTGGCAACGGCGATCTCTTGGCATGGACGGTCGATGACGGCGCCAACACCGATGTGGTGCGACTTTACACACAATTCGCCAAGGACGCCGGCGTGCGACTCACCTATTTCGTCACCGGCGCCTATCGCTCCTGGACGGAGAATTCCGCCTTGCTTCGACCGCTAGTCGAATCTGGGCAGATTCAGCTCGCCAACCACACATGGACGCATCCGGACTTGACGAGTCTGTCGCCGAGCCGAGTCGCCGATGAACTAAGAAGTACTGACGTGTTCCTGCGGAATACCTATGGTGTGGATGCCGCGCCGTACTTCCGGCCGCCATATGGCCACCACAATGCCGTGGTCAACGCGGTGGCCGCTGATCTGGGCTACCAGGTTCCCACGCTGTGGACCGGCGACCTGCGAGATTCTGCACCGGTTTCCGAAAACCATATCGTCAAGATGGCGTACCAGTCCTTCACCCCGCAGAACATCGTGATCGGCCACCTCAACCACCCACCGATCACCCATGTTTACGGGCAGCTGGTAGACATCATCCGAGCACGCAGGCTGCGTACCGTGACGCTCAACGACGTTTTCCTGCGACCGGAGATACCGCACCGGACATCGCGAGCCGTCGGCTGAGGCCAACGAAATTAGGCCTCAACCGAGCTGATCGCCAATCTCCTTGGCCGCCTTGGTAAGTGCTGCGGCCACCGATGAGTATTGCGAGGCGTCGAGCCGGTTCTGCGGGACCGCGGCGTTGAGCGCGATGCGCAGGCCGGGCGCCCGGGTCGGTATGGGCACCGCAACCGAAGCGACGCCTTCCTCGCTCTCCTCACGGTTGACCGCATAGCCTCGCTCGCGGATGGCCGAAAGCTCCGCCTCCAACTCGGTGCGGCTGCCGATCGAGTGAGAAGTGATGCGCTGCAACTGCTCGTCCGGTAGCAGGCCACGCAATTCCGGCTGCGACAACTGGGCCAGCATGACCTTGCCCGTCGAGGTGCAATGCGCCGGCATGGTGCGCCCCAGCCGGGACGCCACCCGGACCGCGGCGGGACCCTCGATCGCGGCGACGAAACGAACGCTGACGCCGTCGAGCATCCCGACGTGAATCGTTTCCCGCAGTTGTTCGCTGAGGCTCCGCATGATCGGCGTGGCGGATCGCTGAATATCGATGCGGCTGAAGATCGCAAACGCCACGCCGGTTAACGACGGACCGGGCAGATACGCCTTGGACACCGGGTCTTGGCGGACGAACCCACGGTAAGTCAGCATCGCCAGCAGCCGGTGCGCGGTCGACGACGCCACCCCCAGGTACCGTGTTGCCTCGCTCAACCGGATCTGGGGCTGCTCCCCCAATAACAGCAGCAGCTTCAGCGCGTTGTCGACGGATTCGATCGGGTACTGCGGCGCAAGTGAATCGGCGGCCGGCTCGCGCCTCTGGTGCAGGGCCCGCTGCTCCTTCTTCTGCATAATTTACGGTAGCCCGTAGGCCACGTCGCAGCGATCCCAATTGCCACACGCGTCTCCGCGCGGTGGGGCCCGGCTTTTTGCCCACCTCCGAGCGACAAAGCATTCCAACGCAACCCGTTGCCTCGCCAACCACCGGATTGTTGCTCGGAGGGGGCACAATGAGCACTCTCCCCGGCCGGGACCAATGTGACGGATGGGAAAGAAGCGTCGGTGAGACTCGTGCCAGGGCCACGCTACAGCGCGGGTGCCACGCAGCAGCCCAGATGACGATTAGTCTCGGCTTCGTGCGCGGGGTCATTCGGACCGGATACAGCCGATACGTCGCCATCGGGGACAGTCAGACCGAGGGCTTATGGGACGGTGACGACACTGTCGGTGTCCTCGGATTTGCTGACCGACTCGCCGTAATGCTCGATTCGCTCTATCCGGGTTTGCAGTACGCCAACCTCGCGATCCGCGGAAAGCTGGTGGCCGACGTGCTCAGGGAGCAGGTACCGGAAGCACTGGCGATGCAGCCGGATCTGATCACCGTGTGCGCCGGGATGAACGACGTCATCCAGCCGGGACGATCCTTCGGCCGTGCCCTTGCCGACCTCGACTCCGTCTACGCCGCGCTCGCCGAATCGGGGGCGACGGTGGTGACAACAACCTTTCCGAACGTCGCGCAATTCCTGCCGCTCGGCCGGCTGGTGTCCGGGCGGCTCACCCGCATCAACGAAGCGATCAGAACGGCCGCCTGCCAATACGGCTTCAGGCTGGTGGACCTGTACGACGCGCCCTCGATGCGCGACTTGGACACGTGGGACATCGACCGTGTACACGCGTCGACCAAGGGGCATATCATGTTCGCTGCTGCAGCCGCTGAATCGCTCAATTTGCCTGGCAGCAACCATGATTGGGCCGAATCGAGCGGCAGTCTCACGCGACTGCCGTTCAAAGCCCGCACTTATGGCCAGCTGCGCTGGGCGCACGAAAAGTTCATGCCATGGGTGTGGCGCCGTCTGCGCGGTATGTCGTCGGCCGACGGCCGCGTGCCCAAGCGTCCGGGGTTGGAACCAGTCAGCGCGGACTGCGCACCCTACGATGCCGGCGCCGATGCCGGCCTGAAGCGACGACATTACGGCGCGCATTAACCGCCCGTCAGGCATCCTTGACCCATGGATGTTCAGGCTTTGCTGCAGTCGATCCCGCCGCTCGCGGTCTACCTGGTGGTGGGCGGTGTGGTCGGGATCGAGAGCCTGGGCGTGCCCCTTCCCGGCGAGATCGTGCTGGTCAGCGCGGCCCTGATGTCGACACATCACGACCTGGCCGTCAATCCGATCGGCGTCGGCGTCGCCGCCGTCATCGGCGCGGTCGTGGGCGACTCGATCGGCTACAGCATCGGGCGCCGCTTCGGCATGCCGCTCTTCGACAAGCTCGGCCGACGTTTTCCGAAACACTTCGGTCCTGGCCACGTCGCGCTCGCCGAGAAGTTGTTCAACCGCTGGGGTGTTCGGGCGGTGTTCTTCGGTCGTTTCATTGCGTTGCTGCGGATATTCGCCGGGCCGCTGGCCGGAGCCTTGAAAATGCACTATCAGCGCTTCCTGGCAGCCAACGTGTCGGGCGCCATCTGCTGGGCGGGCGGCACCACCGCCCTGGTCTATTTCGCCGGGATGGCCGCCGAACGATGGCTGGAGCGATTCTCCTGGATCGCGCTCGTCATCGCAGTCGTGGCGGGCCTCATCGCAGCAATCTTGTTGCGCGAGCGCACATCCCGCGCCATCGCCGAACTCGAAGCCGAGCACGAACGCAAAACCGGCAGGACCGCGGCCGACGCCGCTGAAAATCCTCAGCCGGCGGGCTGAGGGACCACCTGGCCGTTGTCCAATGCCGCCGGCGGCCGGTGCTGTTCGATCAGGGTGCGGGCCATCTTCTGGGCGCGCAGGGCGGCATCGAGATCACCCACGGCCGCGAGAATGATGGCGCCCTTCATCAGGATGTGCCAGGACGACGCGAAGTCCTCGATGTCGGTTAGGCCGGCCGCATGGGCGCGGTGACGCACGATATCGCGGACGTGGTCGATGTGCGTGACACTGGCCCGTCCGGCGGGATGATCCGCCCCCAACTCGAGCAACACGTTGATAAACGAGCAGCCTTCATAGCCGTCACGAAGTTGAAACCAGTCGTGCATGACGTCGAAGATCGCCAGCAACCGTTCCTCGGGTGTGGTGCCTCGCTGCTCTGACTGGGCCTCGATCAAACCGTGCGTCCAGAGTTCTTCGCGACGCTGCAGCACGGCCAGCACCAGGTCGTCCTTCGTCGCGAAATGCCGGTAGAGCGTTGCCCTGGCCACGCCGGCCCGTTCGATCACCTCGTCGGTGCCTACCGCCCGGATGCCACGCCTGCTGAACAGCTCGTATGCCGCGCACAGTAACCGCTCGCGGGCCGATGGGAAGGACTTCGCGACGTCAAGGCTAACCATTTCGCGCCTTACCATACTCTTAGGCGCGGCATGTAGACAGACCGCCCTGTCTCGTTATACAAAAGAGATTCGCAATAGCGATAAGTCTGTCTTCAGACACTAGGACGGGCATCCATCCCGGCGCCTCCGGCGCCGGTCGATTAGGGAGTCCATCATGAGCCCTGTGATCGCAGAACCCATGTCCACCCCCCACCTCATGCTCAGCACGCGCCTGGTCTACGAGCTGGGCGATCCACTCAGCAAGCTGCGGGCGACCACCGATCGGTGCGGCGCCGCAGTGGTCATCAACGCGGGCGGCGAGATCGACGCCTGCAACGAGCACACCTGGCGCCATCTGGTCTGCGAGGCGGCCAGTGGGGTCACGGTTCCCGGCCCCTTGGTGGTCGACGTCACCGGCCTCGACTTCATGGGCGGCTGCGCGTTCGCGGTGCTGGCCGAGGAGGCGGAGCGGTGTCACCGTCGCGGCATCGAGCTGCGTTTGGTCAGCCGCCAGCCCATCGTCGCCCGAGTTGTCGACGCGTGCGGGTTCAGCGGGTTGCTGCCCATCTACCCGACTCCGGACTCCGCGCTCGCGATGGCCGCTCGCGTGAGCTGACGCCTGTCAGATACGTTGGGCCATAGTCGCTTTCCGTAACCGTCCTCGCGTGATTGTCGCGCTGTAGCGTGGCACATAATGCGGACACCCGGAGGCTGGATGAGCGACCTTCCCACCGTCGGTGCGGAGGAGGAGTTCCTTCTGGCTGACCCGCGCACCGGCGAACCCGCCGCGCGAAACACTACGGTGGCACGGGAAGCCGAGCGCCGCGGCGTCACATTGCAGCTGGAACTGAGCAGTTGCCAGGTAGAAACGACCTCCAGCGTGGCGAGCACCAGTGCGCAGCTCGGCGAGGAACTCATCCGGCTGCGACGCACCGCAGCGCAGGCTGCAGAGGCCACTGGGGTTCGGCTGCTGGCCTTGGGGCTTCCGCCGGCCACGCCGCACGAGTTTCCGGTCACAGACACTGAGCGGTACCAGCGGATCGGGGAGCAGTTCGGCATGGTCGCCCACGAGCAAGGCATCTGCGGATGTCACGTGCACGTGCAGGTGCCCGACCGTGCGGCCGCCATCCACGCCAGCAATTGGCTGCGGCCGTGGCTGCCGCCGCTGCTGGCGTTGTCGGCCAATTCAGCGGTGTATCGCGACGCCGACACCGGCTATGCGAGCTGGCGCAGCGTCCTGTGGAGACGCTGGCCGGCCGCCGGTCCGCCGCCGTTCTTCACCTCACCCGAGGATTACGACCGCACAGTGCGCATGTTGGTCGACACCGGCGTGATCCTGGACAAGGACATGATCTATTGGGACGTGCGCCCGTCGGCGGACTTCCCGACGGTCGAGGTGCGGGTGGCCGACGTGCCGGCGACCGTGGCCGAAACCGTGCTGCTTGCCACCCTGATCAGGGCTGCGGTGATGACGGCGCTGGAGGCGCACAGCCAGGGCGATGACGTCGACCAACTGCCGCCCGCGGCGCTGCGGGCGGCGTACTGGAAGGCCGCGCACGACGGACTGTCCGGGCGAACGCTCGATCTGATCGCCGGCCGCGGAGCGGTGCCGGCACGTGAGCAGTTGGACGCCCTGGTGCAACGGGTGCGCCCGGCGTTGGATGCACTCGGTGAATACGACCGCGTCACAGAGGAACTCGACCGCATCGCCACACAGGGCAACGGGGCGATGCGGCAGCTGCGGGCTTGGCGAAAACGGGGCGAGGTGATGGACGTCATCGAGGAAGCCGCCGCTGCCACACTGAGCTTCACCGTGTGAATGGGCGATCGCGCCACATGCGCACGACTAGCAGCAACCCCACCAGAGGTCAATCCCCGTGACGCCGGCACCTACAACGTGAGCAGCCGATACAGCCCGATGAGGCCCACCACCACGATGGTGGAGCGCAATGCATTTGGCGACAGCCGGCGGCCATAACGCGCTCCGATCCATCCCCCGACCAACGAGGTGGCCGCGATGATCCCGGCTACCGGCCAGCTGATCCGATCGAATGCCACCAGCGTATAGCTAATCGCTGCAACAACATTCACCACCAGTGTCAGGAGGTTCTTGGCCGCATTCATACGTTGCACCGACTCCGGCAGTAATGCGCCCATCACGCCGACCAGCAGGATGCCCTGTGCCGCGGTGAAGTAGCCGCCGTAGACGCCGACGCCAAACGTAGCGAGCACCAGCACGGCCTTTCGTGCCGGTGTGATGTGTTCGGGTGAGCGACCGGCCTCCTCGGCGCGCCGGCGCGCCCACGACTGGATCCGCGGCCCGATCACCACCAGCACCAAGGCCAGCACCAACAGCACCGGCACCACCCGGGCGAACACCGTGGGGGGCAGATGCAGAAGCAGGAAGGCCCCCAGCACCGCGCCGGCCAGCGATGCCGGGATTTGCCAGCGCAACCGATCCCACTGACCGCGCAGCTCGGCGCGATAACCCCAGGTGCCCGAAATGCTGCCCGCCACCAGACCGACGGCGTTCGACATGGTGGACGTGACCGGGGGGTAGCCGAGCGCGACGAGTGTCGGGAACGTGATCAGTGTCCCCGATCCGACGAGCGCATTGATTGCACCGGCGGCGAACCCGGCCAGGCCGATCAGCAAAACGTGGAAAGGCGACACTGTCGACAACATTAGTCTGCGGTCTCGTTGCGCCGAAAACCGCGCGGCTGACTGCCTTCCGGTCAGACGGGAGGCGCTTCGGCACCGCGATCAACGCCGGTGCGTAGCTTGACCGATGCCGAATACGCAAGAGTGCGGAACCGCAGCACCGGGTCGTCGGAGGGTTCAATTCCGTCCGTCACACGCATCGGGTCGAACACGACGATGTCATCGCCGTGCTCACGCTCGGTGTCCAGGCCGGTGATCTCGAGGGTGCCGACGGTGACCGTCTCGGTGCTCTGCCAGGGCGCCGAGGGGTCCACCGTCGAGTCCTTCGGCCCGGCGATCTGAACGCGAAAGTCAAATCGCACCGGCCCGCTCGCCAGGCGAGTACCCAGCTCGTCGGTGAGAAAGTCGGGGCCTTTGCCTTGGGTGGCCGATCCCGTGAGGTATTGCTCCCCCGCCGCCGGGACCAGGTGGTAGCGAACGAATCTGGTGGTGCCGTCGGTGCCGATCCATCCGAAAGCGTGCAGCCCGTGGTATTCGACGGTGCCGTAGCTCGCCGGGACCCGGTTGGCGTCGCGCAGCAGTGGCAACGCACCGAGCAGCTTGGGATGGGTCAGGAAGTACCGGGCCATGCGCAGCGGCGCGGTCAGGCCGGGCCGCATCGCCTTCAGCAGATCGACGAATCCGTCCGGCGTGCTCGATACGAACAGCCGGGCAGTCTGGGTCGAGACGTCCGTGGTAGAGCCGTCGGGCAGGGTGAACTTCACCGCCATTCCGCGTACACCTGACGAGCCGTCGGGCTGTGCCGGATTTCCCGATCCATTGGAGAAGCGGATCAGTGCCGGGACCGCCGAGCCATCTAGGTGCTTTGCGCGGGAAAGCAAGACCGCCTCGGGGGTCGCAGTGAAGGTGCCGCGGTACAGCGTGCCTTTCGCGTGTAACGCCCGGCAGCCCGGCTGCGCTCCCCCGGTGCTTCGAATCGCCTCGATTGCGTCGTCAGGAGAGACCGGTTCGCCCATGGGCGAATCCTAAAGCCATCACCGGGGAAAACCGAAGAGTTTAACGACACCGTGATCACGACCCGCCGTGTAGCCGCCGTCGACGGCAATCGCCTGGCCGCTGACGAAGGAGGCGTCGGACGACAGCAGGAAGGCCGCCATGGCCGCGACCTCCTCCGGCCCGCCGAGACGTTGCAGGGCGTGCTCGTGGGTGATGGAGGCCAGCGGATCTTCCATCCCCGGCAGGCCGAAAACACTTTGGGCCATTGGGGTTTCGATGAAGCCTGGACAGATCGCGTTTGCCCGGATCCCGCTCGGCCCGTAGTCGAGCGCGATGTTCTTGGTGAGCAACACGACGCCGCCCTTGGCCGCGTTATACGAGCTGCCGCCTGCCGTGCCTTCCAAGCCCTCGATGCTTGCGACGGTCACGATCGAGCCCCGCTCACCGTCGACCCGTTCTTGCTCGATCATCCGAGCCAACGCAGCCTTGGCCACCAGAAATGTGCCGGTCAAGTTGATTCGGATCACCCGGTCCCATTCGGCACGGTCGAGCAGATGAACCGGTCCGCCCCCGGCAACACCTGCTGCGTGGAAGACCCCGTCCAGGCGGTCGGGCACTGCGTCCAGCGCAGCGGCGATCGCGGCTTCGTCGGTCACGTCGGCCGTCACGAATCTGAACTCAGGGCCGAGGTCGGGCGGAGACGCCAAATCGGCGCCGACGACGCTGCCCCCTTCGGCCAGCAGGCGCCGCGCGGTGGCCAGGCCGATGCCCGACGCCGCGCCAGTCACGACGAACGTGCGAGAACGGGCACGATCACTACTCACCATGTCTGGTTCCTTTGTCATAGGTTTGCCGCAGCCATGTTGACATACCGCATAGGCTCGAGTCAGCGAATGCCCGATTACCAAGGCCACCGATCGCAACGGAAGCGCACGCGGGAATAATCACTGTGGCGCACAACAGGTTACAAGAGAACGGCAGGCTGAGGGGGCTGCTCGCCGTCATCGTTATCATCGGAGTGGCGCCAACTTTCAGCAAGAAGGCTTCACCGAGTACACCGCCGACGTATTGACCCAGCAGGGCACTATCCTCGTCATCGGCACATTCAGTGAACTGCTCAACACCTCGAACGGTCAGTCGGCCTTCATCGACTTCAGGCAAGACAGCACTGCGACGACTCAAGCCGCCGGCGACGGCGGCGTGATGATCGATTCCGTCCTCTGATTGCCAAGGCTGCCACCACTAGTCAAGGCATTCCTCACGTCCGGGCACTCCGGCATCAAAAGCGTTGAGCGTGATGCCGACCATCGAGAAGCATCCGACCAGGAAGACAATCTCGGCCAGCGCTTGCTCACCAAACGTCTTGAGCGGCGCGCCCCGGTTCAGCGCGGCCGCCATGTCGTAGGCGACCCCCTCGTCGTGGGTGAGGTTGCTGGGGCGCTCCCGGGCGACAATCGTCGCGATTTTGTGCTCGGCAAGGCCCGCCCGCCGCGCGAAATACTCGTGACCGTATATCTCGTAGCGAGCGCCGAACTTGGCCGCGGTCACCAGAATGACGAGCTCTTGGATGGCGGCCGGCAAAACGCTGTGCTCCCATAGCGATTTGTTGAACGCCCACGCGGGTTTGCCGAATTGCGGAAAGTGCAGCCAGCCGTTGAACGGCCCGATCAGCGCGCCGTCTTCGCGCCGCGCGTTGAGTTCACCGAAGTTGTCGTCGATAAGGGCCGTCATGTCGTCGTAGAGGTCCTTTTGATCCGGGCTCAGGCGGGCCGGCGGCAGCAACGGCAGGCGCGGCTTTGGGGACATACCGCAATGGTGCGCCGCCGCGGGCACGTTGGCCACGACCTGTTTGTGACCATAGGTAGGCGCAAACTCTCACTGGAACCCAGGTGCGCCGTAGCGTGCGGCGATGCGACCGCGTATCACAGAGTGGAACCACCCCAGAAGAACTCGGAGGAGTCATGCCACCAGCCGGCACCGAGACCAGCACCGCGGAGACGCTCGCCGGGTTGGTCGAGCAACACGCGCAGCGCAGGCCCGACGGCATCGCGATTCGCTACGGCGACCTGCAGTGGTCCTGGGCTGACTGGGCGTCGCGGATTCGTCGCGCGGCCGGAGCCCTGCGAGCCGCCGGTGTGCAGCGTGGCCAGTGCGTGGCGTTCCTGGACAAGAATCACCCGGCCTGCCTGGAAGTTCTCTTCGCCGCCGCATCGATGGGCGCCGTGACCACCGTCGTCAACTGGCGCGTGATCGGAGACGAACTCGTCCACGTGCTCGACGACTGCGCCGCTCGGTTGCTGTTCGTCGGGGCCGAGCTGCAGCCGTCGGTCGAGTCGGTCGTTCCGCGAGTCGCGGGCTTGGAACGCATCGTAGTAATCGGAGGCGATGCCGACGAGTACGAATCCCTGCTCGCCGCATCGCCCGCCCCGGCCGACACCGAGGTCACCGGCAGCGAGACCGCGTTGGTGATCTACAGCTCGGGCACCACGGGACGACCGAAGGGTGTCTTGCTGAGCCAGCGCGCGCTGGTCAATCACTCGGCGAACCTGGCACCGTCGTTTCCGTTCGGCGAAGGAGACGCAAATTTGGTGGCGATGCCCCTGTTTCACGTCGGGGGCATCGGATACGCGCTTTTTGGTATCAGGGCGGGAGTGCCGACCATCATGACCCGTGAACCCGACGCCGCGGCTCTGATCGGGGCGGTGCAGGCCGGCGCGACCCACGCCTTTTTCGTGCCCCCGGTGATCGCCCGGTTCCTGGACTCCGGTGCGGCGGCGAGCGTGACGATCTCCGGCCTGAGCCACCTCGTATACGGGGCCGCACCTATGCCGCTGCCCTTGTTGCATCGGGCGCTGGCGACGTGGCCGGACACGAATTTCGTCCAGGTGTACGGACAGACCGAACTGTGCGGCGCGGTCACCGCCCTGAGTGACGCTGACCACCGCGATGCGGCTCGGCCCGGCTTGCAGCTTTCTGCCGGAAAGGCAGTGCTGGGCAGCGAGATTCAGATCGTTGATCCCGAAACGGGCAATCGGTTACCGGCGGGAGAGGCGGGTGAAATCTGGGTGCGTAGCAACCAGAACATGACCGGCTATCTGAACCGTCCCGAGGCCACTGCCGACACGATTACCGCCGACGAGTGGGTGCGGACCGGCGACATCGGGCGCCTCGATGCCGAGGGCTACATCTACATCGAGGACCGGCTGAAAGACATGGTCATCACGGGCGGTGAGAACGTGTACGGACCCGAGGTGGAAAGCGTGCTGGTAAAGCATCCCGCCATCGCCGACGCCGCGATCATCGGTGTGCCCGACGACTATTGGGGAGAATCAGTGAAGGCGATCGTGGTGACCACAGACGAAGTCGACGCCGGTGCGATCATCGAGTTCTGCCGCGGGCATCTGGCCGCCTACAAATGCCCTCGAACCATCGATTTCATGTCGGAACTGCCCCGCAACGCAAGCGGGAAGATCCTCAAAACCCAGTTGCGGGAACCATATTGGAAAGGCCGCAGGCGAAAGGTATGAGTGCGGCAATCACCGATACGGTGCGAAGAAGTGACCACAGTCGACGTACCTGCTCCAGGGGGACGATCCCCACAAGCAGCGAGAAAGGTTGACATGAGCCACACATTCGAATGCATCAGCACCGGCATAGCAGCCCACATCGGTCAGTACGCGGATGCCGTACGGATACCGGCCGGCGCGGAAGTCATCTACACGTCCGGCACGCCCGGTCTGCGTCCTGATGGAACGCTGCCGGAGGACTTCACCGATGAGGTCACTCAAGCATGGCGCAACGTCGAAGAAGCACTCCGTCGCGCGGGTGCGGCACTGACCGACATTGTCAGCGTGCGGCAATGGCTGACCGACGCCAACGACATCCCCGCGTATGCGGCAGTTCGTTCGAAGGTCATCACACACGAACCCGTATTCATGCTCGCGGTTATTCCCGCGCTTGTCTGGCCTAACATCCGTGTTGAGGTCGAAGTCACCGCAATCCGCACGCCGTGACGATGTTCGATCGCATCTACCCGGCGACCTTCGAAACCAAGGGCGCGATATCGATTCTGCGCCAAGATAATCAGGAGTAGCAGCTTGAGTGCGACGGTGGATGTAGAGCGACGCGACTGCGCGGTCAGTGTGCTGGGCGGCCCGACGACGGCCGTCGACATCGCCGGACGCAGGATCGGCCGAGCGGGAACCCCTCAGAAGTGCTCCTGGCCAAGTGTCTGGACGACTGTCCAGCGATATGTCCAACAGAGCCGCCCGCCATGCTGTAGCGTCTAGAAGCATGCCCGAGAATGTGGTCGTGGAGTCCACCCGCCGTCGCCTGAGCGGCAAGCGGGCGGACACGGTGCGGCGGCTGAGCCGAGCCACGGTCGAAGTTTTGCGCGAGGTCGGCTATCACGAGCTGACGTTGCAGGCAGTCGCGGAGCAGGCGGGTGTCGCCCGGGCGACGGCCTACACCTACTTCTCGTCCAAGGATCACCTGATCGCCGAAGTCTATTGGCGACGACTCTCAAGCGAGCAGCCGCCGGAGAGCAGCTCGGCCGATGTGAAGACCCGCGTGATCGCCGTCTTGCGACGATTGGCCTTCCTCGTTGCCGACGAACCCGCCCTGGCCGACGCCCTGCGCGTGGTGATCAACAGCTCGGACCCAGATGTGGAATTAATCCGCTCCGAAATAGCCAAGCGCACTCGCGAACTCATCTCCGCGGCAGTCGCCGACAATGACGATGACGAAACGGTGGCGCTGCTCGAGCTGGTGTATACCGGCGCCATGGTGCGCGCCGGCACCGGACTTGCTTCCTCCGCCGACGTCACCGATCAGCTCGAAGCGGCGGTGCGCCGCATACTGCGATAACTCGCTTGATGCTGCGTCAGCTGGGTCCGTGACTTGGCCACAGCGGGCCAGCGTCCTCGGCGTGTGATGCATTACACACTCATGTCTGGTCATATGTCTGGACACTCGTCTATTTATTGACGTAGCGTGAGGCCCACTCGCCGAAGTGTCCAAGAAAAAGCGGGACACACAGTTGGCAGCACGGTGACAAGGGCGTCTTCACGCGTCGGCATCGACGGATGTTCAGCGGCAATGGCGAGATCGGATCTTCTTCTGCGAAGGGTCACATAGTGGAACGACTCAACGGCATGGACGCGATGATGCTGTACACCGAGGCCGCCAACGTGCCAATGCACACCGTCAAAGTTGCGATTGTCGATGCGCCGGACACCGGCTGCTTCTCGGTGGACGCGGTCCGCACGGTTGTGCGGCAGCGCTTGCACCGATTCGAGCCGATGCGGCGCGTGCTCGTCGACACCCCCTACGGCTTCCACCGCCCGATGTGGCGGGAGAACTGCCCGGTCGACGTTGCATACCATGTGCGGCCGTTGCACCTACCGGCCCCGTGCGGGCGGCGCGAACTCGAAAACGCAATCGCCGAGCTGATCGAAAAGCCGCTCGACCGGACGCGGCCGCTGTGGGAGATCTATGTGGTCGACGGTCTGGAGGACGGGCAGTTCGCCGTTGTCACCAAGGTTCACCACGCGCTTGCCGATGGTGTCGCGTCAGCGAATCTGCTCGCAGGCGCGTTCGACAGGCCGGCGACCCTCGGCTCCGGCCCTGCCAAGGTCGACCCGCTTCCGACGAAAGCCCAACTTCTCTGGGCAGCCACCCGCGATCACCTGCGCCAAATTGCCGAGCTGCCAAGCCTGTTGTGCTATACCGCGACAGTGTCCGGCGGGTCAAGCGCGGCAGGCGAAACCGGTCACTCGTCGGCGCTCAATTCCTCGATGCACCCCGGTCCTTCATGAATCATCGGCTTACAACACGGTGCCGGTTTGCGACGGCCAGCATACCGTTCGCCGATGCCAAGCAAGTCACCCGTGAATTGAGTTGCACGATCAATGATTTGGTGCTCGCGATGGCCGCCGGCGCGGTCCGGGAACTGCGGCTGCGTTACGACGGCCGCTCAGACACACCGCTGGTGGCAATGGTGCCGGTGTGCCTCGATTCATCGCCAGGCAGATCAGCCGGGAATAACTTCACGCAGATCCCAGTGGCCTTGCCCGCCGACGTGGACGATCCGTTGCACCGGTTGGTAAACAGCCACGACGCCGCGATTGGCGCCAAGGAATTGCATACCCTCAAAGGGCCGGAGCTCTTGACGCGGTGGTTCGCTTACATGCCGCCCCTCCTGTCCCGGATACTCAGCGGCTGGCTGGCACGCACGAAAGCCCACAACAAGATGCAGAATCTCGTCGTCTCCAATGTGTCCGGCCCGCGCGAGCACGTGCGGGTGGCCGGCGCGACGATCACCGAGTTCTACTCCGTGGGCCCGCTGGTCGCAGGCAGCGGGCTGAACATCACCGTATGGAGCTATGCGGGTCAACTGAACATCTCGGTTCTGGCCGACACCGTGACACTGACCGACGCCCACGAGGTCACCGAGGCGTTGATTCACGAGTTTTTTGAGATCGGTTCTGCAGCAAAAGTTTTCACTGCTGCCACGGACTCCGATCAGGACAACTATCAGGCCATCGTGGCCTAAGCGGCCACTCACAGGAGGAGATCGTGACGACTACTGCCAACATCACCGAAATCGCCAAATGGGACCCGGTTCTCACTGAACGCGTCATGGGAATCATCCGGCCCGTGCTCAAGTGGTACTTCCGATCCGAGGTGCACGGGCTCGCAAACCTGCCTGCGGGCGGTGCCCTGGTGGTCTCCAACCACTCGGGCGGACAGATGGCGGTCGACGTGCCGATCTTTGCCATCGATTGGTACGCGGAACGCGGATACGATCGCCCGATCTACACGCTAAGCCACGACATGATCATGGTTGGGCCCACCTAACGAAGTGCCGCGGGTAAGGAACAACTGGGTCTCTTGGCCGCCGACGGACACCATCGGGACGATGGGCGCGCCCGCCTCGATCGCCGCCCGGACATAGCCAGTGCGGCCGCCGAAGTCGATGACGTTCTGGGTGGACGTGGGCCGGTAGGCGTCGTAGTCACCGCCCGGGAACACCACCACAATGCCGTTGCTGCGCAGTGCGCTGGCCGCGTTCTCGTGGTTCGCGCGGATGAAGCCGATCCGCCTCAAGAAATCCCCTGGCGAAGCGGCTGGGCCTCATCGCGCGTTTGGGGCGCGCCAAGATCCTGCCGATTACGGTGGGCTTCCCGTTCGGCGTAAGCCTTTTTGTGTTGCCGCCGAATATCCCGCTGCCCTCCAAAATCGTGACCCGTGTCCTCGAGCCGATCAACATTCGCAAGAAGTTCGGCAAGAACCCGGACATCGCCGAAGTCGACGCCCACGTGCGCGAGGTCATGCAGGCGGGACTCGACGAACTCGCCGCTGCGCGTCGATTCCCGGTCCTGGGCTAAGAGTTCTGACCCGCCACTTCAGCGAGGTCGACAAGTTCGTCAGGACGTTCGACGAGGGGGTTGGCGACTAAGCCCACGTTCAACTCCTACCCGTCGACTAGTCAAGTCAGAGGCGTCCTTTGACGCGCAGTTCTGGATGCACCCAATCGGGCGAGCGACGCTCCTTGAACGCGCGGAAGCCCTCCCTCGCCTCCGCGTCGCTCAGGCTGGCGGTCATCCCGATGCGGTCATACAGGCCCAGATAGTTGTCAATGCTCGACTTGACGACACCCCGGGCGCGTGGCGCTGTTCGGCAGCTTTGCGCAAGCAGATCCTTCGCCGCAGTCAGCAAGCTTTCGTGTGGCACGACTCTGGTCACCAGGCCCCAGTCCAGCGCTTCGGCCGCGGTGAGCACCCGTCCGGTGAACATCAGGTCACGGGTGCGTACCGGCCCGATGAGACGCACGAGCATCTGGCTGTAATAGGTGTCGGCGTACCCGCGGAACAATTCGGGCACCCGGAAGGTCGCGCGCTCACTCACCACGGACAGGTCGCTGCACAACGCGATCTGCATGCCGCCGCCCTGGCACAGTCCATTGACCGCGGACACGATGGGCTTGCCTGAGGTCCGAACGGCGTCGAACGGAGTTACATCCATGCCCAGCGCGGCACCGAAGGTGATCCAGTCGTCGGTGCCTCCCCCACCGCCCATGTCGCCACCGGGTGCGAAGACGTCTCCGGTTCCGGTGATCAGCAGCCCGGCCAGATCCGTATCCTCGTTGACACGGCCTACCGCATAACGGATTCCGAAGTACATCGCCGGTGTCATGGCGTTACGCGCTTCCGGGCGATCGATTGTGCACACGGCGATCGGCCCTTGGCGGTCGAAAGACAGGTACGGAGTGCCCAGCCAATCGCCTTCCGGAGGACGGGGGCTGCTGTGCGGGGTCGGGGGGATCTGCGCCACGGGACTCCTCTCGCATCGGCGCGCCTCCGCTGGTGCAACATCGCGCCGTAGGCTCGCTACTGTAGCGCTTACAGTAAATGCCGCCGCGCTTACCCCACCCCGGCTACAGATATGGCAGTGTGGCCGCTTCGGTTGTCTCGGATACGTTATCGATCAAATTACGAAGTTTGTTCTGAAGCGTGGTTGTGGCCTCTCCCACCGGTTTGTCGCAAAAGCGGCAGTGCGTGTTGAACTGTGGCTGGTCGTCTTCATCCGGCCAGAACCGGCGGTCCCCAACCTGGGCTCCGGGGTCGTAGACGACCGTCTGATGCGGGGCCTCCTTGAGAATCCTGCCAACCGGATGCATTTGCGGACATTCGAGTTTCAGGATGCCGATTCCCTCTTGATTACCTACCACCGTCCACCATCCTTATCGGGGTCTTGGTCTCGTGCTCGGTGCGCACTCATTGTCGCGCGGGATCAGTCGGGAGTCTCCTTGTAGGCGGGGTCTGAGTTGCGGTTGGCAGGAAACGTCGGGCCTCGCGTTGCCGACCTACCACGACATTCGCCGAGCGAACGCGAGTGCTGGGTGACCATGACCGTGTCGGCGAATCGAGGGCCAATGAACGAAGAGGCAAAACCCGTCCTGCTCTCGGCCGGAAGCTGGGGATCTGACGGGTTGTCGGTGCCTGATACGGGGTAGTCACCATGCGATACCACGACTAAGGAGGACTGGCCATGAGTGGCTCCGATAAGGCTAGGAACAAGGCTCAGCGGTTGAAGGGCGCGGTCAAGGAGGTGGTCGGTCGAGCGACTGGAGACGTCGCACTCGAACGGCAGGGCAGGCAGGACCAGCGCGGGTCTCATCTGAAAGACGCTGGCGAAAAGATCAAGGACGCGTTCCGGCCCCGGCGTCCGCGCGGGCACCAGGCACAAGCCCGGCGCGACTAAAGCCTCATGGCCATCCATCCCGGATCCGGGCGTCAAGCCCGTTTGCTGGTTACCCATCGCTATAGCTGGGTATTTGTGTGAGCATGCGTTTCATCTACGTCGCTGCCGCGGTCGGCATGGCCATCGCAGTCCTGTGCATCGCCCCGGCTGGGCTGATCGGCGCGTCTGCTCACGCCGACTACAGCGGTTACGACCGTTGCGTAGGAGACATCACGGAAATCCCGCTGACGGAACACGATCCCCAAAACTTTCAGCTTGTTGGAGAAATTGAGCAGGATCTCAATTCTGGTGTTTCTCCTACTGCAGAAGCCCAGAAAGTGACGCAGAAGGGATTCGACGCGCGCGTTGCCAATGGGATTGTGCAGTGTGTCATGGAGGAGCACCCGTAGGAGCGCTGGACGATTCAAGATCAGCGCGCTGACCTGCATAAACAGTCCAACCAAGATCAATTTCCGTTTGCTGGGAAATGCCTTTGATGTACGGCAGGAGTGTTCAACTGTTCGCGAATCCCATGAAAGTGCTTATGGCACAACAATTTTCTTTCGCAAGGGCCTGAACGATGGCAGCTAGCGAGGGTACTGGCCGCGATGTTGGAAAAAAACTGCCTTCGACATCAGCGCGCGGACGCCGCGGCCGTCTGTCGCCGGTTCGGACGATGACTGAGAAAGGTCCCAACGGATGTGTCCGTCACCGCTGTTGTCCATGTCACAGATACTAGATTGAGCGTTGCAGAAATGCGATTGAAGAGGCAAAAATGACTGCGCCGATCACGTGTTAACTCATAGTTTGCGCTGGTAAGAACGATTGCCCCACAACCACGCTTGTTGCTACGTTTGTGCAATGGCACAGACGAACATGGACGGGAAACCGATCCGTCGCGTGCTGGAATGGTTGCTAAACCGCGACCTCACGGACGCCGACATAGCCGCCGCACTCGACGTCCATCCCAGTAACTACAGCCGCCACAAAGACGATGACGGCTACCCCTCCTTTGAGGAGCTCACCACCCTTGGGGCGTATTTCCACGTCAGCCCCACGATGCTGCAGATCGCGTTCGGGCTGCTGGACACCGACGCCCTGGTCCTCCTAAACGAGGACGGAATGAAGCAGTATCTGGAACAGGGTGGGGGCAACCACATGGACCCTACGGCAGCCGGGGGAAACGAGGTCCGAAAGAATCGTAGACTTTCGCCACGCGCGGACCGGCCACCGCTCTAGAGTCACTCCCCGTTAGGGGGAGTCCAAATGACACAATCAGCACTCATATCCCTGCCAGTGTGCGTCTGCGGCGGCGCCATCTGGGTCCGGCGGAAAACCTGGCGCGTCCGATGGGACCGCGCCCTCACCATGTCGGTCCTCCTCCAAGGGTTAGGCTTCGCACTCTGCGCCCCGGCGATGTCGCATTACCTCGAGCACCCGCTGTTCAGGATCACCGGGGTCGCGCACCTACGCGACTTCTTCGGACATGTGTTATTTATCTGCGCGATCTGTTGCGTCATCTACGCCTGCGCCTGCCGACTCGTAGCCGACCACGAGTTGGAATCGGTGCTGTATCAGATCGAATTCCCCGGCGCCATCGCCGGCGGCACCATGCTCGCCGCCATCGCCCTCAGCCACAACCTCTCCCGCGAATCGTCCCCGGACTTCCTCGACGTGCCGTGCGACTTCTGGCTTCGCGTTTACTGGCTCGCCTACGGGACCATCATCATCTACCTACTGTGCTTCCTCGTCCGATTGTTGTGGGTGTTGCGGCGCGACCCGCGCTCCCGGCTCACCGCAGACCTGTTCATCATCGCCACCGGATTAGGGCTGGCATCTTTCGCCGTGCTCCTCACCCAGATCATCAGCCCGGGGCTGGTTGCCCGCTTTTGGATTTGGACACCTTTGTCTGTCAGTGGGGGGTTGGCCGCGTTCGCGGCAGCCTGGTCGTGGCGGGAGAGGATGCGTCCGCGCTCACGCAGGAGACCGCCACCGAATTCAACGAGGAGGGCCTGAAGGCCGAGCTTTCACCCAGCGCTAACGCGGTACCCATCCGGCCAGCGGTTGGGCATCACTCATCCCCAGCCGTGCTCCGCCGGATATCAAGATCACCCGCAATGGTGACCCGACCGTGCCCATCCGCGCCTACCGCACCCAAGTTGCCCAAATCGTGTCGAATCTCGTTGACAACGCCCGGCGGCACACCCCAGCCGGCGGGCGCATCGTGATCGACGTCCGCCACGCCAGCGACTCCCAGCCGCCCGGTGGCAGTCGGCCTCACGCCGAGTTAACCGTCACCGACTCAGGCCCCGGGATCCCAGAATCCGACCGTGAGCGAATCTTTGACCGACTTGTCCGTCTAGGCGTCGCAGGCGATCGCGACCACGGCGGCGCCGGGCTCGGCCTGCCAATCGCCAGGGCACTAGCGCGTGCTTACCACGGAGACCTCGTCTGCCTGCCGAACCACCCAGGAGTGCGCTTTCAGCTCACCTTGCCGCTTCATTCCAGCGCGCCATAGACACGGCACCATCTGGGCAGCGTCGGGCAGGCTGCCGTCAACACATTTGGTCGGACGCACTTCTGTTTGAGTCTTTTCGCGCGACATGCGAAACAGCCACCCTTGCTGCTGCAGGCGCAGAGACCGCTAGCCGCTCTCCGGAGCGATGATGTGATCCGGCCTCAGTACCCGGCCGGCGAGGAGCGCGATGAGCGCACCCGCCAGGCCCGCGGCCGGCGCAGCCACCAACGACCCGGACAGCACGAAGTAGCCGAACGCGACGCTGACGCAGAGTAAAGCCACTCGTATGGGTGTCCAGTGCGCTATTGAAGGCAGCTGGAAGGAAAGACGTATGCCCAGCAGCAGCGCCAGGATGTGACCGAAAGCGGTGAAGTCGGCCCCCAGGGCCGCTATCACCGCCACGCCAAGCCACCAACCGATCCAGACTGACCGCCAGCGCGACGGTATCGAGGCCGTCAGCGCGCCCAGAACACACACCGCGCCGTAACTGACCCCCACGTCGCGGGCCCGCGCAACCGACATCGGCAGCCACCCCGCCTCAAGCGCGGCGGCCAGCCCTACCGCGACGATCAGCGTGGCACCGATATGACCGACTGCGAATGCGACGACTAAACCCCTGCTGCGCCAAATCAGTTCGCCCAGCGCCAGCAAGCACACCAAGCCCGGCAACCAGACATAGATAGCATCGCTGTCGTCGACAAACGCGCTGCCGACCAGGGTGCCCATGTGGCCGTGCCTCAGGTTGTGCACGTTGGTGCTCATGCGGCTCACCGCGGCATCGCGCGCACGCGGACCCAGCATGGTCAGCGTAAGAGAGACTCCGATCAGTACGACTGCGTATGCCGCCGTGACACGCAATTGCGCCGCGCCGGACACCGTTCGCCCAACCGCTGTTGTCCAACGGTTTCCGACGCTGTTCGCCGGGGTGCCAGCGCAGTTACGAACAGCGTTGCCAGACATCACTTTTGGCTACTCGACTCGTGACAGCCGCCATGGTGGCCGGACCAGCCGCGGTCACGGGCCAGTAGGTCTGCGACGGTTTCTCGACGCACCAATTCACGAGACTGGCCACCGGCGACGGCGACCAACGGCGGGCGGCCCTCCAGATTGGAGCTCGATCCCATCGAGTAGTGATAGGCGCCCGTACAGGCCACCGCCAGCAGATCGCCGGGATGGATGTCGGCGGGCAGTTCGACATCGCGGGCGATCTCGTCCCCGGCCTCGCCGTGCCGGCACACTATGGTGACGGGTGCGGTGACAGTCGGCTGATGCCGGTTGGCCAGTGCCACAGTGTATTTCGCGCCAGAGATCGCCATCCGCGGGTTGTCGCTCATGCCGCCGTCTACCGCAACGAAAGTTTGCCCGCCGACTTGGCGTTTGACGGCGATCACCCGGTACAGGGTCATCCCGGCGCGCGCGGCTATCGCGCGGCCCGGCTCGATCACGATCTTCGGCCGGGGATAGTTGTATTCCGCACACGCGGATCCAAGCGCGACGTCGATGACGGCGCCGAGCGCACGCAGACTGAGCTCTGGGTCGCCGGACAGGTAGGGGATCGCATGTCCACCGCCGAGGTTGAGCTCGCTGAGCACGACCTGGTGACGGTTCCGGACGTCGGCCATCACAGCAATCATTTGCCGGATCGCGTCGCCGTACAGGCCGGCGTCGGTGAGCTGCGATCCGAGTTGGCAATGCAGCCCGACCAGGTCCAGCCATGGCTGATCCAGCACGCGCTTGATCGCCCGGGAGGCTTCGCCGCTCGCCAACGCGAACCCGAATTTCTGGTCGAGCACCCCGGTGCTGACTGTGTCGGTGTCGACGTCGGGAATCACTCGGACCAGCACGCGTTGACGACGACGGACCCGCCCGGCCAGTAGCGCGATCTCGTTGGGGGTGTCGATCACAATGCGCCCTACCCCGGCAGCGACCGCGTTGTCCAGCTCGCCCGCCGTCTTCGCGTTGCCGTTGAGGATGACTCGCGACGGCGGCACTTCGCTGGCCAGGACGGTGGCCAGTTCGCCACCCGAGCAGACGTCTACGCCGGCGCCTTCGGCGGCGGCCCAGCCGGCCACCGCAGTGCTCAGTAGTGCCTCCCCGGCATAGACCAGCTCGACGCCTGGGAGCGCTGCGCGATAGCAGCGGATGCGGGCCCGAAAGTCCGCTTCATCCACCACGTAGGTGGGCGTGCCGAACTCGGCGGCAATGTCAGTGGCGACCACCCCGCCGACGCACAGCCTGCCCAATTCGTCGACGTAGGCGCTCAGCGGCCAGATCGCAGGGTCGAGGTGCGCGTTCGACCCGTGCCGCAGCGACGGAAGCAGCTCGAACAGCGTCATATCTCAACGGTGCGGGTCCGATGCGGGTTCGGCCACATTCTTAACGAAGCTTTCACACCCGTGTGATCAATCTTCACGGATTCAACACGGCGGTTGCTTCCTTCGAGCACGGAATATCCGCCATTGCCTGGCCGCGATCTCCGCGTTTTCGCTGATGTTTTGCTGCGTGCGGCCAACGCATGCTGGCTAGCATGAGCGAGATCGATCGACGCGCGGACACCCCGCTGGTGGAGTGGAGCGAACTTGGTGTGAGCGGGCTTTTGCCGACGGGCACCGTGACGTTGCTGTTGGCTGACGTCGAGGGCTCGACGCGGCTGTGGGAGATCAAGCCCGACGAGATGACGGCGGCCATTTCCCGGCTCAACCGAGTTGTGTCCGATGTGATCGCCGCGCACGACGGCGTGCGGCCGGTCGAGCAGGGCGAGGGCGACAGCTTCGTGGCGGCGTTCGCCCGCGCCTCCGATGCGGTAGCGGCCGCGCTGGATTTACAGCGGGCCCCTCTGGCGCCGACTCGGCTGCGGATCGGTGTGCATAGCGGTGAGGTTCAGCTGCGCGACGAGGGCAACTACGCCGGCCCGACGATCAATCGGACAGCGCGGCTGCGCGATTTGGGGCACGGCGGGCAGACGCTGCTGTCGGGCGCGACTGAACAATTGGTGGTTGATCGGCTCCCGGACGGTGCATGGGTGACCGACCTCGGTACCCATACGCTTCGTGATCTGCCCCGTCCCGAGCGGGTGGTGCAGCTGTGCCACCCCGATTTGGTCAACGAGTTCCCGCCGCTGCGTGTGTCTAAAGCCGTTGTCTGCCATCGCCTCCCAGTGCAGCTGACGAGTTTCGTGGGCCGCGCCAAAGAGCTGGCCCAAGTGCGCGAGCTGCTGATCAACAACCGGCTCGTCACACTGACCGGTGCTGGCGGGGTAGGCAAAACTCGGCTTGCGATCCAGCTGGCGGCTCAGCTGGGCGGTGAGTTCGGCGACGGGATCTGGTATGTGGATCTCGCGCCGATCACCGATGCGGAGGTGGTGCCGATCGCGGTGGCCCGCACTCTGGAGCTGCCCGATCAACCGGGCCGCTCAACCATGGACACGCTGACTCGGTTCGTTGCCGAGCGCCAGATGCTCGTGGTGCTGGACAATTGCGAGCATCTGCTGGATGCGACCGCCTCCCTGGTGGTGACATTGCTGGAAGCGTGTCCGAGGTTGACGCTATTGGCGACGAGTCGTGAGGCGATCGGGGTGGCCGGTGAGGTGGGCTGGCGGGTGCCGTCGCTGTCGCTGGGCGATGAGGCCATTGAATTGTTTGCCGACCGGGGCCGCCACGGTCGGCCGAATTTCGTCGTCAGTGACGACAATGCCGCAACGGTGGCGGAGATCTGTCGCCGCCTCGATGGCTTGCCCCTCGCGATCGAGCTCGCTGCGGCGCGGGTACGTGTCTTATCCCTGACCGAGATCGTCGACGGCTTGCATGACCGCTTCCGGTTGCTGACCGGTGGCGCGCGTACCGCGGTGCGTCGACAGCAGACGCTACGTGCCTCGGTGGATTGGTCGCACACATTGTTGACCGAGCCCGAACGGGTCTTATTTCACCGGTTAGCGGTTTTTTTGGGTGGGTTCGACCTGGATGCCGCCCAAGCAGTCGCCGCAGGCGGTGACGTGGAGCGCTACCAGGTGCTCGATCAACTCGCCCTGCTGGTCGACAAATCGCTTGTGGTCGCCGAAAACATCGGCGCTCTAACGAGATACCGACTGCTCGAAACTGTCCGCCAGTACGCGCTGGAGAAACTCGGTGAGTCCGGCGAAGCCGATGCCGTCCGGACGCGGCACCGCGATTACTACACGGCGCTGGCGGCCCTGCTCGACGCCCCTGCGTGCCGTGACTATGAGCGGCGCCTCGAGCAGGCCGAGGCCGAGATCGACAACCTGCGCGCCGCGTTTGGGTGGAGCGGCGAAAACTCCGACATCGAGCTGGCGTTGGCGCTGGCGTCGTCGCTGCAGCCGCTGTGGCAAGCGCGGGGACGCCTCTTGGAGGGTCTCGCCTGGTTCGACGCGGTTCTCACCGACGACAACGCGCAGCGCGTCGGGGTGACGGCCGCAACGCGCACGCGGGCGCTGGCCGATAGGGCCATGCTCGCAGTCTTGATGGGGGCCGCCGAGAGCCTGGATCAGGCTCAGCAAGCCCTGGCGATGGCGCGCGAGGTCGATGACCCAGCCCTGCTGGCCCGGGCGCTGACCGCCTGCGGCTATACCGCGGTCGCCCAAAACGCCAAGGTGGCGGGGCCGTACTTCGTCGAGGCGCTCGGCCTCGCCCGGGCGTTAGGCGACCCGTGGAGGTTGAGCCAGATCCTCACCTGGCAGGCGCGCGGGGCAGTCGTGGCGGGTGACCCGATCGCGTTGCGCGCGGCCGCCGAAGAAGGACGCGACCTCGCCGAGGCGATCGGTGACCGGTTCGTCTCGCGGCAGTGCCGCTATTTCATCGGGTGGGCACAGCTGTTCCAGGGCGATCTGGCCGGAGCCGCCGCACAATGCCGCGAGGTCGTCGCCGAGGCAAACGCAGCCCACGAGGTTTTCAACAAGGCGGAAAGCCTTGCGGTCCAGGGCGTCGCACTCGCGTGGCAGGGTGAGACGGGTGCGGCTCGGGCCGCAGCCGACGCGGCCGCCGAAGCCGCCGCCGAGCTGGGCGGGATTGCCGCGGGCGTGGCCCACTCGGGGTTGGCTGTCGTGGCCCTGGCCGCCGGCGATCTCGAAGGGGCGCGAGACGCGAGCGAAACGGCTCGGCAGCACATGAGTGGGCTGCCCGCGATGGGCGCGGTGTTGCACGCCTACAGTGCGCAGGCCGCAATTGCGGCTGGGGACCTGCTCGCTGCCCGCCGTGGGGCCGACGACGCTGTCGCGACAACGACCGGCTGGTGGCTGATGTGGGCGCTGAGGGTGCGCGCCCGCGTGGCGATCGCGCAGGGGGACCGGGAGCAAGCCGAACGCGACGCTTTCGACGCGCTGGCGATTGGCACCGGCATGCAAGCGTATTTTGGCATTTCCGACGTCCTGGAGTGCCTCGCCGTGCTGGCCGGCGAGGCCGGCAGCCACCGCGAAGCGGCCCGGCTGTTAGGTGCGGCAGAGGCCATCGGGCAGCGCATGCGCGTGGTGCGGTTCAAGGTCTCGGAGGCCGGCTACGAGGCCTCGGTGACGGCGCTGCGTGATGCCTTGGGCGAGCAGGACTTTGACGCCGCCTGGGCCGAGGGCGCGGCCTTGTCCACCGAAGAGGCGATCGCCTACGCGCAGCGCGGCCGCGGGGCCCGCAAACGCCCCAGCAGCGGCTGGGGTTCACTCACGCGCACCGAGCTTGACGTCGTCCGCCTAGTCAGCGAGGGACTCGGCAATAACGACATCGCCACACGGCTTTTCATCTCACCGCGCACGGTGCAGTCCCACCTCACGCACGTCTACACCAAGCTCGGGCTCACCTCCCGCGTGCAGCTCGCCCAGGAAGCAGCCCGCCACGGCTAAGGGAAGTGATTCGCCGGGATGAACGGAACGTCGTCGGGAGCGGTGTGACGGGCCGCCAATAGCGCCCGCGCGGCATCGCCAATCGGAATCCGTAGCGGCAGTTGCGGTTTCTCGGCGGTGTCGACGACCTCGGCGGCAACCTGCTCAGGAGTGATGATTCCGGCGCGCGGACCGCCGCCTTTCAGGATTGCGGCATAGGGATCGCCGGGCAGGGTGTACGTAGTCACGTCGTCGAGGGCTCCGGAGCTCACCGCGCCGGGTTCCAGCAAAGCGGCCTGTACGCCAAACGGGGAAACCTCGATAGCCAGGGCTTCGACGAGGGCTTCCAGCGCCCACTTCGTCGACGCATAAGCCGCGCCGGGCGGCAGCACGACCCGTCCAACGACGCTGGACATGAACATCAACTTCCCGTCGCCGCGCTCACGCATCTGCGGCAGCACCGCTTGAGCCACCCGGATGGCGCCGATGGTGTTGAGGTTGAACAGCCGCTGCAGTTCGTCCAACGGCATGGCTTCCACAGCCGCGTAGAAGATGACGCCGGCGTTGGCGATCATGATGTCGATGTCGCCGGC
>DASXMA010000064.1:0-6943 GCA_036495965.1 Mycobacterium sp.
CTCTACGAGGCCTACATCAAGTTGCTCACCGGTGAGGTCGACACCGCGCTGGTATACGGCTTCGGCAAGTCCTCGGCCGGAATCCTGCGTCGTGTCTTGTCGCGGCAGACCGATCCCTACACCGTCGCGCCGCTGTGGCCGGACTCGGTGTCGATGGCGGGGCTACAGGCCCGCCTTGGGCTCGACTCCGGCAAGTGGAACTTCGAGCACATGGCACGCGTGGCGTTCGACTCTTTCGCAAACGCCAAGCGCGTGGACTCCGTGGAGCCCGCGATCAGCATGGACGACTTGCTCGAGCGGCCGTTCTTCGCTGATCCGCTGCGGCGCCACGACATCGCGCCAATCACCGACGGGGCGGCCGCGATTGTGCTTGCGGTCGACGACCGGGCACGCGAGTTGCGGGAAAACCCGGCCTGGATCACCGGAATCGAACATCGCATCGAGTCTCCGGTGTTGGGCGTACGCGACCTCACCGAGTCGCCATCGACCACGGCAGCGGCCAGGGCAGCCACTGGTGGAAAAATCCACAACCTCGACGTAGCCGAGATTCATGCGCCCTTTACCCACCAGCACCTGATCATCGCGGAAGCGATTCGGATTCCGGGGGCGACGAAGGTCAATCCGTCCGGCGGCGCACTATCGGCCAACCCGATGTTCGTCGCCGGTCTTGAGCGCATCGGATTTGCGGCCCAACATATCTGGAGCGGGTCCGCTGAGCGTGTGCTGGCGCATGCCACCAGCGGGCCTGCGCTGCAACAGAACCTGGTCGCGGTCATGGAAGGAAAGAACTGATGGCCGGTGCAGGAGCAGTCCTCGCCGCGGTACTGGGTACCGGGCAGACGAAGTATGTCGCCAAGCGACAAGATGTTTCGATGAACGGCCTGGTGCGCGAGGCCATCGACCGCGCGCTGGCCGACTCCGGTTCCACCTTCGATGACATCGACGCCGTCGTGGTCGGCAAGGCACCCGACTTCTTCGAAGGCGTCATGATGCCGGAGTTGTTCATGGCCGATGCCATGGGGGCCACTGGCAAGCCGCTGATCCGGGTGCACACCGCAGGTTCGGTGGGTGGATCCACCGGTGTGGTGGCCGCCAGCCTCGTCCAGTCGGGAAAGTTCCGGCGCGTGCTGGCGATGGCCTGGGAAAAGCAGTCAGAATCAAACGCCATGTGGGCGTTGTCTATTCCGATCCCATTCATCAAGCCGGTGGGCGCCGGTGCGGGCGGCTACTTCGCCCCACATGTGCGGGCCTACATCCGCCGCTCGGGCGCGCCGACGAACATCGGCGCCATGGTTGCGGTCAAGGACCGCCTCAACGGCAGCAAGAATCCGCTGGCGCATCTGCACCAGCCTGACATCACCCTCGAGAAGGTGATGGAGTCGCCCATGCTCTGGGACCCCATCCGCTACGACGAGACCTGCCCATCCTCCGATGGCGCCTGCGCCGTGGTGATCGGTGACGAGGAGATCGCCGAAGCCCGACTGGCGGAAGGACATCCGGTGGCGTGGATCCATGCCACCGCGCTGCGCACCGAGCCGCTGGCGTTCTCCGGACGCGACCAGGTCAGCCCGCAGGCAGGGCGCGACGCGGCCGCCGCGCTGTGGAAAGCGGCCGGCATCAGCAGTCCCATTGACGAGATCGACGCGGCCGAGATCTATGTGCCGTTCTCATGGTTCGAGCCGATGTGGTTGGAGAACCTCGGGTTCGTCCCCGAGGGCGAGGGCTGGAAGCTGACCGAAGCCGGGGAGACCAGGATCGGGGGGCGGCTCCCGGTGAACCCCTCCGGCGGCGTGTTGTCGTCCAACCCGATCGGCGCCTCGGGCCTGATCCGCTTCGCCGAATCGGCGATCCAGGTGATGGGCAAGGGTGGCGATCACCAGGTGCCGGGCGCCCGAAAAGCGTTGGGGCATGCCTACGGCGGCGGCTCGCAGTACTACTCCATGTGGGTGGTCGGTGCCGACAAGCCCGAAAAGGTGGACGCATGACCCGCGCCGGCGACGATGCAGAACAAAAGAGCGATGTGGGGGTACCTCCCGCTTGCGGGGGAGAGGAGTGGCGCTCGTGACCGAGGCTCAGGCGAAGACCAAACACCCCGCCCAGGAAGCCGGGCGCCGCTCTCGCGAGGCGGTCATGGCCAGAGATAAGGAAGCGTGGCTTGCGGTGTTCGCCGATGATGCCATCGTCGAGGACCCTATCGGGCCGTCGGCCTTCGACCCGGAGGGCAAAGGGCACCGGGGCCGCGACGCGATCTCGGCCTTCTGGGACCTGGCCATCGCCCCCACCACCAAGATCGAGTTCTTCTTCGGTGACACCTACCAATGCGGCAACGAGGAAGCCAACGTCGGGCACATCCTCATCACGACCGGCGACTACCAGGTCACCGCAGCAGGCGTGTTCACCTACAAGGCCAACGACGAGGGCAAACTGGTCGCCCTACGTGCGTATTGGGAGATGGACCGGGCGGCCGCGAGTACTCGTCGGGTTTAGAGCGAAGCCTGTCCCTGGTTTTCGTCAGACATCGAAAATCCTCACTCAGCCACCGGAGTTTCGGGCTTCATCTCAAAAGACTTCTGCAGGCTGGGAGGCCGAGTCCCCAGGCCGTCCCTCACCTTCTTCGTCCACGGAGCTTCGATGAGTCTCTTGGTTTCATCGAGCATCGACTTGGGCTCGAGGTTGCGGTAACTGTCGATCTCGCCTGCGGCAACAGCTGTCATGGTGGCGTATACCGGTTCGGGATCGAACTGAGCTCGAGGAAATGCGAGCTTGGAGTAATCGAATAGTCGTTCGGACGGGTCGTCCTCCCAGCTGCGCCAGGTTTCGAACCCGCGGTCGTTGAAACCCGTCAGGAACGGGCCTGGATTGACCGTTGCCACCTCGATGCCGAACTCTTGGAGCTCCAGGCTCATCGTTTCTGCGATGGCTTCGACAGCATGCTTGGAAGCCGAATAGATTCCGGTGAAGGGGTTGGTGTTCAGCCCTTCTCGGGAGGAGACCCACACTATCCGTCCCTCGCCGCGCTTGACCATCTGCTTTGCGATCCCCTGCGTCAGCAAGAGCGGACCGATGACATTGACTTCAAACTCCCTGCGCATGTTGACCGCCGGGATGTCCAGAACAGAGCCGCCCTCTAAAAGTCCGGCATTGTTCACCAGGATCTCGACGTTCCACCCCAGAGCCTTCCGCCGATCCCCTGCGTCTGTCACGTCTAGCTTTTCGACGTGTAGGGCGACTTTTCGCGCAGCAGCCTGACGCTTCAGGGTCTGCACTTGAGCGTAGATCTCCACGGCGGCGATGACATCAAAACCCTTTTCCGCAAGTCGCATCGCCACCTCGTGTCCAAAGCCCGTACCTGATCCGGTAATCAAGACCTTCTTCATGGTGCTCTCCATCCGGCGTCACTGTGTGCATTGCTGCGGCAGATGCCCGCCGCGTCCACCGCGATCAGGATCTGGTCGGATACTTTCACAACAATCTTGCGGTGTCGTTTCTCGTCACACCGGGATGAAGTAGCGCGGGGTCGCTGCGGTGGGTGCCGAAGTGCCGCCAATGTGCTGGTCGCTCAGTGATGCCGTTGCTGTCGGTGCCGCGCTTGGATCGCGCCGCCGCGAGCACCCGAAAGATCTAGATCCACCGGGGCTAGATCGGCTCCAGTCCGGTCATATGCCGCTGAGCCAGGTCGCGGTAGGCCTGCGGATTGAGGTTGACCCACATTTCCGCGCCGGTTCCGGCGATCGGGCCCTTTATCTGAGCCGGCGATCCGACTGCCAATACTCCGGCGGGAATTTGGGTGCCGGCCAATACCAACGACCCCGCGGCGATCAGACTGCGCGCTCCGATCACCGCGCCGTCGAGAACGGTAGCGTGATTGGCGATCAGGGCCTCAGATCCGACGTGAACCCCGTGAATGACACACATATGCGCCACCGTCGCTCCGGGACCGATGTCGACCGGGATGCCCGGTGGCGCATGCAACACCGATCCGTCCTGCACGTTGGCGCCCTCCCGCACGACGATGGGCCCATAGTCGCCGCGCAGCACGGCGTTGAACCAGACCGACGCCCCCGCCTCGACTGTGACGTCGCCGATCAGGGTGGCTGTGGGGGCCACAAACGCGGTGGGATCGATCCGAGGCGAGCGACCCTCGAAAGAAAACAGCGGCATCGTTTACATATACCGCAGTGTGAATATCACGTGGCCAGACCCGCCATCATTGCGCATGCAGACCGAAAAACTGTAACGTGTTCTAGTTAGAGGGCCGGTAGTTGGAGGTGACAGGTGAGTACCGACACAAAAGCGGTCGGCATCCGGGAAATCGATCCCGGCGCCTTGCCGACCAGGTATGCGCGGGGCTGGCACTGCCTGGGTGTCGCAAACGACTTCCTGGACGGGAAGCCCCATGCGGTTCAGGCGTTCGGCACCAAGCTGGTGGTCTTCGCCGACTCGCACGGGGATTTGAAGGTTCTGGACGGGTACTGCCGGCACATGGGCGGCGACCTGTCGGAGGGAACCATCAAGGGCGATGAGGTCGCCTGCCCGTTCCACGACTGGCGCTGGGGCGGCGACGGCCGCTGCAAGCTGGTGCCATATGCCAAGCGCACACCCAAGACCGCACGCACCCGGTCGTGGACGACCGATGTCCGCAGCGGCCTGCTGTTCGTCTGGCACGACCACGAAGGCAACCCACCGGACGCGGCGGTCAGGATCCCCGAGCTTGCCGAGGCCGCCAGCGACGAGTGGACCGAGTGGCGATGGAACAGCATCCTCATTGAAGGGTCCAACTGCCGCGACATCATCGACAACGTCACCGACATGGCGCACTTCTTCTACATCCATTTCGGTTTGCCGACGTACTTCAAGAACGTCTTCGAGGGCCACATCGCCTCGCAGTACCTGCACAATGTGGGCCGGCCCGATGTGGACGATTTGGGGACCTCGTACGGCGAAGCGCACCTGGATTCGGAGGCGTCCTATTTCGGACCGTCGTTCATGATCAACTGGCTGCACAACAAATACGGCGACTACAAGGCCGAATCGATTCTGATCAACTGCCACTACCCGGTGACCCAGAACTCGTTCGTCCTGCAGTGGGGTGTCATCGTCGAAAAGCCCAAGGGCATGGACGAAAAGATGACCGACAAGTTGTCCAGGGTGTTCACCGAGGGCGTGAGCAAGGGCTTCCTGCAGGACGTCGAGATCTGGAAGCACAAGACCAGGATCGACAACCCGCTGCTGGTCGAGGAGGACGGCGCCGTCTATCAGCTGCGCCGCTGGTATGACCAGTTCTATGTTGATGTCGCCGACATTAAGCCGGAAATGGTGGAGCGCTTCGAGATCGAGGTGGACACCACGCGTGCCAACGAGTACTGGAACGCCGAGGTCGAAGAGAACCTGAAGGCAAGGGATCTCGAATCGGGTGCGGACGAATCGGTTTCTGACGATGTGCCTGCCGAGCAGCACTGACCAACATGGCTGGGTCTGACGATCAGCCTGCGGTGCCCGACGTCGATCGACTCGCGCGTTCGATGTTGTTGCTGCACGGTGATCATCACGACCACGACGAGCGACCGAACCGAACCGGCGGCAGCGGTGAATCCTGGTCGAAGTCACGAGATTTCACCAACGATCCGCAGCGCGCCGCCGCGGTTGCCGACGCCAGCCGCGCGGACCGCGATCGCTACCTCACCTCGGGGCTGCTGCCGGTGGATTGTCGGTTCTGTCACGTCACAGTAACCGTCAGACGGCTGGGTCCGGGTCACACCGCAGTGCAATGGAACACCGAGGCGTCCCAGCGTTGTGCGCACTTCACCGAAGTGCGTGAGTCCGGCGGGGATACCGCACGCACCCGGTCTTGCCCGAAATTGAGCGACAGCATCGAGCACGCGGTCGCGGAGGGCTATCTGGATTCTGCGCCAGACGACTACTGAGTCAACTGCCTTGGGGCAGTTGGGTGATCGCTTCAAATGCCTCAAGGAACACCGCCGCGACGTCGTCGTCGCGGGCGCTGGCCATCGGTTTCGTGTGCAAGAGGACACGCTGCACACCGATACCTAATATGGAAAACCTGAGTGCCGCAAGGCAGTTCGCGGCCTCACCCGAGCTGGCCGCGGCATTCGAACGAGCGGGCGCCATCGGGTCTCCAGACGGCGTTTGGTTCGGACCACCGCAGATCGACGGCTGATTACAGCCCGGCGAACCGCTCCTTGACGGTTTCGACGGTAAGCCCGTAGTCGGCCAGCGAGTAGGTATGCTTCGGCGCCCGCGCACCGCTCTGACTCTCGGCGTGGATATCGGCCATGGCCTGACGGGCCTCGTCAGTCAGCGTCATACCGAAGTGCCGGTAGATGTCGGCCACCGTGCCCAACGGATCGTCGATCAAGTCGTGGTAGTCGACGTCATAGAACTGGGCCGGATCATATTCGGCGCGTGTGGTGTTGAACCGATCCAAGCCGCGTGACCAGGTTTCCATTGCGTCGGCACCGATCTGGGCGCCGACGAACGTCGTCGACCAGCCGTCGGCGGTGTGCTGCGCCAGCGAACACATCGACGCCATGATCGTCTCGACCGGCCGGTGGGTCTGGATCACCAGCGCATCAGGATAGGTCTTCATCAACGCGTCCAGCGCGAAGAGATGACTGGGGTTCTTCAGCACCCATCGCTTGTCGGCGTCGTTGAGCCCGATCAATTGAAGGTTCTTGCGGTGCCGCTGATAGGACGGCGTCCAGTCTTGCTGCGACAGCCACTCCGCGTAGCTGGGTAAGTGCGAAAGGGTTTCGTAGGACACCGAATGCAGCGATTGGCGCAGCAGCTGCCAGCATTCCTCCAGCTCGTATGCGGCCATGAAGTGCAGGCCGGTGTATCCGGGATTTTCTTCGTGGTGCTGGGTGAACTGCGCATCGAGCTGGCGATACAGCGGGTTTGATTCCCAGGTTTCGCGCGGCGGACG
>DASXMA010000065.1:0-1568 GCA_036495965.1 Mycobacterium sp.
ATCGAAGAAGACACCGAAGGGCTGCGGAAGTTGTTCCGTCAGTTCTCATTCCCGGGCGGCATCCCCAGCCACGTGGCCGCCCAGACGCCGGGCTCCATCCACGAGGGCGGCGAGCTCGGCTACGCCCTGGTGCACGCCTACGGCGCGGCGTTCGACAATCCGGACCTGGTGGTCGCCTGTGTCGTCGGCGACGGTGAGGCCGAAACCGGGCCGTTGGCCGCCAGCTGGCACTCCAACAAATTCCTCAACCCGGTCAGCGACGGCGCGGTGCTGCCCATCCTCCATCTCAACGGCTACAAGATCGCCAACCCGACCGTGCTGGCCCGCATCCCGCACGCCGAGTTGGAGTCGTTGCTGACCGGCTACGGCTACCGGCCGATCACCGTCGCCGGAGACGATCCCGACGACGTGCACCAACAGCTCGCCGCCGCTCTCGATGAGGCCTTCGATGACATCGCGGCGATCCAGCGGGATGCGCGCAGCGGTGGCAACACCGAACGGCCGGTGTGGCCGATGATCGTGCTGCGGACCCCGAAGGGGTGGACCTGGCCCCGACAGGTCGACGGCAAGCAGGTGGAGGGCACGTGGCGGGCGCATCAGGTCCCGCTGGCCGAGACGCGGGATAACCCCGGCCACCGCGCGCAACTCGAAGAGTGGATGCGCAGTTATGCGCCCGCGGAGCTGTTCGACGACAACGGCAGGCTGCGCTCCGAGTTACGCGCGCTGGCGCCGGGCGGTGAGCGTCGGATGAGCGCCAACCCGCACGCGAACGGCGGTCTGCTGCTGCATGACCTGGACCTGCCCGACTTTCGCGACTACGCGGTGGCCGTCGCGCAACCCGCCACCCAGACCCACGAGGCCACTCGGGTGCTGGGCACGTTTCTGCGGGATGTGATCGCGCGCAACGGCGACCGGTTTCGCCTGATGGGCCCCGACGAAACCGCCTCCAACCGCCTGGACGCCGTGTACGAGTCCACCGACAAGGTGTGGCTTTCGGAGACCCTGCCCAGCGACGAAAACCTCGCACCGGCCGGTCGGGTGATGGAGGTGCTGTCCGAGCATCTGTGCCAAGGCTGGTTGGAGGGGTATCTGCTGACCGGCCGGCACGGACTGTTCAACTGCTACGAGGCGTTCGTGCACATCGTCGACTCGATGCTCAACCAGCACGCGAAGTGGTTGTCCACCAGCCGGGAGCTGCCGTGGCGGCAACCGATCGCGTCGCTGAATTACCTGCTGAGCTCGCATGTGTGGCGTCAGGACCACAACGGCGCAACGCATCAGGACCCCGGGTTCATCGACCTGGTCGCCAACAAACGCCCCGAGGTGGTGCGGGTCTACCTGCCGCCGGACGGCAACACGCTGCTGTCGGTGGCCGACCACTGCCTGCGCAGCCGCAACTACGTCAACGTCGTCGTAGCCGGCAAGCAGCCCGCGCTGGCGTATCTCGACATGGACTCCGCGGTCGACCACTGCACCCGCGGGCTGGGCATCTGGCAGTGGGCGAGCACCGCGACCGGCGAACCCGACGTGGTAATGGCGTGCGCCGGGGACATTCCGACGCAGGAGAC
>DASXMA010000066.1:0-10916 GCA_036495965.1 Mycobacterium sp.
CCGCGCTCAGGGTGTGTCGATCCACGACAAGCACATCGAGGTGATCGTTCGCCAGATGCTGCGCCGTGTCACCATCATCGACTCGGGCTCGACGGAGTTCCTGCCGGGCTCGCTGATCGAGCGTGCGGGCTTCGAGGCGGAAAACCGCCGGGTGGTGGCCGAGGGCGGCGAGCCCGCCGCCGGCCGTCCGGTGCTGATGGGTATCACGAAGGCGTCACTGGCCACCGACTCGTGGCTGAGCGCGGCGTCGTTCCAGGAGACCACGCGAGTGTTGACCGATGCGGCGATCAACTGCCGCAGCGACAAGCTCAACGGTCTGAAGGAGAACGTGATCATCGGAAAGCTGATCCCGGCGGGTACCGGTATCAACCGCTACCGCAACATCCAGGTGCAACCCACCGAGGAGGCCCGGGCCGCGGCGTACACGATCCCGTCCTACGAGGATCAGTACTACAGCCCGGACTTCGGTCAGGCCACCGGTGCCGCGGTTCCGCTGGACGATTACGGCTACAGCGACTACCGGTAGTCAGTCAGGAAAAGCCCCGGGCTCTCCCCGGGGCTTTTTCGTGCGCATCGAATGTCAGTCTTGCCACCAATGCGTTGGGATTCCCTCATCTTCGACGAACTACGGACGAGAAGCTCATAGCGGGTTTCCGTATCGCCGAGGCTCGTTGATACCAGGAAGATCTTGATCGCGGTCGTGCTTCGCGGGTGAGGTTCCTGTCAGTGGCGTATACCGATACGCCTCTGGAATGTCTGTCGGGCGCTCAGGGAGGCCTTCGCGCGGAAAGCCGAACCACCAAATGGTGTCGGGCTCGCCTGGCCGACGAAAAGATGAGGACGGTTGGTTCTCTTCGAAATCGAGCAGGTAGTAGTAGAGCACCGCCTCGTCCAAGTCCGGCCACGGGCCCGGGTCGATGATCGAGCCCCTGGTGTCGCGGGCGAGCCCCCAGGTTCTGTCCGACGGCGGTGCCGTGTAGACCAGGTAGATTATTGGTCCGTCGGTCCAGGCATGGGAGACCAGAAAAGGCTCGTGTCCTTTGCAATTCTCACCGTCGATGTGGCGCAATAGGTTTCGCAATACATCTGCCGCGAACTCACGTTGGGCTTCGGTGGCTTCAGTTGATGGGCACATTTTTGTTCACCCACGGCGGGCACAGCGTCCAGCCCGGTTCCACTTCGACCACTCCACTGCCGCCCTCGAGGGGATACATCGAAATAACTCCTTTCTGTCCCCCGTCAGGGATGCTGGCGCGCCCTTCGTTGATATTCGCCACGATCCTCATCGTCAGATGTTCGCCAGTGTCCTCGCAGTCGGCAAATCCCAGCGGCCCTTGCGTGCAGTGCACGCGGTTGATCGGAACTTCATAGATAAGAGTCCCATTCTTATTGCTTATCGGCCGACTGTGTGAGATCAGATCCTTGAACACATTGGGGTTGACCACATGATGCCTCCAGTACGCCTTGTCCCAGCCAAATCCCTGTTGCGTGCGTTCGTCGTAGTAACCGCGCCGAAGAACAACATGGTTGCCATCTAGGTCCGTAGCCTCCGCGATCACGTCATTGATCGGGTACGGCGGTGGCTGCGCTGGGTCTTGTTTGAAGGTGTGGTTGTCGACGGCTTGGATGTTGGGTTTCCGTGCCCGCTTGCCTGGGCTGGGGTTTTGCGGAAAGGTGTCGCGGATCCCGGCAACGGCGGCGGTGACTTTGCCGGCGACCTGTTCATCGAGGGCGACCAGTTGTGCGGCGCGCTGGCGGATGTCGCCGGCGACGATTTGTGCCTGGGCTTGCCGGGCGGCCCGCTGCGCAGACGATCCACTGGTCGAGCGGTCGGTGACCGAGAGGTCTTCACCGACATCGAACCCCACCGTGCGGGCAGCCTCAACCGCGTAACGCACCCGAGAGCGGGCCGCATAGAGATCTGAAGCGCCACTGCGGGCAACTTTGGCCGCCGCCTGCAGCTGGTCAGCTGCCGTGCTGGTTGTCATCATGTCGGCGTGGGTCGCGGTGCGCAGCGAGTCAGCGGTGTCGCCTTGCCAATCGATCCACAGCGCATCCCGCCAGACCTGGTTGGCCACCCCGTAGGTGCGCGCGCCCATGGTCTCCCAATCGCCGGCCGCCCGGGTTAGATGTTCGGTGGGCCACGCGACCAACTGCGAAAGGTTGGGAAACCCCGCGACCGCTGACATCGCTACACGCACGGCACCGGCTGGGCGACAGCGGCCAGCTCGTTGGCCGAGTCCGCTTCATTAGCGAGGTAGTGGGTGTCGGCTTCGGCGACGCGAATGGCGTGGGTGCCGACTCGTGCGGCCAGCGCCGTTGTGAAAGCTGTGATGTCTGCATGCGCGGCGTTCACTGCGGCTGCGCTGGCCTGAAAGGACAAGCCGAGCCGCGCGGGAGCCACCGTATCGCCTAGCTCGCCCGCCGAAGCCTCCCATCGAGTGGCCATCGCTTGCAGACCAGCGGTATCCACACGCAGTTGCTGCATGGGAGGAAGTTTATCCGGACTATCAGCCGCCGAAAGTCAGTCGGATCGCCGCGGCGCCGCACCGCCTGTTCCGAGCAGACGCTTAGTCGCACGCGGTAGGCTCTCGCCGTGCGGTTGTCTGTCTGCCGCCGCACTAGACTGGCCGGTGTGCTTATCGGTTCACACGTCCGCAACGACGATCCCCTGGCCGCAGCCCAGGCCGACGGCGCCGATGTGGTGCAATTCTTCCTCGGCAACCCGCAGAGCTGGAAGAAGCCGAAGCCGCGTGACGACGCCGACACGCTGAAGGCGTCGACCATCCCGCTGTACGTCCACGCGCCGTATCTCATCAATGTGGCTTCGGCCAACAACCGCATTCGCATCCCGTCGCGCAAGATCCTGCAGGACACTTGCGACGCTGCTGCGGAAATCAACGCGACGGCGGTGATCGTGCACGGCGGCCACGCCGACGACAACGACATGGAGGCTGGCTTCGAGCGGTGGGTCAAAGCGCTGGACTATCTCGAATCAAATGTGCAGGTGTACCTGGAAAACACCGCGGGCGGCGACCATGCGATGGCCCGCTATTTCGATACGATCGGCAGGCTCTGGGATCACATCGGAGACAAGGGCATTGGCTTTTGTTTGGACACCTGCCATGCGTGGGCCGCGGGTGAGGCGCTGATCGACGCGGTCGACCGAATAAAAGCATTGACCGGCCGCATCGATCTGGTGCACTGCAACGACTCGAGGGACGCGGCGGGCTCAGGTGCCGACCGGCACGCCAACTTGGGCAGCGGCCAGATCGATACCGAGTTACTGGTAGCGGCAGTCAAGGCCGCCGACGCGCCGGTGATCTGCGAAACCGCCGACGCGGGCCGCAAGGACGACATCGCGTTCCTGCGCGAAAAGACCAGCGGCTGAGGCTTATGCGGGCCATGCTTCATCGAGTAGCCGCGCTGCTCGGTGTGGCACTCGTGATCGCGGGTTGTGCACCCTGGGAGTCTAAGCCACCGTCGGGCTTCGTGAACGGCACCAGCATCCACCACATCAAAGTCGGCGGACGCGATCGCAGCTATCGGCTCTACATGCCCGCGGGGTTGCCCGCCTCGGTCCCGCTGGTGGTCATGATGCACGGTGTATCGGGGAGCGCCAAGCAAGCCGAAAGCGACTACAAATGGGACAAAGTGGCCGACTCGGGGAAGTTCGTCGTCGCCTACCCGGATGGCCTCAACCGAAGCTGGAACGTTGACGGGGAAACCTGTTGCGGCCGGTCCGGACGGGAAGGCGTCGACGACGTCGGCTTCATCGGCGCGGCGGTCGCCGACATCGTCAAGAACGTCGGCATCAACCCCGCCAAGGTCTATGCCACCGGCATGAGCAACGGCGGCATCATGTCGTACACGCTGGCGTGCACCACCGGCATTTTCTCAGCGATCGGCCCCGTTGCCGGCATCCAGCTGAACCCGTGCCGGTCCCCGCATCCGGCGTCGGTTATGCATATTCATGGCACCGTGGACCGGCTCGTCCCGTATAACGGTGGGCACGGCTTCAGCGTCATCAACGGCCCACCGGTGCCTGAGGTAAATGCGTTCTGGCGCAACGTTGATCAGTGCGGCGCCCCGGCCGTCACGACGAACGGTGCGGTCACCACGTCGACAGCCGGATGCGCCGACAACCGCAGCGTCGTGCTCACCACCGTCGCCGGCGGGGGCCACGAGTGGCCCGCCTTTGCGACCCAGAGGCTGTGGGAGTTCTTCGCCGCCCATCCCCGTTAGCCGTGTTACAGCTCTTGTGCGGTTGTTGAAAAAATGTAACATGGGTGGCATGCCAGATACCCATGTCGTCACCAACCAGGTTCCCTCGCTGGAGAACTACAACCCCGCGACATCCGCCGTGCTTGTCGAGGCCCTCATCCGTGAGGGCGGGCAATGGGGCCTGGAAGAGGTGAACGAAGTGGGGGCGATCGCCGGCAGCCGCGAAGCCCAGCGTTGGGGTGAGCTCGCCGACCGCAACCGGCCCGTCCTGCATACCCACGACAACTACGGTCACCGAATCGACGAGGTGGAGTACGACCCGGCCTACCACGAGCTGATGCGCGCGGCGATCGGCCACGGCCTGCACGCCGCGCCGTGGGCCGAAGCACGGCCCGGCGCGCATGTGGTGCGGGCCGCCAAGATGTCGGTCTGGAATGTCGAACCCGGACACACCTGCCCGGTCTCGATGACGTACGCCGTCGTTCCGGCGCTCAGGTACAACCCCGAACTGGCCGCGGTTTACGAGCCGTTGCTGACCAGCCGCGAATACGACCCCGAACTCAAGCTGGCCACCGCCAAGCGCGGCATCACCGCCGGCATGTCGATGACCGAAAAGCAGGGCGGATCCGACGTGCGCGCCGGCACCACCCAGGCGACCCCCAACGGCGACGGCAGCTACAGGCTAACCGGTCACAAATGGTTCACCTCCGCGCCGATGTGCGACATCTTCCTGGTGCTGGCGCAGGCACCGCGGGGGCTGTCCTGCTTCCTGCTGCCGCGGGTACTTCCCGACGGCACTCGCAACCGGATGTTCCTGCAGCGGCTCAAGGACAAGCTCGGCAACCACGCCAACGCCTCGAGCGAGGTCGAGTATGACGGCGCCATCGCATGGCTGGTGGGCGAGGAGGGCCGCGGCGTCCCGACCATCATCGAGATGGTCAACCTCACCAGGCTGGACTGCACGCTGGGCAGTGCCACCAGCATGCGTACCGGTCTGACCCGCGCCATCCACCACGCGCAGCACCGAAAGGCGTTCGGCGCCTACCTGATCGACCAGCCGCTGATGCGCAACGTGCTGGCCGACCTGGCCGTAGAGGCCGAGGCCGCCACCATCGTCGCGATGCGGATGGCCGGTGCCACCGACAAAGCGTTGCGCGGAGACCAGAAGGAGGCGCTGCTGCGCCGCATCGGGCTGGCGGCCAGCAAGTACTGGGTGTGCAAGCGCGCTACTCCACACGCCGCCGAAGCACTGGAATGCCTGGGCGGCAACGGCTACGTCGAGGACTTGGGCATGCCGCGGCTGTACCGTGAGGCGCCGCTGATGGGCATCTGGGAGGGCTCGGGCAATGTCAGCGCGCTGGACACGTTGCGCGCCATGGCAACTCGCCCGGAATCCGTCGAGGTGCTGTTTACGGAACTGGACGAGAGCGCGGGTCAGGATCCGCGGCTGGGTAGCCAGGTCGAGCGGTTGCGCAACGACCTGGCCGACCTCGAGACCATCGCCTACCGCGCCCGCAAGGTCGCCGAGGACATCTGCCTGACGCTGCAAGGGTCGCTGTTGGTGCGCCATGGGCATCCTGCCGTCGCCGAGGCGTTCCTGGCTACCCGGCTCGACGGCCAATGGGGTGGGGCGTTCGGCACCATGCCGACCGGCTTGGATCTCGCGCCCATCCTGGAGCGGGCCCTGGTAAAGGGCTGAGTCGCAACATGACTCACGCGATCAGGCCGGTCGATTTCGACAACCTGAAGACGATGACCTACGAGGTCACCGACCGGGTTGCGCGAATCACCTTCAACCGGCCGGAGAAGGGCAACGCGATCGTCGCTGACACGCCGCTGGAGCTCTCGGCGCTGGTGGAGCGCGCCGATCTGGACCCTGCGGTACACGTCATTCTGGTGTCAGGTCGCGGCGAGGGATTTTGTGCGGGGTTCGACCTGAGCGCCTATGCCGATCGCACCGGCTCGGCCGGCGGTACCGGTGCATACCATGGCACCGTGCTCGACGGTAAGACCCAGGCGATCAACCACTTCGCGAATCAGCCATGGGATCCGATGATCGACTACCAGATGATGAGCCGGTTCGTGCGGGGGTTCTCCAGCCTGATGCACGCCGACAAGCCGACGGTGGTCAAGATCCATGGCTACTGTGTGGCCGGCGGCACCGATATCGCGCTGCACGCCGACCAGGTGATCGCCGCCGCCGACGCCAAGATCGGCTACCCGCCCACCCGGGTGTGGGGCGTCCCGGCGGCGGGGTTGTGGGCGCACCGACTCGGTGACCAGCGCGCCAAACGCCTTCTGCTGACCGGTGATTGCATCACCGGCGCGCAAGCCGCCGAGTGGGGCCTGGCGATCGAGGCGCCGTCCCCCGAAGACCTCGACGAGCGCACCGAGCGACTGGTGGAGCGGATCGCGGCGGTGCCGGTCAACCAGCTGATCATGGTCAAGCTGGCGATTAATTCCGCTCTGTTGCAACAAGGCGTGGCCACCAGCAGGATGGTCAGCACGGTGTTCGACGGCGTAGCCCGGCACACACCCGAGGGGCACGCCTTCGTCGCCGACGCGGTAGAGCACGGTTTCCGGGACGCAGTACGCCATCGCGACGAACCGTTCGGTGATTACGGTCGTCAGGCGTCCCAGGTCTAGGCAGGTGTAACCATGCCCAACATGACGGCGCGGTCGGTGGTGCTCAGTGTGCTGCTCGGTGCCCACCCAGCGTGCGCCAGCGCCGGCGAATTGATCAGGCTGACCGCCGATTTCGGCATCAAGGAGACGACGTTGCGGGTCGCGCTGACCCGCATGGTCAGTGCCGGCGACCTGATCCGCTCCGCCGACGGCTACCGGCTCTCCAATCGCTTGCTGGCTCGCCAGCGTCGGCAGGATGATGCCATCGATCCACGAGTCAGGGGCTGGGGCAGAGACTGGGTCGTGCTGATCGTGACCAGCGTGGGCAGCGACGCGCGTACCAGGGCGGCGCTGCGAACCACCATGCACAACAAGCGCTTTGGCGAACTGCGTGAGGGCGTTTGGATGCGGCCAGACAACCTGGAGCTGGACCTGGAGCCGGAGTTCGACGCCCGGGTGCGCATATTGTCGGCACGCGATGATGCCCCCGCCGAGTTAGCCGCCCACCTGTGGGATTTATCCGCCTGGGCACAAGCCGGGCACCGGCTGCTCGACGAGATGGCCGCCGCCTCCGACACTCCCGGCCGGTTCGTGGTTGCCGCGGCGATGGTGCGCCACCTGCTCACCGACCCGGTGCTGCCCGACGAACTATTACCGTCCGGCTGGCCGGGTGCCCGGCTGCGCGCGGCGTACCACGACTTTGCCGCCGAGCTCCTCAAACGACGCGAACCAATCCAACTCCTGGAGGCGAGATGAGTGATCCGGTGCGAGTCGAGCGCAACGGCGCGGTAACCACGGTGATCCTCAACCGGCCGGGGGCGCGTAACGCTGTCAACGGTCCGACGGCCACGGCGCTGTACACGGCGTTCGAGCAATTCGACAGTGACGATTCGGCGTCGGTGGCCGTGCTATGGGGCGACGGCGGAACCTTTTGCGCGGGAGCTGATTTGAAGGCTTTCGGCACGCCGGAAGCCAACGCCGTGCACCGGACCGGCCCTGGGCCGATGGGCCCGTCGCGAATGGTGCTGTCCAAACCGGTGATCGCCGCGGTGAGCGGTTACGCCGTCGCGGGGGGTTTGGAGTTGGCGTTGTGGTGCGACCTGCGGGTGGCCGAGGAGGATGCCGTGTTCGGCGTGTTCTGTCGCCGCTGGGGAGTACCGCTCATTGACGGCGGCACCGTGCGGCTACCGCGGCTGATCGGACACAGCCGAGCGATGGACATGATCCTCACCGGCCGTGGTGTGGCCGCAGACGAAGCGCTTGCGATCGGGTTGGCCAATCGCGTTGTGCCCAAAGGCCAAGCGCGGCAGGCGGCCGAGGAGTTGGCGGCCGAGTTGGCCGCACTGCCCCAGCAGTGCCTGCGATCCGATCGGCTATCGGCGCTGAATCAGTGGGGACTAGCGGAATCCGCGGCGCTCGATCTGGAGTTCGCCAGCATTTCCCGGGTTGCCGGCGAGGCGCTGGAGGGAGCAGGCCGATTCGCCGGGGGCGCCGGCCGCCACGGCGCGCCGGCTATTTAGCGGTCAGCTGCCTTTGTTGATGGTGTTGGTCGACCCGATTTTGTCCACCTTCGGATCACCGTCTTTGTAGGTGATGGCGTTGTTCGTTCCCAGCACTGTGAGTTTGGTGTTGATCTTGTCGATCGTGATCTTGTTGTTGGTGCCGCCGACAGTCACCTTCTCGCAGGTGCCGGTGACGGTCAGCGTGTTGTTCGAACCGGCCACGTTCAGCGATTTGCCGCTGGCGCAGTCGAGGCTGGCCGTGGTTCCCATCGATCCGTAGTTCAGCGTGTTGCCGATCTCGACTGATGCGGTGGTGCTTGCGCTCGTGCCCGTGGTCGGCGCGGCTCCCGCGCTCGTCGTCGTGGTTGCGCTGCTTGTCGTCGCCGTGGTGGAGCCTCCGGGCGGGTTGGCTGTCGAACTGCAGCCGGCCAGCACCAAAGCCGCGAGCGCCGGCGCCAGGGCGAAGGCGGCCACTTTGCATGAGTGATCAGTATGAGCCGCGCTCATTATTCGTCGATTCCCCTCGCTTTTTGATGACTGCTGCCGAGCCGGTGCCTCAGCCGGGCACCTGCTGAAGCCGGTTGGTCATGCCCAGTTCGCGGCCGCGGTCCCAGATGATCGGCGCACCGTTGTGGTAGAACACCGTTTGGTCGTAGCCGTAGACGGTGATGTCGTGCGTGACCGAGTCAGCGATGACGGTGTTCGACGAGCCCATTACCGTGACGGCCCAACAGTTTCCCAATGCGTTGACGGTATTTCTCGTGCCATTGACGATCAAGGTGGCATCGTTGCCGTCCAGCGTCTGTTCGATACCCTCGCCGATGACATGGGTGTCGCCGTTCTTCGCGTGCGCTGCGGCGGCTGGTGTGACGGCGATGGTAATGACGCAGGTGGCCAGCGACCCGGCAACGGTCGTCCAGTTCACTGCGGGCCCCCTTGAAGACAGCTGAATCTGCGAGGATGAGCCTACGTGCATTCGCCTGCTCGATGGCAGGGTTATTTTCATTGGTCCGGCCCAAATACCCGGGTCGACCCGTGTCCGGATCACTGGTTTCGCAACCGGCGTCAACTAGAGTCATTAGTTAACCGTTAAGTCGACGAAGCGAGGTGACCAACTCGGTCATCGCAATCGGAGGGCGATCGCCATGGCAGCTCAGCCGGAATCGCCGTCGGCGGCCGGGCGTCAGCGTGCCGCGAAATCCGCCTCCCGTCCGGCCAAGCTCAGCCGCGGCGGCATCGTCGATGGCGCACTGGCCTTCCTGGATCGGGAGGGCTGGGACTCGTTGACCATCAACGCGCTGGCGACGCAGCTGGGGACCAAGGGACCGTCCCTGTACAACCATGTGGACAGCCTGGAGGACCTGCGCCGCGCGGTGCGGACTCGGGTCATCGACGACATCATCACAATGCTGAACCGCGTCGGCGAGGGTCGAGCCCGCGACGACGCGGTGCTGGTCATGGCCGGTGCCTACCGCAGCTACGCCCATCACCACCCGGGGCGGTACTCGGCGTTCACCCGGATGCCGCTGGGCGGTGATGACCCCGAGTACACCGCCGCCACCAGGAGCGCGGCCGCGCCCGTGATCGCGGTGTTGTCCTCCTACGGTCTTGACGGTCACGAGGCCTTTTACGCGGCTCTCGAATTCTGGTCTGCGATGCACGGCTTCGTATTGCTGGAAATGACCGGCGTGATGGACGACATCGACACCGATGTGCTGTTCTCCGACATGGTGCTGCGGCTCGCGGCAGGCTTGGGCCGGCGCACCGCGCCCGACGGTGCCAGGTCCACTTGAGGTCTACTTAAGCCGCTTTGACCTGCCAGACCAGCGGCGGGTATTGTGGTTGCTCGTGCCTGGCGGCTTACGGCGCCTGACGTAAGGAAGTGGATGCCGGGCTAATTCGCATGTCCACGCTGCAACGGATTCCTCCGATGCTGAGCGCATGCGACACACCCGGCCGCGGGGTAGGTGATTGATTCCGAGGCGGGGTGAAACCGCAGTACAGAGACTTGAAAACCGCTAACAAGATCGAACACAGAAAGCCGGTAGATGCCAACCATTCAGCAGCTGGTCCGCAAGGGTCGCCGGGACAAGGTCGCCAAGGTCAAGACCGCGGCCCTGAAGGGCAGCCCGCAGCGCCGTGGCGTGTGCACCCGCGTGTACACCACCACTCCGAAGAAGCCGAACTCGGCGCTTCGGAAGGTCGCGCGCGTCAAGCTGACGAGTCAGGTCGAGGTCACGGCCTACATCCCCGGCGAGGGCCACAACCTGCAGGAGCACTCGATGGTCCTGGTGCGTGGCGGCCGGGTCAAGGATCTGCCCGGTGTGCGGTACAAGATCATCCGCGGTTCGCTCGACACCCAGGGTGTCAAGAACCGCAAGCAGGCTCGCAGCCGTTACGGCGCCAAGAAGGAGAAGAGCTAATGCCGCGCAAGGGGCCCGCGCCCAAGCGTCCGTTGGTCAACGACCCGGTCTACGGGTCGCAGCTGGTCACCCAGCTGGTGAACAAAGTTCTGCTCAAGGGGAAGAAATCGCTGGCCGAGCGCATTGTTTATGGTGCGCTCGA
>DASXMA010000067.1:0-13081 GCA_036495965.1 Mycobacterium sp.
GGCGGACCGGCTCGTAGTAGTGGTGAAGCCCCTGTAATGGGGGTGGAGCGAAGGGGCCGGCTCATCTGGATGTGGTTGTTCGAACAACCGGGTGAAAGCCTGGGAGGAGACGAGTGGGCATGTCAGGTCCGGGCGGGAAACCGTTCGACATTTCTAAACGCCTGGTGTTTAGGGCGTGGGAGCAGGTCAAGGCGAATAAGGGTGCTGCCGGGGTGGATGGGGTGTCCATTGAGGAGTTCGAGACCGATCTGAAGGACAATCTGTACAAGATCTGGAATCGGATGTCGTCGGGGACGTACTTCCCGCCTCCGGTGCGGGCTGTGGAGATACCGAAAGCCGATGGGGGGACACGGGTTTTAGGTGTGCCCACTGTGGGGGATCGGGTGGCGCAGACGGTGGCCGCGCTGACGTTGGAGCCCCGGACGGAGTCGATTTTTCAGTGTGTCCCGAACGTGGAGGGGAGTTCGATGTAGGTAGAGCTTTTTGAGGCGGTGCTGTGCAGGAGATGAAGGATTGTCGGCCCTTCGGAGTCGCCCTGCGGGGGGAGGCTTCAAACCGCCACATGCTGCGGGATCGGTGACGTGATCGTGGTGAGCGATGTGGAAAAAGCGTGCGTGACGCGCTAGGTAGGGATCGGGAAGGCGAGCGTAAGCGATTCGCTGTTGACGTGTCGAAATCGAGATAGATGACATCGAAACCGGGGTGTTGAAAGGATCCCGGGATGAGTCTGGCGGGTGCCCGTTGATTGGCCAGGCGGTGTCCGGCATGGAGGTGACGCGAGCCCGGTCTGCGGCTTTTGCATGGAACGGGAGAAGGCCGGAGCCGATACTGTCCATTCGGGTTTTCCGGGTGGGCGAGAGGGAGTAGCCCACACGGGGTGTGGGTGTGAGTACCGTTGCGGGTCCGGTTGGCGGACCGGCGCGTAGTAGTGATGAAGCTCCTGTAATGGGAGTGGAGCCAAGGTTGCCGGGTTATCTGTGACTGTGTTTGTTGGATCAACCGAAACCTGTTGGGGTTCGGGAGGAGTCGGATGGGCGAGTTGAAGTCGTCAGGCAAGCCGTTCGAGATTTCGAAGTGGGCGGTTCAGGAGGCATGGGAGAAGGTCAAGGCGAACAAGGGCGCACCGGGTGTGGATGAGGTAACGATCGAGGCGTTCGAGGCCGACCTGCAGAACAATCTGTACAAGGTTTGGAATCGGATGTCGTCGGGGAGTTACTTTCCGCCTCCGGTGCGTGCGGTGGAGATACCCAAGCCGCATGGCGGAGGGACAAGGGTGCTCGGGGTGCCTACTGTGGCCGATAGGGTGGCCCAGACGGTGGTGGCGCTGCAGTTGCGGCCTCGCATGGAATCGATTTTTCATGACGATTCCCACGGCTACCGTCCGGGGCGTTCGACGTTGGATGCAGTGGGCGCATGCCGGCAGCGTTGCTGGAAAACAGACTGGGTGATCGATTTGGACATCCAAAAGTTTTTCGACAGCGTTTCTTGGGACCTCATGCTAAAAGCGGTGGCGGCCAACACCGATCTGCCGTGGATGATGTTGTATGTGCGCCGGTGGCTGCAAGCCCCGATACAGCTGCCTGATGGCACCTTGGCGCAGCGGGACCGGGGTACCCCACAGGGGTCGCCGGTTTCGCCCGTGCTGGCTAACCTGTTCTTGCACTATGCGTTCGATATGTGGATGGCTCGGGAGTTCCCGAGCGTCCGGTTTGAACGCTACGTCGATGACGCGGTCGTGCACTGTGTTAGCGAGCGTCAGGCCCGCCAGGTGCTGGCTGCGCTGCAAGACAGGATGGCCGAGGTCGGGCTGCGGCTGCATCCCGACAAAACCCGGATCGTGTATTGCAAGGACGGTAAACGACGTGGGGATTATGAGCACACGTCGTTTACTTTCCTCGGTTTCACCTTCCGGCCGCGTAAGGCGCGGGACAAAGACGGCAAGATGTTCCTGTCGTTTTTGCCTGCGATCAGCAAGGACGCCTTGAAAAAGATCAGTGCAGAGGTGCGGTCTTGGCGATTGCATCACCGCACCGGTCATACCTTCGCCGGTCTGGCCCGCATGATCAACCCGGTGGTGCGGGGCTGGATGAACTATTACGGCGCCTTCTACCGGTCGGCGCTGTATCCCCTCCTGGCACGCATCAACGCCTACTTGATGCGTTGGGTCCGCAAGAAATATCGCCGGTATCGGGGACGAAAGGTGGCGCAACATGCCTGGGCGCGGGTTACCAAGCAGTACCCGCGGTTTATCGCGCACTGGGAGTGGAGTACCGCCGTCCCCGCCGTTTGGTGATCAAGATGACAAGAGCCGTATGAATCGAGAGATTCACGTACGGATCTGTGGGCGCCCGAGGGTGCGATTCCCTCGGGCTACCCGACCGCCGAGCCAATCTCAGCCAGAGCGGGCTACCGGGCAGATGGCCGGGAGCTGGCGGTCTGCTGATAGTGCGCGAAGCGAGGCACAGCGGCGATGATCCGCCGCCATGCCTCGGCGCGCGCCGGGCCGTGCAACTGCTTGGCGGTCACTACGATCGTGCGGCTAGCTGTCGCGATCTGGACCTTGTCGGGATGTGTGGCGTGTTGTCACACACGAAGGTGAGAATGTGGCAGAGAGACCTCCCGACCTAAGCGGCTGACCCCGAAGGGTAGATCCGTGTGCTGCAACAGATCTAAAGGCATGTTCCGGGGCGTAGCTGGTCAAGGCTTTTCCGCTGATGTCATCAACTGATGCGGCCGCCATTGCATTGAGGCGCTCGTTCTTTAACTGAACCAATACGAGGCTAGCGACTCCAAGCACACCAATTGCATACTGCCCAAAGGTGTTTCTGTCTCGGATGCGGTGGCGCTCTGGCCGGACTCCGCAAGCTGATCCAAGGTCTTGTGAGAGGCGATCGTGCGTTGGTACTTGTGCCAGGGTAATTGGTTTCGGAGTTGACCGCTGGTGAGGGTCGGGCAGGTGTCGTGATTGTTCGAGTCAGGCGTTGTCGAAGGCTGGGGCGTAACGGAAGGCTCCTTGCCTTTGATTGGTCCATGATGTGAGCGTGCGGATCTGGAAGTGTTCTGCCCATCCGGGGTTGGACGGGAGAACGCCAAGCGGTCGCGCGAGCTGAAATCCGGACCGATGGTAGAAGGCGGGGTCGCCGAGTAGGACCGCCTCGGAAAGGTCTAGGGCGTCGGCTGCTGCCAGGACCGCGTGCATGAGCGCAGTGCCAACGCCCTGCTGTTGATGAGTGGGCAGCACCCCCAGCGGTCCGATTCCCAACGAGGAGTATTCGTCGATGTGGGCGCGGCTGCCGAGAACGTGTCCAACGACAGTGTCGCTGATTTCTGCAACCAGCGATAGCGCTGGAATGCTGTCGCTGGCGGCGCGGAGCTGATCGACGAGCACAGCTTCAGGCGCGGTGCGCCCGTTATCGGTTGCGAACGCCGCGTTGTGAACGCGGAAGATCGCGGGCTCATCGCTAAGGGTTTCACGGCGAATCAGCACGACGGGAAATCTTTCCTGTCGACCTCCGGCAGCACAACCGGATTTCTCAGTGAACTGATCCTCATCGACGCGGTCAGCTGCGCCGTGGGCGCTGTCACCGGTGACGGCAGGCGGCAGCGTAGACCGCTGGTGGTTGGTAGTACGTTCAACGCTGCTCTTGCGGGCGACAGTCGTAAGCACCAATGCATCCATGCCGCGCAGAACTTTCGCCCTGCAAGCCCGGCTCATGGCTTATTTGTTGAAGCACCGCACTAGGCGTCCTGCGTGCGCTGCCGGGCCACCGTGGCCTTTGTAGTGATCATGAGGCGAATTCGCGATGGCTGCGAACAACACCGTTCACCCGCTGGCGGACCCTACCGACGAGAATCAATGACTCTGCGCACTCGTCGACGACAGGAAAAGACCATGCAACTGCTTCTGGTCCGGCACGCGTTGCCGCTCCGCAGCGAGTCCGGCCAGGGGGCCGACCCCGACCTTTCCGATGAAGGGCGCGTGCAAGTGGCTCGGCTGCCTGAGGCGCTTGCCAGGTTTCCGATTTCCCGGTTGCTCAGCAGCCCGCAGCGTCGTGCTATCCAGACCGCGGAACCGGTCGCCGCCGTGCGCGAACTGGCGCTCGAGATCGACGACCGCTTCGCTGAGTACGGCCGTGACCTACCCGCCTATATCCCAATCGAGCACATCCGTGCCGAGAACCCGCAAGAGTGGGCCCGAATGGCGGAAGGACATCTGCCCAGCTCGGTCGACGAAAACGCGTTTCGCGCGCGGGTGCGCGCGGCCGTCGACGACGTCGCCGCAGTGGCGGATCATGAGGACACCGTGGCGGTTTTCAGCCACGGCGGGGTGATCAACGTGGTGCTGCACGAGATTCTTGGAACTAAGCGGGTGCTGTCGTTCCCCATCGACTACGTGTCGGTGACCCGGCTGCTGTTTTCCAGATCCGGTCAAGCGACCGTGGTGACGGTAAATTGCACCGAACACGTCTGGGACCTGCTGCCGCGGAATCAGCGGTGGTAGACAAGTCCGGTGGCTTCCTCGCCGATGGACGGGCTTGATCTGGCCGCGCTGGACGGGTACCTGAATTCTGTCGACATCGGCCGTGACGGCGAGCTGCACGCGCAGCTGATCTCTGGTGGCCGCTCCAACCTGACCTTTCTGGTCGACGACGACTCGTCGAGGTGGGTGCTGCGCCGACCACCGCTGCATGGGCTGACCCCGTCGGCACACGACATGGCCCGCGAGTACCGAGTGGTCGCCGCACTCCCGACACCCCCGTGCCGGTGGCGCGGGCGGTCGCGCTGTGCAACGACGACTCGGTGCTCGGTGCGCCGTTCCAGATGGTCGAATACGTCGCTGGGCAGGTAGTGCGTACTTGCACCGAACTCGAGGCGCTAGGCGACGAGCAGGTCATCGACGGCTGTGTCGATGCGCTGATCCGGGTGCTGGCAGACCTCCACGCTGTCGCCCAAGAGCCGTGGGGCTCGGCGATTTCGGCAAACCCACGGGTTATCTCGAACGGCAGGTCCGTCGCTGGGGCTCGCAGTGGGAACTTGTGCGGCTGCCCGATGACGACCGCGATGCTTGACGTTCAACGGCTGCGTTCGGCTTTGCACCAGTCGATTCCGCAGCACAGCCGTACGTCGATCGTCCACGGCGATTACCGGATCGACAACACCATCCTGGATGCGCGCGATCCGCGGCAGGTGCGCGCCGTCGTGGACTGGGAACTGTCCACACTCGGGGACCCACTCAGTGACACTGCGTTGATGTGTGTGTACCGCGATCCGTCGTTGGATCTGATCATCAACGCGCACGCGGCCTGGACGTCGCCTCTGCTGCCGGTCGCCGACGGGCTTGCACACCGGTACTCATCGGTCTCCGGACAGCCGTTAGCGCATTGGAACTTCTACATGTCGTTGGCCTACTTCAAGCTGGCCATCATCGCCGCGGGCATCGATTTCCGCAACCGCATGTCAGGTCACTCGGACGCCGAGGCTTTCGACCGAGTGGGGGACACAGTGGCGCCGTTGATCGCCCGGGGACTGACCGAGCTGCAGACGTCAGGTTCCTAGCCCGGCAACGGGAGCAGCGCATAACAGCACAACCCGTACGAAAACCGTTGCTCCTAAGACGGTTCCGGACTTGCCTGCCGATCTGGACACCGGGTTCCACGGTTGTTCCCAATGTCGCGAAGACTTCAAGTTGGCCATTAACATCGACCCAGCACGGAGATGCGTCGGCTTACTGGCGTCCGGTGGGCGGAAGACAATTTGAGTATCGTCGTCGAGTTTCACCGTGCTAAGACCGTGCTTGGCAACCCAGGTCGATTCACCGGCCGGTCACCCGTTCTGCTTGTTCACGTCGGACTAGTTACCATCAGCCCCGTGACAGCCGGGGAGCTAGTGGGGCGATGGCAGTTGACGACGTGGACCGCATCCGACGAGGCAGGTGCGGTTAAGATGCCGTTCGGCGAAGATCCGCAGGGGTGTCTGATCTACACAGCGGGTGGATGGATGAGAGTTCAACTCGCCGCCGCCAACAGGGCGGAGTTGGCGACGGCGACCGCGTTCGGCGGCGCCGAGGGCGAGCGGGCCGACGCGTATTCGAGTTACGTGGCCTATTGCGGGGAGTACTGGCTGGAGGGGGACGTCATGGTGCATCGGGTACGGATGAGTCTTTACCCGAACTGGGTGGGTCGTGAGCAACGGCGCTTCGTGGAACTGTCCGGTGACAGGCTCGTGTTGCAGACGCCGCTCATCCCGGTGAGTGGACAAAGCCCCATCAACCGCCTCTCGTGGGCCAGGGCCGAATAGCGCCTGTTCAACGTCGGCGATCCCGTGCCGGAACCATCAACGCAGGGTGGGCGGCCGTAGTTTGGGCACCGGATTCCATGCAAAGATCACCTAGTGGGGTGTTGTGCGAGTGTAGGGCCCCGTATCCCGACCTACCGAGGCTCCACCTCACCGAAACGAGACGACCCGTCCACTGCGACATCGCTCACCACAGGTGCACTCTCAATTTCGACGAGCCGAATAAGCGTGTGTGCGCTTGTGTGAAGGCATCAACACCTATCTGATGCGGTGGGCTCGCAATGAAGTACGAGCCGTTACGCGGCTTCGAAGTAAAGCCCAGGTGTGGTGGTAAGCCTTGGGCGAGCGTCATCCCCGACTTTCGCGCAGTGGGATTAGACCCGTGGCCTCATGGCGACTGGAGGGTGGGAGCCGTGTGATTGGGAGGCTGTCACACAAGGTTCTATGTGGGCCCGGGGGTCCGATACCCCTGGGGAGGCTACTCAATCCGCGGTAGTCTACGCCTCCGAATAAAAGCGGAAGGTGCCAACCCCAGAAGTTCACGAGCTGATAACCGCAGGTTCGGCCTGCCACACGCCGCCAACGCGATACGCTGTGTACCGACTGGCTGATACACAGCGTATCGACCAGGAGTTGCAGCGAGAGCTCCGGGCGAGGTAGCGATGGATGCCCATACTATGAACCACCTACTGCGGTGTGGTTGGTACGTCAAATTCCGACTCGACGACGCGAACGCGCCGGACACCACGTCCGCCTACCGCGCCCCGCGAAGGGGGGCGACCATTCCCACCCGAAACGTTCTTTCGCACACACTTCGATAAGGACGGGGTTGAGCAACAGTGGATGAGTTGTCGGCGTTCTTCCGCACATCCGAACACGGCTTAGAACCGTTGCCGCCGGCATCCAGCGCCTGGTCGTCCCGCAACATGAACGGCCCAGCCGTCTGCGCCGCCTTGGCTCGCGCACTGGAAAACGACTACGGTACTGAGGGGTTCGTACCCGCGCGGTTCACGGTGGACTTATTCAGCCCGGCGCGGTTCGAGACCCTGGTGGTAGCCACCTCCGAGGTGCGCGCGGGCCATCGGATCTGCGTCGCCGACGCCACAGTCATCCAGGCGGGCAAAGCCGTGGCCAGGGCGTCGGCGGAATTCCTCAAAGCTTCCGAGCAGCCGCCGGGCGACCGGTGGACCCGCGACGCCGAGCCGGTGCCGCCTACGCCGGAGCTTGTCGCCGCCACCGTCGGGGCTTCGGCCAGGAAGTTGTGGCACAGCGACAAGCAAGAGCAGTGGTCCGGCGCCATCGGCGAGCACCAGAACGCAGCCCGCAACCGGGTCTGGTCGCGTCCAATCGGCGCGGTGCTGGGTGAGCGTCCGTCGCAGTTCGTGCGAGCGGCCATCGCGAGCGAAATGACCAACATGATGACCAACTGGGGCACCGAGGGCCTGGGCTTCATCAATGCCGACCTGACGGTGGCGCTGGCCCGCCTGCCGGTCGGCGAGGAAATCGGCGTAGAGGCCGACAATCACGTCGCCGTCGACGGCGTTGCCGTTGGCACCGCCACATTGTTCGACCGTCACGGCGTTTTCGGAACTGGCATGGTCACCGCCATCGCGAACGCGGACCGGCAAATCAGGTTGAAGGGCGGCAAGTGGGTGGTCAGCAAGAGGGCATCGAAGACGGCGACACTCATTGACGGTCAATGCGATCAGACTAGCGGGCGTGGGTTGAGTGTAACGCTCGGCAGCGGTGGCGACGGCAGGAAAACATGGCACGGGTGGTCCAGCGGTGCCAAGAAGTCCAGCGCCTGACCTGGTGCGCCTGACCTTTGCCGCTCGTTGCAGGTTCGGTACAATTTCGGAGATGGTGTGCACTTGCACACATTCTCTACATGTGCTCCACCGATGAATAGGGCCGGTGGACCGTGTTGGGGCTAAGGAGGAATGGCGTTGTCGCTCACCGCCGAGGACCTCATCGAGATCGAGCAGTTGATCTGCCGCTACAACTTCGCATTCGACGACGGCGACGCTGAGGCGTGGGCTGCATGCTTCACGAGCGACGGCGGTTTCTATGTTGCCGGCGAGGAGCGGGCGCGCGGCCACGACGGCCTCGCCGCGTTCGTCGTGTCGACGAAGGTACCCGGTCAAGTCCGCCACGTCGTCACGTCGGTGCTGGCGGACGGACAAGGAGACCTGGCAACGAACCGGTGTTACTGTACTGTATTCTCGTCCAGCCCCGGGAGCGGCAGCCAGGTGTATGCCCAGGGCGTCTACTCAGACCAGCTGGCCAAGCACACCGACGGCTGGCGCTTCACCGAACGCAGATTTGACCCGGACCCGGTGTGAGTGAGCGCGATTCGACCACAATCGATGTGATGTCAGGATCGAACTTGGCAAGCAGTGGCACCTCAACCACGTTGTGGATGACTATCGTGGTGTAACCGATTGGTATCGCGCAGTATTCGGCTCGGTCGAGGTGTTTACCGACGAATAGCTTGACGTCGACAATCGATGGGCGTCAATGGTGACGATCACCGACCTCGTCGTTGATGTCATGGAACCCGCTACCATAGACCAAAGGCGCGCAGCTGCCGCTTGGTAACTCCCTGACCGGGATTTACAGGCGGCTGCGCAGTTTTATTTACCCACAGCGCGCTAGCTGAAGGCCCGCGATTCATGGCGCGCTGGTCCAATAAGAGGTGGCGTGAATACCCGCTGGCGATCCACCGCTGGCGCGTCGGCGTCATCGTGCGACAATCTCGAGCGCGCGATCGGGACTACCGCGCGCTCGGTGCGATCATCATTACTGACCAGCAGGAAGCGGGAGCGTGGCGTTGCCGACTGCATCTAACCGGGGTGACTCTGCGCGCCGTGGAACGGCGCGCGAGGTGCGGGTACCGCCCGCTTGTGGCGAAAGGCGGGCTATCGGAATCTAGCCCGGCGACCGTCGCTCAGCGGCCGCCGACAAGATTCTTCTTTGCCGCGCGCCGCAACTGGTACATCCGTGCCGTGCCGGCGAGGACGGTGATCAGGCCGCCGCACACGGCTGCCAGCAACATGGCCACCCCCAGCGGCAGGGTCCAGCGCCAGCCGAAGAAGGCAAACTGTCCCGACTCGGTGTTCTGGGTGATGAATATCAGCAGCACAATGAGAATCAAGAAACCTGCGGTCAGGAACGTCCACACGCTGGCAGTGCGGGTGAACTTTACCGCCGATTCCGGCGGCTTCGGGTCAGTCTCGTCAGCCGACGAGGTTGCGGAAGGTAGCTGTGGATTATCGGGCGATACAGACGGATCGCTGCTCATGGTGCCATTTTCGCCCTTTCCCGCGCGGAAAGGAACCAACCCACCGAGAAAGGTGGGAATCCTGACGATAGTGTCGGCCGGTATGACCATGCTGCGACGGTGCAGGCAAGGCGCCGCGGCGTGGCTTGCGAGCCTATGTCTTGCTGTCGCAGCCTGCGGCAGCTCCAACCCGTTGGGCGTGGCAACGGGGAATATGAATTCCATCATCGTCGGGTCCGCCGACTTTCCGGAATCGAAAATCGTCGCCGAGATCTATGCGCAGGCCTTGCAGACCAACGGCTTCAATATCGGACGACGTTTGGGGATCGGTAGCCGCGAGACCTATATCCCCGCGTTGAAAGACCATTCAATCGATTTGATGCCCGAATACATCGGCAACCTGCTGCTGTACTTTCAGCCGGACGCGACAGTAACCAAGCTTGACGCGGTCGAGTTGGAACTCTACAAACGGCTGTCGGGCGACTTGTCGATTCTGACGCCGTCACCTGCGTCGGACACCGATACCGTCACAGTTACCGGCGAGACCGCTGCGAAGTGGAACCTGAAGACGATCGCCGACCTGGCCAAACATTCCCCAGACGTGAAGTTCGCTGCTCCGTCGGCATTCCAAACCCGGCCCCAGGGTTTGGTCGGGCTCCGCCAGCGCTACGGGCTCGACGTCAGTCCGGGTAACTTCGTCGCCATCAGCGACGACGGCGGTGCGGTGACTGTTCGCGCACTGGTGGACGCAACCGTCACTGCCGCGAACATCTTCAGTACGTCGCCGGCCATCTCGCAAAATCATCTGGCGGTGCTCGACGATCCGGAGCACAACTTTCTGGCCGGCAACATCGTGCCGCTGGTGAATTCGCAGAAGAAATCCGATCGACTCAAAGATGTGCTGGACGCGGTTTCAGCCAAGCTCACCACACTCGGCTTGGCGGACCTCAACGCCGCGGTGACCGGAAACTCCGGGGTCGACCCCGACGATGCGGCCCGGAAATGGTTGCGGAACAAAGACTTCGACCATCCGATCGGAAGTTAAGGCGGCAACGATGGTAAGCACGGGTACAGAGCTTGATCAGCTTTGACAATGTCAGCAAGGTCTACGCCGACGGCACCGGCACCGTCGCCGTCGAGAGCCTGACGCTGGAAGTACCCAGAGCCACGCTGACCGTCTTCGTCGGCCCCTCCGGCTGCGGCAAGACAACGTCGATGCGGATGATCAACCGGATGGTCGAGCCGACATCAGGCACCGTCATGGTCGACGGCGCCGACGTCGCAGGCGTCAACCCGGTCAAACTGCGCCTCGGCATCGGCTACGTCATCCAGGGCGCGGGTCTGATGCCCCACCAACGGGTGATCGACAACGTCGCGACGGTACCAGTGCTCAAAGGACAGTCGCGCCGGTCGGCGCGCAAGGCCGCCTACGAGGTGCTGGAGCGCGTCGGCTTGGACGCCAAGTTGGCGAACCGGTTTCCGGCGCAGCTCTCCGGTGGTGAGCAGCAGCGTGTCGGCGTGGCGCGCGCGCTGGCGGCCGACCCACCGATTTTGCTGATGGACGAACCGTTTTCGGCTGTAGATCCGATAGTCCGCGACGAGTTGCAGCGTGAAATACTGCGGCTACAAGCCGAATTGCACAAAACCATCGTGTTCGTCACGCACGATATCGATGAGGCGGTCCGGCTCGCTGACTGCGTCGCGGTGTTCGGCCCGGGCGGTTCGCTACAGCAGTACGACGAACCGGCGCGGCTGCTGTCGCGTCCGGCCAACGATTTCGTGTCGAGCATGATCGGCGCCGGTCGCGGCTATCGATGGCTTCAGTTATTGGATGGGGCTGGCTTGCCGGTCCACAACATCCCTCAGATCTCCGAAACCGATATCGAGGATGCGCAACTTCGCGAAGCCTGGGCACTACTGGTTAATCCCGATGGTGTGCCGTTGGGGTGGATCGACGCCGCCGGGGTGCGAAAGCATCGAAGCGGCGCTTCCTTACTCGACAGCGTGACTGCGATAGGTTCGCTCTTCCGCCCGGGCGGCAACCTCGGCCAGGCGCTTGACGCGGCGTTGTCTTCCCCCGCAACGATCGGTGTGGTCGTCGACAAGGTGGGCAAGGTCATCGGGGGAGTGTGGGCCAACGATGTGCTGGCCGCGCTGGAATCCCAGCCGGAGGATTAGGCATGCACTACCTGATGACACACCTTCCGGAAGCGTGGACGCTGACCTTGATCCACCTGCGGATGTCGTTGGTGCCGGTGCTCGCGGGCCTGGCGATCGCACTGCCATGGGGTGCGCTGGTGTGGCGCAGAGCCGTTCTGCGGCAGGTGACCACGTTGACGACCAGCACCGTGTTCACTATCCCGTCGCTGGCGTTGTTCGTGGTGTTGCCGTTGCTCATCCCGACCCGCATCCTGGACGAGGCCAATGTCATCGTTGCGCTGACGCTGTACACAACAGCACTGCTGGTGCGGGCGGTATGCGAAGCACTGGATGCCGTGCCGGCGCAGGTTCGCGATGCTGCCACCGCGGTTGGTTACCGGCCGATCATCCGGATGCTCAAAATCGAACTGCCACTGTCGGTTCCGGTGCTGGTCGCCGGACTGCGCGTCGTTGTGGTGACGAATATCTCGATGGTGTCGGTTGGCGCCGTGATCGGCATCGGCGGCCTCGGCACCTGGTTCACCGAGGGCTACCAGGCAAACAAGAGTGACCAGATCATCGGCGGGATCATGGCCATCTTTGTCCTTGCGATCGTCATGGACATGCTGATTATGCTGGGCGGCCGGTTCGCGACGCCCTGGGAACGTGCGTCGCGCGCCCGCCGATACCCGCTCAAGGCGCCGGTGGCGGGAGGTTCGCGATGAACTTCATCGGACACGCCCTGGCCTACCTGTTCACCGCTGGCAATTGGCTCGGGCCGGTAGGGCTGGCGGCTCGGACCCTGGAGCACCTGGAATACACCGCGGCGGCGGTAACGGTTTCGGCGCTGGTCGCCATCCCAGTCGGCTTGATTGTCGGCCATACCGGCCGCGGCACGCTGCTCGTGGTGAGCGCGGTCAACGCACTGCGCGCGCTGCCGACGCTGGGTGTGCTGCTGTTGGCCGTGCTGCTGTGGGGGCTGGGCCTAGTACCGCCGATCATGGCGCTCATGCTGTTAGGCATCCCACCGTTGTTGGCTGGCACGTATGCCGGGATTGCCAATATCGACCACACCGTCGTCGACGCTGCCCGCTCGATGGGGATGAGCGAGACGCGGGTGCTGCTGCGTGTCGAAGTGCCCAATGCACTGCCGATGATTGTGGGCGGACTGCGCCTCGCGACGCTGCAGGTGGTCTCCACTGCGACGGTGGCGGCCTACGCCAGCCTGGGCGGACTCGGCCGCTATTTGATCGACGGCATCAATGTGCGGCAATTTCACATCGCTGTGGTGGGTGCACTGATGGTGGCCGCGCTGGCATTGATCCTTGACGCCGCGTTGGCACTCTTGGTGTGGGCCTCGGTGCCTGG
>DASXMA010000068.1:0-9765 GCA_036495965.1 Mycobacterium sp.
GTTGGAGACATACGCAGACCTGTTCGACACCGACCTCGACGCCCTGGCGCAAGTGCTAGACCACGCCCGGACGGCTGCACTCAAACGTCCAACAACTACCGCGTGGGACTCAACAACAACCGAACGGAACAGTGGATCCGATTTGTAAAACGTACCCGGTACGCTCGGCGAGATTGCCTAGCGTTGGCGAGCACCGGCTTTAACAGCCAGTTATGAGTCGGGGTGGCGGGATTCGAACCCACGGCCTCTTCGTCCCGAACGAAGCGCGCTACCAAGCTGCGCCACACCCCGCTTGAAGCCACGACAGCCTATCGCACGGGCCTGTCGAGTGGCCAAACCCCTGGCCGACGCCTAGACCCAACGGCAGTAGCGCTCGAATTCGACCAGTGCAGCCGCGGAGTCGGTTGGATCGAGTCGCTGCGCACTGACCCACTCGTCGCTGAAATAGGTGTCGGCATAACGGTCGCCGCTGTCGGCGAGCAGCGTGACCACCGAACCGCTGCGGCCTTCGGCGACCATCTCGGCGAGCACGCCGAAGGAGCCCCACAGGTTGGTGCCTGTCGACGGCCCCACCCGCCGGCCCAGGACGGCGCTAACGTGGCGGGCCGCCGCGATCGACGCCGCGTCGGGCACGGCGACCATGCGGTCAACCACGCCGGGCAGGAATGACGGCTCAACGCGCGGCCGGCCGATGCCCTCGATGCGTGATGACGTGGGCATCACGATGTCGTATCGGTCTTCGGCGTAGGCGGGAAAGAACGCCGAGTTCTCCGGGTCGACAACACACAACCGGGTCGCGTGGCGTCGGTAGCGGATATAGCGGCCGATCGTCGCACTGGTTCCGCCGGTTCCCGCACCCACCACGATCCATTCCGGGATCGGGTGCTCCTCGTCGTGCATTTGCACATAGATCGACTCGGCGATGTTGTTGTTGCCCCGCCAGTCGGTAGCGCGCTCGGCGTTGGTGAACTGGTCCAGGTAGTGCCCGCCGGTCTCTTGCGCAACGCGCTGCGCCTCCGCGTATACCTCGCTGGACTTCTGCACGAAATGGCAACGGCCGCCTTGTGATTCGATCAGCGCCACCTTGGCGGAGCTGGTGGCAGCCGGCATCACCGCGATGAACGGCAGGCCCAGCAGGGCCGCAAAGTAGGCCTCCGACACAGCCGTCGAACCTGACGAAGCCTCGACCACCGTAGTACCCTCTGCGATCCACCCGTTGCACAGCGCATACAGGAACAGCGAGCGCGCCAACCGGTGCTTGAGGCTGCCGGTGATGTGAGTCGTCTCGTCTTTGAGATACAGCGCGATGCCGACGTCCGCGCACCAGGCCGATGGCAGCGGGTACCGCAACAGATGAGTGTCGGCACTGCGACGGGCATCAGCCTCAATCAGCCGGATCGCATTGTCGGCCCAGCTGCGTGACAGGCTGCGAACCGCGATCTGGGTCCGATCGTTCAACGCACCGAAGCTGCTGGCTGCGAACGGCCCCGGTTACTGCTCGAATCTCGGCCACCCATCGGACTGGCGATCAAGGTCAGCAGGGTTGCTTCGGGCCTGCAGCAGAATCGCACCGGCGCAAACGGTGAGGTGCCCAGCCCAGCGGAGACATGCAACTGCATGTTGGCACCCCAGCGTGACGGTCCCTTGGCCCGGGACCGGTCCAGACCGCAGTTGGTCACCAGAGCGCCGTAGAACGGCAAACACAGCTGGCCGCCATGGGTGTGTCCGGCCATCACCAATTGGTAGCCGTCGGCGGCGAAGCGATCCAGTACGCGCGGCTCGGGGGAATGGGTCAATCCCAGCCGCAGGTTCGCGGCCGGACTGGCCGGTCCCGCGATGGCGTCGTACCGGTCCCGGTCGAGGTGCGGATCGTCCACACCCGCCGCGGCGATATGCAGGCCGGCCACCTCGAATTCGCGGCGCGTGTGGGTGAGGTCCAGCCAGCCGCGCTCGGTGAACGCCGCCCGCAGATCCTGCCACGGCAGCGGCTCACCCCGGACGCGGTGCGACGGGTTGGTCACGTAATTCGCCGGGTTTTTCGGCCGCGGCCCGAAGTAGTCGTTACTGCCGAAAACGAAGACGCCCGGACGTGATAGCAGGTTGCCCAAGGTCTGAACGACCGCGGGCACTGCCTTGGGGTGCGCAAGATTGTCGCCGGTGTTGACGACCAGGTCGGGCTCCCAGCCGGCGAGCTCACGGACCCAGGCCTGTTTGCGGCGCTGGTTGCGCAGCATGTGGAGATCACTGACATGCAGCACCCGCAGCGGTGTAGAGCCCGGCGACAACACGGGCATGGTGATCTCGCGGAGGACGAACGCGTTGCGCTCGACGATCGAGGCATAACCTATCCCGGCGACGGTCGAGCTGAGCGCAACAGCGCCGGCGCGTATCAGGACGGGGAGAACATCGGCCATGCAGGCAGCCTACTGCCGCTCGCGCGCTGACAGCGTATCTGCTGCGCCACATGGCCTACGGAGGCGGCGGCCCGGGCGGCGCTGGCGGCGGTGGCGCCAGCAACGGAATGGTGATCGGCGGCAGACCTGGAATCTCCACCACCTGCGACCCAACCGGCGGTGGCCCACCTGGCGCACCTTCCGGCGGCGGAGGCGGCGCCGGCGGGATGCCGTTGCTGACTTGGATTGTGATGATCGACCCCGGAATCGTTGCGCCGCTTGGTGTTGTTCCGACCACCTCGCCCTGCTTTGCGCTGCTGTTGACGAAGTTGTTTTGGTCGGCAACCTGGAAGCCCGCCTCCTTGACGCGCTGTCGCGCCGCGTCGATATCCAGCCCGGCCACGCTGGGCACCCGTCCCGCCGGCGATCCGTCGACATAGCGGGGATCGGTGGGCGGCAGTTTCACTTCGCCGAAGTTGTTGGCAATCGGCTTCATTGCGGTGAACCAGGTGCGGGCCGGCTCGTTACCGCCGTACAAGTCGCCCTCGCCGCAGTGGCGCAGCGGGGCGGAGCACAGATCCGTCGGCGTGGTTGAGTCGTCGTAGATGTAGTTCGCTGCCGCGTAGTGGCTGGTGAAGCCCACAAAGCCGGACGAGCGGTGGGCCTCGGTGGTGCCCGTCTTACCGGACATCGGCAGGTCCCAGCCGGCCGCGCCGGCCGAACCGGCCGCCGTGCCACCGCCCACCGCGTCTTTGCTCATCGCGTTGGCCATGGTGTTGGCCAGACCCTCGGGCACCACCTGATCGCAGGTTTCGGTGGTGACTGCGACCTGGTTGCCGTTGCGGTCGATCAGCTTGTCGATCGGGTTCGGTGGGCACCACACGCCGCCGGAGGCCAAAGTGGCCGCGACATTCGACAGCTCCAGCGCGTTCAGCTCGATCGGGCCGAGCGTGAACGAACCGATGTTCTGTCGTTTGACGAAGTCGGCCAGGCTCTCGTTGCTGTCGGGGTTGTAGTCGCGGGCGGTGCCGGGGTCGGCGTAGGACCGGAGGCCGAGCTTGATGGCCATGTCCACCGCACGTGCCACCCCAATTTGGGTGATCAGTTTGGCGAAGGCGGTGTTGGGTGAGGTGGCCAGCGCGTCGGTGACGTTCATCGACCCTCGGTAGTTGCCGGCATTGACCACACACCAGGTGTCCTTGGGGCAGCCTTTGGCGCCGCCGCTTCCGAAGCCTTTCGCCTGGAATCGGGGTGGCGCTTCCAGTGTGGTGTTGATGCCCATCCCCATGTCCAGCGCGGCGGCCGTGGTGAAGAGCTTGAAGATGGACCCGGCGCCGTCGCCAACCAGCGAGAACGGCTGTGGTCGCATCGTTTCACCGGCATCGAGGTTCAGGCCGTAGGTGCGGTTGCTGGCCATTGCCATCACGTGGTGGGAGGTCTTGCCCGGCTCGATCACGCTCATCACGCTCGAGATGCCCGGCAGCGTGGGGCTGGCGAACTTGTCGATGGCCGCCTTGACCGGGATCTGCACGTCCGGGTTCAGCGTCGTGCGGATCAGGTAGCCGCCCCGGGCCACCTGCTCCTTACTGATCCCGGCACGCGACAAGTACTCCTGAACGTAGTCGCAGAAGAAGGCGCGGTCGCCGGCCGCGATGCAGCCCCGGGGCAGCTCGTTGGGCTGCGGCAATATCCCCAGCGGCGTGGCCTTGGCGGCTTGCAGGGCGTCGGCCTCCTGCGGAATGTTCTCGATCATGGTGTCCAGCACCAGGTTCCGCCGGGCCAGCGCACCGTCCGGGTTGGTGTAGGGGTTCAGCGTGCTGGTGGACTGCACCATGCCCGCCAGCAGCGCCGCCTGCTGCCAGTTCAGCTCCGACGCGTTGATGCCGAAGTAGGTCTGCGCCGCGTCTTGCACCCCGAACGAGTTGTTGCCGAACGAGACCAGGTTGAGGTAGCGGGTCAGGATCTCGGGCTTGGTGAACGTCTTGTCCAGCGTGAGTGCCATCCGGATCTCGCGCAGCTTGCGCGCCGGGGTGGTCTCGACCGCGGCCCGCTTTTCGGCGTCGGTTTGGGCTGTCACCAGCAGTTGGTAGTTCTTGATGTACTGCTGCTCGATGGTCGAGCCGCCGCGGGTGTCGACGTCGCCGCGCGCATAGCCGGCCAGTCCGGTCAGCGTGCCCTTCCAGTCCACCCCGTTATGGTCGGCAAACCGCTTGTCCTCGATCGAGACGATCGCCAGCTTCATGGTGTTAGCGATCTTGTCGGTAGGCACCTCGAACCGGCGCTGCGAGTACAGCCACGCGATCACGTTGCCCTTCGCATCGACCATCGTCGACACCGCGGGCACCTGCCCCTCGAGAAGCTGGGCCGAGCCGTTGGCGACCACTTCAGACGCCCGGTTCGACATCAGCCCCACCCCGCCCGCGACGGGGAACATCAGCGCGGTCGCGACGACGCTGGCCAGCAAGCAGCACCCCGCAAGCTTGAGAATCGTGAGGGCTACGGGGGGGCGCTCCGGCATGCGTACTAGAGTAGCGGCCCCCGGTCACCCCACCATGCCGTTGACTTTCCGAGAGACCGTAACGTGCCGTGACCAGCGAACTTGATCATGATCCTCAGCCAATATTTCTGTTGGCGTTACTCATCAGGCACCCAAAGTGGGTACACGATGCTATGTGCGGACCTATGATTCTGGACGAGACGGCACGCTCGTCCCAAAAAAGTGTTATCGGACTGTTGCGCAATTGGTACCTGACCACCTAACTTAGACACACGGTGAGATGCAGGTAACACCGAAGCTCGCAGTGTGGCGTAGATCGCAGCAGGGTCTGCACCCCAGGGAGGCGGTCGCAAATTGCGACCGGGAGGAAGGGAACAGCTCGTGTCAGAAACACGACCGGCCGCGCGTAGGACAAGCATCGCGGCTGCACAGGGGGTATTACGCAGCGTCGACGCAGAAGACCGGATTGCCTGGGTATCGAAAGCACTATGTCGGACCACCGACCCGGACGAGCTGTTCGTCCGGGGTGCAGCCCAGCGCAAGGCCGCCGTGATCTGCCGTCACTGTCCCGTAATGGAGGAGTGCGGAGCGGACGCGCTGGATAACAAGGTCGAGTTCGGCGTGTGGGGCGGTATGACCGAGCGGCAGCGCCGAGCCCTGCTCAAGCAGCACCCCGAGGTCATCTCCTGGTCCGACTTTTTCGACAAGCGCAGAAACCGCGGTATCGGCTGATTTTCGGCATCGCTGAATAGGTGATCCGGCTACCCGGGCGGTCCCCGTAGCCGGCGGCTTGGCCAGCTCGCTCTTCATTACATTTCTGTTACGCGCTGGACAGCGCTTGCTTGCTGGAGAGTGTCTAATAGGAACTGGCTTGTGCCCAATAGGAATTCGGCAGCGACGACTTGCTCGTGTTAAATACGCTGGCTAAGCCGTAAGCGGCCATAACCCCTACATCGAACGTCGCGCGGGCCCGCATTAACGCCGGTCTGCACGGACTGGCCGGCAACTTATCGGGCCGCCGCGCTACCGTCGCCGACCGCAGTGATCTGATCGGCGAGCGCGCGCAGAGCTTCCAGATCCGAAACATCGAACGGCAGCGACGGAACCCCGATGACCGGCACGTGGGGGTTGGCTCCGGTAAACCGGGACAGCAGCCGGATCTCCCGCTTGGCGGTTTGGGCGCGGTCGGCATGGATCTGCAGCACCGCCGCGGCCAACGAAGCGGCCTCGGAGTCTGCCTCTGCCTCCAGCGTTTCGCGTCCGTCGATCGCGCGCTCGACCGGCAATGCGCACAACATCGGGTGGGTGCGGTTCAACACCAGCCCCGCGAGCGGCATACCTTCCTGCGACAGCCGATCGACGAAGAACGCCGCCTCGCGCAGTGCGTCGGGCTCGGCCGTAGACACCACAACAAACTGCGTACCGCGCCTCTTCAACAGCGCATACGTGCGATCCGCCTTCTCGCGAAACCCGCCGAATGTGGCGTCCAGCGATTGCACGAACGCTGCCGCGTCGGCCAGCATCTGCGAACCGAGCACGGTAGACAACGCCTTCATCGCCAAACTCATTGCGCCGGTGACCAACCGCCCGATGCCTCGGCCAGGCGCGAGCAGCAGCCGCCACAAGCGGCTATCCATAAAGCTGCCCAACCGTTGCGGCGCGTCCAGAAAGTCCAGAGCGTTGCGCGACGGGGGAGTGTCCACTACCACCAGGTCCCAGCGGTCCTGGCTCAGCAGTTGACCAAGCTTCTCCATCGCCATGTACTCCTGCGTCCCGGCGAGTGAAGTGGCGACCGTCTGGTAGAACTGGTTGTCCAGAATCGCTTGCGCCCGATCACGTCCGGAATATTGGACCACCATCTCGTCGAATGTGCGGCGCATATCCAGCATCATCGCGTGCAGCTCACCGGTGACTTCCGGGGCCAGCGGAACCCGCTGCGGGGTATTGCCGAGGTCGTTGACTCCCAACGCCTGCGCCAGCCGCTTGGCCGGGTCAATTGTCAAAACGCATACCGTGCGGCCATATTCGGCCGCACGCATCGCCATTGCGGCCGCAGTAGTGGTCTTGCCCACGCCACCGGCGCCACAGCACACCACCACCCGGTTGGTCGTGTCGGCCAGGATCGCGGCCATATCCAGGGTTTTCGGCGTGACGCTCATCGAACCCCCTGCTGCGCAAGCGATTCCGAAAGTTCATACAGGCTACCGAGGTCGACGCCGTCGGAGATCGCCGGTAGTTCCAGCCGGGGTACATTCAACGCGTCGAGCTGTTGTGCGGTCTCGGCGCGCGCCGCGATTCGTGTCGCGTGCTGGATGGTTTCGGTCAGCAAACCAGCGAAATCAGGGTCGCTGAGCTTGATTCCGGCCATCTCCAATCCCGCCCGCACCGAGTCCGCGTCGACATCACCCTCGGCGGCCTTGGCCAGGTCGCGAGGCTCCAGGTACGACGGGATGTTCCGATTGACGATCACGCTGCCGATCGGCAGCTTCATCTCCGCGAGTTCTTCGATGGCTTCCATCGTTTCCTGCACGGGCAGCGCTTCCAGCAGGGTGACCAGGTGGATGGCGGTTTGGTCGGAGTGCAGCAACTTCACCACGCCCTCGCTCTGCGAGTGCACCGGCCCGCCCTTGGCCAAGTCCGACACCGCCTTCGTGACATCCAGAAAACGCGCGATGCGGCCGGTCGGTGGTGCATCGACGACGATCGCGTCATAGACCGGGTTCTTGGCGCCCTTGTTCATGCGCACCACCGCTTCCTTGATCTTGCCGGTGAGCAGCACGTCGCGCAGACCGGGCGCGATCGTCGTCGCGAACTCAATCGCACCGATGCGGCGCATCGCCCGGCCCGCGATGCCGAGGTTGTAGAACATGTCGAGGTATTCCAGGAAAGCGGCTTCGATGTCGATCGCCAGGGCGTTGACCTGGCCGCCTCGCTCGGCACTCGCGATCTTGAGCTCCTGATAGGGCAGGGGCGGGACGTCGAAGAGTTGGGCAATCCCTTGGCGCCCCTCGACTTCGACGAGAAGGACTTTGCGGCCTCCCGCTGCCAGGGTCAGTGCCAGCGCGGCCGCGATCGTCGACTTACCCGTACCGCCCTTGCCGGTCACAAAATGCAGACGGGCCTTCGACAGGCGCGCCGGCCAGCCGACGCAGCTACCGCCGCTAGATGTGGTTGCCACCATCGCATGCTAGCCCGAGACTCCGGCGGCCCCCGCAAATCGGGTGCGTCCTTGCAATGAGGTCCGTTGGCTGCCCCCAGGCTGGGCGGAGCCGTTCATGTCCGACCGATAAGCTCGCGTCATGAGCCAACCGACAGTATGGGAGTACGTCACGGTTCCGCTGCTGACGCACGCCACCAAACAGATCCTCGACCAGTGGGGCGCCGATGGCTGGGAACTGGTGGCCGTACTGCCGGGGCCCACTGGTGAGCAGCACGTTGCGTATCTGAAGCGCTCTAAATAAGGGGCCTCGGGTTCATGAACGCATCGGTCCGGCTGGGCCGGCTCGGCGTCACGCTTCCGCGGGTGGTTGCGCCGTTGGCCTCCTATATTCCGGCGGTGCGCACCGGCAACCTGGTTTATACCGCGGGTCAGCTGCCGATGGAGGCCGGAAAGCTGGCCCGCACCGGCAAGGTCGGCGCGGCTATCACCCCCGAAGAGGGCAAGGCGATGGCGCGCATCTGCGCGCTCAACGCGCTGGCGGCGGTGGACTCGCTGGTAGGCATCGACGCGGTGACACGGGTGGTCAAGGTCGTCGGGTTCGTCGCGTCCGCTCCCGGTTTCCACGGCCAGCCCGGCGTCGTCAACGGAGCCTCGGACCTGCTCGCGGAGGTTTTCGGTGATAAAGGCGCGCACGCGCGTTCGGCGGTCGGCGTAGCCGAGCTACCACTGGATGCGCCGGTGGAAGTCGAGTTGATCGTGGAGGTCGGCTAACGGCCGTGACCGAGGCTGCCAAGTCGCTGACCCATCCCGCATACGGCAGTTTGCGGGCCGTCACCGACACCGCCTCGGTACTGCTGGCCGACAACCCTGGTTTGTTGACGCTGGACGGCACGAACACCTGGGTGCTGGGCGGCCCGCGCAGCGACGAGTTGGTGATCGTCGATCCAGGGCCCGATGACGATGAGCACATCGGACGGATTGCCGCGCTGGGCCGCATCGCGCTAGTGCTGATCAGTCATCGGCACGGCGACCACACCGACGGCATCGACAAGCTGGTCGAGCTGACCGGGGCGACGGTGCGGTCGGCGGGTAGCGGGTTTTTGCGCGGCCTCGGTCCTGAGCTGATCGACGGCGAGGTGATCGATGCGGCCGGCCTGAAGATCACAGTGATGGCGACCCCCGGCCACACCGCCGATTCGCTGTCGTTCGTGCTCGACGATGCCGTGCTGACCGCGGACACGGTACTGGGCCGCGGCACCACCGTCATCGATAAGGAAGACGGGAGCCTGGCCGACTACCTGGAATCATTGCGGCGGCTGAAGGGCCTGGGCCGGCGTGCGGTGCTACCCGGGCATGGACCGAATCTGACCGACCTGGAGGCCGTCGCCTCCGGATATTTGATGCACCGGCACGAACGTCTGGAGCAGGTGCGCGCTGCGTTGTGGGACCTGGGCAGCGATGCCACGACGCGCGAGATCGTCGAACACGTCTATGTCGACGTCGACGAAAAGCTCTGGGATGCAGCCGAATGGTCTGTCCAGGCGCAATTGGATTATCTGCGTCGCTGAACCCGCGGGCGCTTACCTCGCTCGGCGGGCCAGCCGTTCGGAGTCCGAAATCAGCACGCTCTTGCCCTCCAGGCGGATCCAGCCGCGGTGGGCGAAATCGGCGAGCGCCTTGTTCACCGTTTCCCGGGAAGCGCCAACCAGCTGGGC
>DASXMA010000069.1:0-3742 GCA_036495965.1 Mycobacterium sp.
CTCGATTCCGATGGGCGGTGCGGTCTCGGCCGCGGAGCTGTCGTGCGCTTGCAGCATGTCGTTAAACGATTGCTGCCACCCGGGGCTCAGCGCCGGAACGTCGACGACCTTGCGGAGTTGTTCGATATTGCGGTTCGGCAGATACAACAGGGCGTCCACGTCGGCAACGCTGAGTTCGTGGCGGCCACGCCGGGTCCGCACGATGTCGTCACCGGCACGGACCTGCCCCTCGGTAATAACCCGAAAGTAGAAGCCCGGACGGTGCTGGGAGACAAGCAGATTGGGCATTTCCGGTTCGTTCAGCCGCACACCGACCCGAAAGCAGGTGACACGTGGCTGGGTTACCTCAAACTCTGCCTCACCGATTTGGTAGCGGTCACCGATGCAGACTTCATCGTCGGATAGTCCGGTGATGGTGAAATTTTCCCCGAAGTGGCCGGGCACCAGGTCTTCGCGATTCAGATAGGTCTTCCAGAAGTCGTACGACTCCGTCTGGTACACCATGACGGCGCGTTGTTCGCCACCGTGGCCGGCCAGGTCGCCCTGCCCGTCGCCGTCGATGTTGATGCGGCGCACCATGACGGGTCCTTCGACCGGGGTCTTCCATATCCCGGTGTATACGGTTTTATCCCGCCATTGCACGTTCTTGGGCATGCCCACATTGACCGAAACAAGCCTGCCCACTGTGTCACCTCCTGGTCAACATCGCGCGAAGCTAGGTCAGCGGTTCGCCACCGTCGATTTTGAGCGTCATACCGCTCAGGAAAGTATTGGTCATCGCAAACAGCACCGCACCGGCAATGTCGTCCGGGGTTCCGATTCGCCCCGCCGGGTTGCCTGCGGCGATATGCCTGAAGTAATCCCGCTTGCCGTCGTCGCCAAGAGCGTCCCAAGCGCCCGTATCGATTACTCCGGGCGAGATGGCGTTGACCCTTACCGGAGCCAGTTCGACGGCCAACCAGCGGGTGAGAAAGTCGACAGCGCCATTGGTGATACCCACCCCGAGATAGCCGACGTTGAGCTTGAAGGCGTGAACCCCCGAGAACAGCACCAACGACCCGCCCGGGTTGATCTGCGGTGCAAAGTATTTAGCCAGCATGGTGGGACCGATGACTTTGGTGTCAAACGACAGCTGCAGGTTGTGGCGCTGCAGGTCGGCCAGTTTTCCGCGAGCGCGCGCGGAGGCCGTCGAAATCACATGATCGACGGCGCCCACTCGCTCGGCCAGCGCGGCAATCGACTCATCGTCGGTGAGGTCGACGACCTCAGCGGTGATGTTACTGCCGTTGTAGGCGCTGGCCAGCTTGGCTTGATCCCGCCCGGCCGCGATGACGCGGGCCCCTTCGGACTGCGCCAGCAAAGAGACGGCACGCGCGATCCCGCTACCGCGTCCGACCACCACGACGGTCTTGTCCCGCAACGTGTTACCCACCCGTTACCCCTCCTTTGCTCCGCCGGCCCGCAGGCGGACGACCGACCGGGCGCCTATTGCTGAGGCCCGATCCCAAAATGGGATAGCTGACCCAGAATATTCCCCGCAAGCGGAACGGTCAACTCCTGGGCGGGCTATTGCGGGCCGTTGTTTTTGGTGCATACTGGGATGCATAACCCAAAACTAGGGGTGCAGGGGTGGTCACACACCGACACCGTCACACGTGGTCCGCCGCGGCACAGAAACACATGGTGCAGGAGGAATCTCATGCCGGCCGTTCATCATCGATACGTCGCCGTCAATGGACATCGGCTGTTCTTCCGTGAGGCCGGCAGCGCGGGCGCGCCCGCGTTGGTCCTCTTGCACGGATTTCCGACCAGCTCCCACATGTTCCGTAAGCTGATTCCTGCGCTCGCCGACCGCTACCACGTGATCGCACCCGACCATCTGGGCTTTGGGCTCTCGGACGCGCCACCGGTGGAGGAGTTCGATTACACCTTCGATGCGCTCACCGACCTGACCGCGGGCCTGCTGCGCAGCCTGCGCATCGATCGCTACGCGATGTACGTGCAGGACTACGGCGCCCCCATCGGCTGGCGGCTGGCGCTTCGCGAGCCGTCCGCGATTACGGCGATCATCAGCCAAAGCGGCAACGGCTACGACGCCGGGTTCGTCGAGAGCTTCTGGAAGATCGTGCAGGCCTATCAAAGCGAACAGACGGCAGACACCGAGGCCGCGGTACGGCAGTTCCTCACCTTGGACGCCACCCGGTGGCAGTACCTCACCGGCGTCGCCGACGAGACGCTGGTCGACCCCGAATCCTGGTATCACGACTATGCGCTGATATCCCGGCCCGGCAACGACCTGGTGCAGCTAAAACTCCTGCGGGACTATGCCAGCAACGCGCCGTTATACCCTCGCGTGCACGAATACTTCCGCGCCAGCCGCGTGCCACTGCTGGCGGCGTGGGGCCGCGGTGACGAAATTTTCGGGCCGGCCGGTGCTGAGGCGTTCGCGGACGACCTGCCCGATGCCGAGATTCATCTGCTCGACGGCGGGCATTTCCTGCTGGAGTCCGCACTGGACGAAGTCACCGAGCTGATCCGCAACTTCCTCGCCAGGGTGGACGTGCCCACCTGACGGGGCCTGCGGACGGCGCATCCCAGCAATGGGCTGGATATCCCATAATTGGAGGCGCTCGCAGGTTAGCCTGACGCGATGGCCCATCCCGATGTTCAGGACGAACAACGGTTGACCGCCAAGGGGCGTGCCACCCGCGACAGGATCGTGCAGGCCGCCGCCGAGCTGATTGTCACCCGGGGGCTGCCGGCCTCGAACATGGAGAATGTGCGCAGAGCTGCATCGGTCAGTGGTTCTCAGCTTGCTCACTATTTCGCCGACAAAAGTGCGCTGATTCGCGCGGTCATCAGGCGCCAAATCGACGTGGTTCTGGACTTTCACCGCCAACCCAAACTTGGAGACCTGGACTCGTTCGACGACTTCGAGCGGTGGATTGATCTCAACATGCGTTACCTGCGACGCATCGGAACTTCCGGTGGCACACCCACTTACCATGCGCTGGCCGCGCAGCTGGCGAAGTCCGACGACGCGACCCGCGCCACATTGGCGACAGGCTACTGGCGATGGGTCGAGTTGCTCGACACAGCCATCCAGCGAATGAAAGATCACGGCGTTCTCGACGCGAACGCCGACCCGCGACAATTGGCGTTGGCCATCGTCAGCGCTCACCAAGGCGGCGCCACGTTGGCGTTTACCTATCGGGCGGAGTGGCCACACTCCGATGCCACGCGGTTGGCCGTCAACTATCTGCGGATGTTCGCCACCGATCCCGCTGAGCGGGACCCGCGTCCGGCGCGACGTCCCCGTGGTCGGCGCCGCACAACGTAATCCAAGGCGCAACGTGAACGAAGACAGCACATCGCGATTCACCCGCAAGGGACTGGCAACCCGGCGACGTATCGTCGGCGTCGCCGCCCGGCTCATGTTCGAGCGCGGCGTCGCGAACACCAGCATCGACGAGGTGCGTAACACCGCCGGGGTCGGGGGATCGCAGATCTCGCACTACTTCCGCGACAAACGTGATCTGACCCGCCAGGTCATCTCCGCGCGACGCGACGACGTCATGGCGTTTCACACGCAACCGCAGCTCGGCGCGCTCGATAGTTTCGAGGATCTGCAAGCATGGGCCGACGCCTGCGTAGCCGACATCGACACCGTCTACCGGCTGGGCGGATGCATCTATGGCTCCCTGGCCGGCGAGCTGATCGACGCCGACGACGAAATCCGCGA
>DASXMA010000070.1:0-2328 GCA_036495965.1 Mycobacterium sp.
CGCGCCCTGTGCCATTTTGATCTGGAGGTCGGTGCAATTGGTCAGGTAGTGCGAGGTGACGCCGAACCGCGCGGAGGCGACCTGCTTGACCGCGCTGCGGCGCCAATCCCCGTTGGGATCGGGTTCAAATCGCTTGTCGTCTTCGCCGCCCTCACCGCAGTTCGACCGGCCGCCCAGGCGGTTCATCGCTATGGCGAGCGTCTCGTGCGCCTCCGCGGAGATCGAGCCGTAGCTCATCGCCCCCGTCGCGAAGCGCTTGACGATTTCGCTGGCGGGCTCGACTTCGTCCAGCGGAACCGCGGGACGCACACCCGCGCGGAACTTGAGCAGCCCGCGCAACGATGCCATCCGCTCGCTCTGGTCGTCGACGAGACGGGTGTACTCCTTGAAAATCTTGTACTGGCCGGTGCGAGTGGCGTGCTGCAGCTTGAAAACGGTCTCCGGGTTGAACAGGTGGTATTCGCCCTCCCGGCGCCACTGGTATTCGCCACCCACCTCGAGTTCACGGTGCGCGCGTTCGTCGGGCCGGTCCAGGTACGCCAGCCTGTGCCGGGCGGCGACGTCGGCGGCGATGTCGTCGAGGGTGATCCCGCCGGTCGGGCAGCTCAGCCCAGTGAAGTTTTCGTCGAGCACGTCCTGGGAGATGCCGACCGCCTGGAACAGTTGCGCGCCGGTGTAGGAGGCCAGCGTCGAAATGCCCATCTTGGACATCACTTTCAGCACCCCCTTGCCGGCTGCCTTGACGTAGTTGTTCAACGCCGTGTTGCGGTCGATCCCGTCGATGGCCCCGCGATCGAGCATGTCCTCGATCGACTCGAACACGAGGTAGGGGTTGACCGCGGCAGCGCCGCAACCGATCAGCAGCGCCATGTGGTGGACCTCGCGGGCATCACCGGATTCGACGACCAGGCCGACATGGGTGCGCGTCCGGTCGCGCACCAGGTGGTGGTGCACCGCCGAAACCGCGAGCAGCGACGGGATGGGAGCCAGCTGCTCGTCGGACTCACGGTCAGACAAGATGATGACCCGCGCGCCATCGGCGATCGCCGCCGATGCCTGGGCGCGCACCTCATCCAACGCGCCAGCCAGCCCGGCGCCGCCCTCGGCGACCGGGTACAGACAGCGAATCACCTTGGAGCGCATGCCGTGTGGGCGGCCGTTGACTTTGTCCTCGGGATCGAGGTTGACCAGCTTGGCCAGCTCGAAATTCCGCAGAATCGGCTGTTGCAGCGAGATCTGGTGACAGGAGAGCTCATTCGGCGTGAGCAGGTCGCGCTCCCCGCCGGTAGTGCCCCGCAGACTGGTCACCACCTCTTCGCGGATGGCGTCCAGCGGCGGGTTGGTCACCTGAGCGAAGAGCTGATGGAAGTAGTCGTACAGCATCCGGGGACGCTGCGACAGCACCGCGACCGGAGTATCGGTGCCCATCGATCCGATCGGCTCGGCGCCGGTGCGGACCATCGGCGCCACCAATAGGTTGAGTTCCTCGTAGGTGTAGCCGAAAGCCTGCTGCCGCATGACAAGTCGCTCGTGGGGCATCCGCAAGTATTTGCCTGCCGGCAACTTGTCGATCGGAATCAGTCCCTTGTCGAGCCACTCTTGATAGGGGTGCTCGGCGGCCAACTCCGCTTTGATCTCCTCGTCGGAGACGATGCGGCCCTGCGTGGTGTCGACCAAGAACATCCGGCCCGGCTGCAGCCGCATCCGGCGGACCACTGTCGACGGGTCCAGCTCCAGCACGCCGGCCTCGGAAGCCATGACGACCAAGCCGTCGCTGGTCACCCAGATCCGCGACGGACGCAAGCCATTGCGGTCGAGCACGGCGCCCACGATGGTGCCGTCGGTGAAGGTCATCGACGCCGGGCCATCCCACGGCTCCATCAGCGACGCGTGGTACTGGTAGAACGCCCGCCGTGCAGGGTCCATCGACTCGTGACGTTCCCAGGCCTCGGGGATCATCATCAGCACCGCGTGGGCCAGACTGCGTCCGCCCAGGTGCAGCAGTTCGAGTGCCTCGTCGAAGCGCGCGGTGTCGGAGGCACCCGGTGTGCAGATCGGGAACAACTTCTCGACGTCGTCTTCCGACCCGAAAATGTCGGTCTTCATCAACGCCTCACGGGCGCGCATCCAGTTCTCGTTGCCGGTGACGGTGTTGATCTCTCCGTTGTGGGCAATGCGCCGGAACGGATGCGCCAACGGCCACGACGGAAAGGTGTTCGTAGAAAATCGGGAATGCACGATACCCAGTGCGCTGGTCAGCCGATCATCTTGCAAATCCAGGTAAAACGCCTTGAGCTGCGGCGTGGTCAGCATTCCTTTGTAGACGAG
>DASXMA010000071.1:0-3985 GCA_036495965.1 Mycobacterium sp.
CGTCTCATCAGGGCACCATCGGGCAGGCTGGCCAGCAGCGGCGCTTCGGCGTCGCGGATCGCGTCTACGGAGTAGTAATGCCGCATCAAAGTCAGCATTCCATGCTTGGCGTTCAAACTGCGTAGGGACTGCACACAGCGCCCGCTCAGGTCACGTCCGTACAGTCGGTTTCAGCGACGAATGGAGGACATATATGGCACGTTTTGACGGCGACACCTGGGACTTGAGCAGCAGCGTAGGAGCCACCGCGACCGGTGTCGCGGTGGGACGCGCATTGAGCAGCCGTGGCCCCAACGCGTTGATCAACGATCCCTTCGCCGAGCCGCTGGTGCGCGCGGTCGGCGTCGACTTCTTCACCCGCATCGCCACCGGCGAACTGGACCCCGAGCGAGTCGACGACAATGGCGACTTCGGTATGAAGCGGATGGGCGACATGATGGGCTTGCGCACCCGGTTCTTCGACGACTTCTTCATCGGCGCAGCCAATGAGGGGATTCGCCAGGCGGTGATCCTTGCCTCGGGGCTGGACGCTCGGGCCTACCGGCTGCCCTGGCCGACCGGAACCACCGTGTTCGAGATCGACCAGTCCCGGGTCATCGAGTTCAAGACCGCAACCTTGGCCGAGCTGGGCGCCACGCCCACCGCCGACCGGCGAGCGGTACCTGTCGACCTTCGCGATGATTGGCCCGCGGCGCTGCGCGCGGCTGGCCTGAATCCCACCCAACCAACCGCGTGGAGCGCCGAAGGCCTGATGCCGTTCTTGCCGCCAGACGCGCAGGATCGGCTGCTGGACAACATCACTGAGCTCAGCCCGGCGGGAAGTCAGTTGGCCACCGAGAACTTGAGAGGCGTCAGCGACGGCGTTCGGAAGATGGCCGACCGCATGCGCGCGGTCACCGACCAGTGGCGCGAACACGGCTTCGACGTCGAGATGACCGACCTGTGGTATCCCGGCGACCGCAACGACGTCGTCGAATACCTGAGCACCCACGGTTGGGCAACAGCGGCCACGAGTGTGCCGGATTTGGCTGCCGCCTACGGGCTTTCGTTGCCGCCCGCTCCCAACGACGACGAGGAGACCCTCACGTCGCTGCACTATGTCACCGCTAAGCGAACCTAAGCTTCGCCGGAACGGAGTCGCCGGAAAGCGGTTCTGAGTTTAGCCGGATTCAACGGCGGGCGCTTGCGCTCTCGCACCATCGGGTAGAAGCAGAGCCCGATGAGGATCGACGCGAAATGACCGATCGCGGTGAAGTTCAGCCCGTGGCGGTGGATCGTGAGGAGCGGAAAACCAAAGATGACGAACAGCACTCCGAGATAGCCCCAGCGCCATGGCCGCGCAATGTGATAAGTGAGCACAGCCATCACGCCGACGAGGAAATAGCTGACGCCGATATCGCGCGCGTGCACCAGCCTTTCCGGCGCGTTGTGTTCCTCTATCGCGTAGTAGAGGATGCCTTCGCTGATATAGGTGGCAAGGATGTGGGCACTCAATCCCACAGTGAGCCAACGCAGCTGGCCAAGCCAGTGTTCGGCAGGTGCGAGGAACAAGGTGAACAGCAGCAGGTACGGTTCAAAGTTCTTGCCGTCGAGCCAAAACAGGCTGGAGAACAGCACACCGAGCGGATCGGTGCCCAGTTCGTGAATGTTGGTGGAACGGTGCAGCAGCACCCAGTGCAATTGGCGCCCGGGGAGTTCGTTTTGGATGAACGTCGTGATCCCCAGCACCAACAGCCAGCTATAGGTCAAGGGCGCGCCGATGATGAAGTGCCAGACCGCGCGCGCCATGCCGCGTAGTCGTGCCCCCACCGATGCAGTCGCCACGGCTCAACTCTTGCATGCTTGGCCTTGCGCTGTGCAGATTCGGCAGACGTGTCAGCTGGGCGCCGGTGACGCGGCCGACGACGCCGATGACTCAGCCGGAGACGCCGGTGACTCAGCCGAAGGCGCCAGTGACTCAGCCGGAGACGCCGGTGATTCAGCCGGAGGCTCCGGCGACGCCGCCAAATTCGTCGGCTGTTCGGCCTCGGGTCTCAGATGCTTCCACCAGCAGGCGATGTAGAGCAGCATCGAGATCACGAGCACGACCAGCACCCAGAGAACGATCGTGACGTCGACCCAGCCTCCGAAGGGCGGCGAGCCGGGAAGTGCGTTTCTCAGCGGCACCACCGCAAAGAGCATTGCCGCGTACCACGTTGTCATCGGCGGCTGAAACTTTCGCCGGTCACGCAGTGTCTGGACCGCAACGAATAGGCCCAGGCCGGCAATGGCGACGAGGACGCCGAGAATGACGACGCCGAACGCCGCCGCGCTGAGCGAGCGCCGCAAAGTCACTCGATACGGGCCATAACCATCGGCATTAGTGGTATTGATCTCCCAGCCCGAAAGATGGTTGACGAATGTCACCGGCACGCGTTGGACTGTGGTCTCATTTTCGCCGCGCATGAGTTCGATCTCGATGGGCCCCGAACGGTATCGATCGAAGGGCCAATTGTTGATGTCACCGGCCAGGGTCAGCGGAACCGGAAACGTACCGGGAAGCATGCCCTTTGTATACGTCCGGCGGGTGGGCGTGGCCACGGATCTGACTCGAAGACCGAGGTCTTGGTTAAGGTGCTGAGTTTTCGGATCCAAAAGGTCGGATCCGGGTGAAAAAACCAGGTTGGCGTTAAGCACGGTGTAGTTCGTCTGGACGTCGTCCACATACAACGTCACCGAGGTTTGGTCGCTCGCAGTCGGGGTTTCAGCCTGACGACGGTTAGCCGTACCGCTGCTGGCATACAGCGCCACCGCCGCGGCGTACGCCCCAACGAGGAGCACGATGAGACCCACGATCCCGAATCTCATGAGTGACGGCTTGGGATGCAGCTTATCCGCCGACAAGGATGCCTCCCCCTACTCATCTGCATGAATTGCGTTCCCGGCCGCAAATTGTAAAGCCGGAACAAGTAGGCCGGAGGCGTTACGGCCGAAACAACCCGACTATTCGACGGTGACGGACTTGGCGAGGTTTCGTGGCTTGTCGACGTCGTAGCCGCGGGCCTGCGCTACCGACGCGGCGAACACCTGAAGCGGGATGGTCGACAGCAGCGGCTGCAACAGCGTTGACACCGAAGGGATTTCGATCAAGTGATCGGCGTAGGGACGCACGGTGTCGTCGCCCTCTTCGGCGATCACAATCGTCACCGCGCCGCGAGATTGGATCTCGCGGATATTGGACAACAGCTTGGCGTGCAGTGTGGCTGACCCCTTGGGCGAGGGCATGACGACGATGACGGGCAGATCGTCCTCGATCAACGCGATCGGGCCGTGCTTGAGCTCGCCGGCAGCGAAGCCCTCGGCGTGCATGTAGGCCAGCTCTTTGAGCTTCAGCGCGCCTTCCAGCGCCACCGGGTAGCCGACGTGGCGACCCAGGAACAGCACGGTCGAGGATTGGGCGAACCGATAGGCAAGGGCGGCCACCGGTTCGACTGTCGCAAGCACTCGCGCCACCAGGTCTGGCATCGCCTCCAGCTCGCGGTACTCGCGCTCGACCTCGTCGGGATACTTGGTACCGCGAGCCTGCGCCAGCGCCAGGCCGACGAGGTAGTTGGCGGCTATCTGCGCCAAGAACGTCTTGGTCGAGGCCACGCCGATCTCCGGGCCGGCGCGGGTGTAGAGCACCGCATCGCACTCGCGCGGTATCTGCGAGCCGTTGGTGTTGCAGATCGCCAGCACCTTGGCCTTCTGCTCCTTGGCATGCCGGACCGCTTCCAGGGTGTCCGCGGTTTCACCGGACTGCGAGATGGCGACGACCAGTGTGCTGCGGTCCAGAACCGGGTCCCGGTAACGGAATTCGCTGGCTAGCTCCACTTCCACGGGCAGCCGTGTCCAGTGCTCGATCGCGTATTTCGCCAGCAGCCCGGAGTGATATGCGGTACCGCAGGCGACCACGAATACTTTGTCGATCTCGCGCAGTTCCTGGTCGGACAGTCGCTGCTCGTCG
>DASXMA010000072.1:0-7478 GCA_036495965.1 Mycobacterium sp.
AAGAAGCTGGCCAAGCCTGAGTAGCGAACCGGGAGCAGCTACCCGGTTTGGTCCGCCACGGTCGCCCCAGGCGCAGTTGTTCAACTGGGATGACTTGCCCGCCACGCCCCGCCTACATGCGTCAGCCGATATGCGTGACAGCGAGACCATCGACTCCGAGCTGCGATTGACAGGGTCTTGCTCGAAGCCGCAACGGGGATGCCGAAGCGTTGAAGGGATGAAAGGCTTTCCCGAGGGCCGGATGAACGATGGAGGTCCGATTAACTTGGAAGTACGAACCGGTATAACCGTGTCGGGCCGAGAGCCGGGCGGCCTGCTAAAGTGCGGCGCGCTGTCAAATTCGGTTGAGGTGGGCGTGAATTCATGCACTGGCCGTATAGCAGTCGGCCCGCCACCCAAGAAGGGATGACGGGCCGACTCTATTTCCGAGGAGCATCACTGTCTCGTCGGACAACAGGTAGTGCTGGGCTAACGTACTACCCTGTGGCGACCTGCTTCTTGCCGTATATGCGCTCCAGCAGCGCCGTATCTCCGTACACCTGTGACCGTACTGTCTTGCCGTCGCGGAGGGTGAACACCTGCGCGGCTTCGCTTGTTTCGTTGTCGGCAGTCGTTTCGCCGAGCATCACGACCATGTCACCGTCAGCGAAGAAGCGGCGAGGCGTGGCCGTCGTCGACTTCTCGGCCAACCGGCTGATAAGTTCGCCGAGTTCACGTTTGCCGTGATAGGTACCGCTGATCGCGCTGTCGCCAGGTTGGACCCACTCGATGTCGTCGTCGAACAGGCTCATCACCGTGTCGATGTCACCGGCGGCGAAGGCTTCATAGCCCTTCTTGATGAGCTCGATGTTTTGCTCTTGCTCTGACATTGTCAGTTCCCTTCGTTCGCATCCCCCGCGATGGTTCGGCTACGAGGGCTCGACCCGTCTGGGGAGTCGCTAGGTCCGGTCTCCGATCAGTCAGTACCATTCGCCGCCCCCCGAATGTAAGCCGTGGCCCAGCGGATTTACATGTGACGCTAGGAATTGGGCGAATCGACGCCCAGCTGCGGCTGCTGGCTAGGCGCAACTAGCGCGCATCGCCGTTCATCGCTCGCACGCCACGAATACCCGGTGCGCGCGGCAGTGGTCTGCGCAAGAACTCATGGTGGCGGAACCAGGGCGCCCCAGTTCGCGTCTGAATAGTTGATCGGGCCGCCCCTGCTCTCCTCGGGGGCGGCCCATTGCTCGGCGACGTGACGCCATGTTCGGCAAATTTTTGGCGTCAACGCCACCGGGCTGCCTTCGTTTTATTCTGCGACTCGCCGAGCAGCAGCTCACCGGCCCCCGAGACCGAGCAGGCGCTCGGCGTTGAGGTGCGCGATCTTCTCCTTATCGTTCACGTTGATGGGCAGCTGATCAAAGAATTGGCGAGCGGCTTTCATGTCGCCGTATGGATAGTCCGTGGTGAAGACGACGCGGTCTATACCAACCGTGTTCGCCATGCCCAGATAGGCGTGGTACGCCAAACTCCAGCTGCTATCCATCGCGCCAGCTTCTTGGCCCACGTACTCACCAGCGAGGATTCCACCGTAGAAGTTCTCCCGAAGGTATTCCTTGATGGTCCGTTTCAGTCCACCATTGTGGTTTGGCGGAAAAGAGTAGTCCATCCGCCAGGCCGACCAACTCAATATTTCGAAATTATGGCCAACGATGATCTGCAGCCCAGGAAACCGGTCGAACACCCCGCCTAGGATTAAGCGGAGGCAATGTACCCCAGTGTCGATGTGCCAACCGACTCCCGCAAGCGACAGAAACGCAGATATTTCGGGAGCGAAACCGCTGTAGTAGGCGTCGACCACCGGCTTGGGCGGAATCTGGGGATGCAGGTAGATGGGAACGCCGAGCGCTTCGGCGCATTCAAACACTGGCCAGAAGAACTTGTCGTCAAAGTACCGCCCGTTGATGTTGCTATTTATCAATGCGCCAACGAAGCGCAGGTCGCGGACGGTGCGCTCGAGCTCGCGGGCAGCAGCCGCGGGATCGAGCATGGGTAGTGTGGAAAATCCGAGGAGCCGGTCCGGGTACTTAGAGACCGCAGCCGCCAGGGCGTCGTTCGCCTGTCTAGTCAGCTCCGTCGCCAGCGACGGCTCGAGGGCCTCTGCGTTCGGCGTAGGGTACGAGAGGATCGACACATCGATACCGGCGTCGTCCATAGCAGCGATCCGCGCCTCACCTAGATCATAGATGCCTGCTGGAAACCCGGTTTTCGACTCATTAAACTTTCCCGATTTTTTTAGTACGTCGTATGCCAGCGTGACCCCATCGTTCGCTTTTTCAGCGGCTTCATATATAACCGGAAGTCCGTAGTGTTCCTCTAACGCGATAATCTTCATTGGATATCTCCTCAATTCCCTCGACGAATCGGGCGACGTCCCAGAACGGGACGCCCCTAAACGGTTGCGACGGATTTTCGATTCGCTCAGGCGGTAGTTTATGCGTTGCCGTCCAGTCCCAACCGTCTGAGCGAAGTACGCCAGCCCAAGCCCTCGACCTGGGTGAAGTGCTAACGCCGGCGCATGGACCTACCCTCCGCGCATGCGCGACCTCGCGACCATCGACTCCGAGCTGCGATTGGTGGCGGCTCTTCGCCGTGCAGGTCGGGAGCGGGGTGGGTCGCTGCCGTCGATAGACGTGGCGATGCGCTGCTAGATGAACGCCTGCGCTGCACCTCGGGACGCCCCGCATGTGCGCTCGCCTAGTGCGTTTGCGTCAGCGCGGCGAATGTTAATAGTGTCTCTTAAGGACCACGGAGTGTGGCGCGGAAGGGGGGAGGGGGCGCCACACTCCCTGGTTCAGTTCCAGGCTACTCAGGGGGTGCGAAGTGGGTGCGGAAATTGGGACCAAGATGTTGGAAGCCCTGCGCAATGATGCCGAAGCCGCAGCCGACGCCATCGACGAGGCCCAACAGCAGCTCAACGTGCTCTACAAGTCGATCCGCGACGCGCATGCCGATGGGCACTCGGTTCCCGACTTCGAACGAGCAACCGGCCTTCACCCTGGGGCACTGCAGAATGTCGTCGACGGGGCCAACCCGCCGATCCGTCCAACGATCGACCTCCCGTAAGCGGTCGGGCACCAGCCCTGCTCCGGTACAGGCCGACCCAGATACCGTTCGAGCGCCGGGCCGCATTCGGCCGGCGGCCCTTCGCTGTGCGGCTCGGGAGCGGGGCGGTCCGCTGCCGTCGATAGGCGTGGCCGATGCGCTGCTGGATCAACGCCGCGAGCTGACCGAGTGGCTACAACCCGTTACGAGAATTTTCACAATTCACAATTCCCGATGTGATTAGCGCGGAAGCGTTTAGCTAGCTGTACTGACCACAGAGGTTGGTGACGGCGTGGCGTGGTGACATGACGAAGACCTCCGAGTGAAGTGCGAGCTGTCTAAGGAACGCACCAATCACTGGAGGTCTTCGTGGTCCACCGTAATGCCCCGCTGTCAGAAACCGGTCGTTTGAGACTGGCCCGTTGCGTCGTCGATGAACAGTGGCAGCTGCGCCGGGCCGCCGAACGGTTCCAGGTCTCGGTGACGACTGCGGCCCGTTGGGCCGGCCGCTACCGGATGCTGGGCGTCGCGGGGATGGCCGATCGCAGCTCTCGGCCGCATCACAGCCCCCGGCGGACCCCGACACGCACGGAGCGACGCATCATCAAGGTCCGTGTCTTGCGTCGATGGGGGCCGGCGCGTATCGGCTACCTGTTGGGCATGCACCCGTCTACGGTGCACCGGGTCCTGACCCGCTACGGGCTGGCCAAACTGCGCTGGCTGGACCGGCCCACTGGGCGCGTCATCCGGCGCATGGAGCCCGCTCAGTGCGGAGACATGGTCCATGTCGACGTCAAGAAACTCGGCAAGATCCCGGCCGGCGGCGGCTGGCGCATGCTGGGTCGCACGGCCGGTAACCGCAACTCCGCTGCCGACAAGAGCAGCGGCATCAAAAGCAAGCGCTATCACCCACTGCGCGGTCACCACTTCCTGCATACCGCCATCGATGGGCACTCCCGGCTGGCCTACAGCGAACTATTGACCGATGAACGCAAAGACACTGCCGCCGAGTTTTGGTTACGCGCCAACGCCTGGTTCGCCGAATGCGGCATCACCGTACGAAAAGTGTTGACCGACAACGGATCCTGCTACCGATCAGGGACATTCGCCGATGCTCTGAGCAACATCGAACACCGCCGGACCAGACCCTACCGGCCACAGACCAACGGCAAAGTGGAGAGGTTTCACCGCACGCTGGCCGACGAATGGGCCTACGCCCAGCTCTACCGCAGCGACGCTGAACGCTGCGAGGAGTTCCCGATCTGGCTACACACCTACAATCACCACCGCGGCCACACCGCACTCGGCGGTCAACCACCCGCCACCCGCGTACCTAACTTGTCAGGTCAGTACAACTAGCCGGCGTACTCGGGCTTCAATTTCGTCGCGGATTGGCCGCACGGCCGCCACATCTTTGCCGTTTGGGTCGTCGAGGACCCAGTCTTCGTACCGGCGGCTGGGCAAAACTGGGGCGGCATCGCCGCAGCCCATGGTGATGACGACATCGGCAGCTTGGAGAATCTCGAGGCTCCAGGGTTTGGGGTATTCGTTGGCGAGGTCGATGCCGCGCTCGGCCATGACGGCGATGACGGCGGGGTTGATCTCACCTTTGGGCTCCGAGCCACCAGACCACGCCACGGCCGTTTTACCGGCGAGACGCGTGAAAAATCCCATGGCCATTTGGGATCGGCCCGCGTTGTGGTTGCACAGGAACAACACCACCTGCTTGCCCTCGGTTGATTTGCCTCCACCTTCGCTAGGGCGCGAAGTCGTTGCCGCGCGAAGCGCTCTGCCGGTAGCGCCAAAAAGTCTTGAACGGTAGCGGAGGCGGCGAGCTGGTCGTAGGAGGAGTACAGGAACCACTCAATGGTCTCCAGATCGAAGGTGTCGGCGAACTCGCTGTGCAACCGCGCTGCTGCCGATTTAAGAGCCTGACGTTGGTCGATGGATGGCTCGACATGACGCAGCGGTTCGCTGGCAGCTTCATCGCTCTGCATGGGTGGTCTCACTCGGCAATTCGAGGCTGAAATTGTGTAACTCTACGGAAGCAGAGCGTAGGCCCCCGAGCTGTGGATTTACTGGATGCGTGAAGTGCTGACGCCGGGCGCGCGGTCCTACGCTCCACGCATGCGCGACATCGAGACCATCGACTCCGAGCTGCGATTGGTGGCGACCCTTCGCCGCGCGGCTCGGGAGCGGGGTGGGCCGCTGCCGTCGATAGACGTGGCGGCTAGACCCGTGCGTGGTTCACACGGGCTGGCTCAGTATGCCGGGAGCCACTTGGCCTCGGATGCGCCCAGGGGAACGACGGTCGGGTGACCGGGCACCTCCCAGTAGCCAGGGGTTTTCGAGTACGTGATGCCGGGCTCAAGGCGGACCTGCCTGCCGAAGGCGCCGTTGATTTCGAAACCCGTTGGCGCGATGTGCTGGTGCTCGGGTCTCTTGATGGTGTCGAGCACGTAGGCGCGGTCGAAGACGCCCAACTCGGAGTACCACATGGAGAACCGCGACAGCGAGGTCCGCACGTGATAGCTGCCGCCGTGCTTGGCGCGCAGGATCAGTGCGGCAATAACGCCCAGCGACGTCAAGTAGCCGGCCAGGTAATCGTTGAGAATGACCGTTGGCGGTAGCTGAGGCTTGTCCTCGGTTCCCTCCAGCGCGGTGTAGCCGGTGGCGACGTTGGCGTCCATATCGAAGCCACCGCGATCCGCCCAGGGCCCTTCCGAACCGAATCCGCGAACCGAGGCATAAACAACGCCGGGCCGAATCTTGGCGACCTCCTCCGCGGACAAGCCGAACTCGGCGATCTTGCTGCCCCGGTAATTCTCGACCACCACGTCTGCGTCGCGGATCAGCTCGACGGCCTTGTCGAAGTACGGCTTTTGCTTCAGGTCCATGAATGTCGAGCGGAACCCGACGTGCACGTCTTCGACGAGCACACCGATTTCCAACTCGGGATTGGCCAAATCCAAAACCTGAGCGCCCTGCTCGGCCAGTGTGCGAGACACGACCGGCCCCGCGATCACGTGAGTCAGCGAAGCCACTTTGATGCCCGAAAGCGGCCGCTTAGGGTTGGTGAGTGGCGGAAGCTCCGGGTCGCTGTCACCGATCTTGATGATTTCGATCATCGGCGTCTGAGCAAGCAGCGCGCCCTGAGGATGGGCATACCATTCCTGCGGCGTGCGGCTCATCGCGCCGATCATGCCCCGCTCGGCCGCCGCGTTCTCCAGATCCAACGCATTCCACTGGGAGATCGCTTGCCCGACCGACTTGACGTCCAGACCGCCCTTGAGCAGGCCTGCCCAGTCCACCCACATGTGGGGATAAACAGCGGTGGGCAGATACCAGCGTTGGTCTTTTGTCGGGTAGATATTGAACTCCATGGCACCATATGCCGGCGACGCGAGTGGCGAGTGCAGTGGGTACCCGCCGGCGGTGGGTTTGAACAAGAACAGCGGGTTGATATGAGCGACGGCCTTGCGCAAGTCCACTGACAGGTCTTGTGCCGGCCCACCGCGCATGCGGTAAAAGATTTGGGTCGCCACCGCAGGACCCATCATGCCCATCGCCATGATGGCGCCCAGGCGGTGCTTGCTCGGCAGAATAGGGTCCGTACCCGTGAACGAGACCTCACCGCCGGTGTCTTTCTGGTCCAACCCGACACCGTCTAACAGCTTGGCGAAATCCTGATGGACATCAGGGGCAGATGTCAGATTTTGCGTAATCGGCGGCACAGTCGAGGAAGGCCCCGGCCGCACAGTCGAGGAAGGCTCACGGGTATTCGTCATGTCCGTCCTCAATTCATCGAAGATATGGTTTTCCAACTGCCATTGCAGGTGACAATCCCTGCCTGACGCTTGGGTTTTCCGGTTGACATTGCAATCGTCAAACAGGTCTGAGCGGTGGTCAATGGTGTGGCCGACAACGCGGCGCGCTGCTTCGTTGGACCGTCAACAATGAGCCGATGGCGAACTCGTCATCGACTTGACCACCGAGAGATTCCCGCGACGGCCGCGCGCTGATGCCGAGTGGAGCTTTTCCAACATCGCGGCCAGTACCTTCGCTGCGGCCGGTTGCTGATTCGTTGCCTTCGGGTTGTCCATGATTCTGGCCAACGCCAACGCGGTCTGAACCAGAGCCGGACGGGCGTCGGCCACCCCCTGGACGTCATCGAGCTGCAGTGGAAACCGTAGAGCGGTCCCAGACTCGCATGTCAGCAGAAACTGATTCTCTCGCCTGACTTTTCAAGCCGTCACTCATCTCCCTCGACGAGGCGCTGCGCGTCCTCCGCACGGCTAACCTTCGAGATCTCCGCGTCCGTCAGGAGCTTGAGAATCGCTTCGCGATTGAGCGCGTTCTTCTTTGGATCGGTCGTCATGGGGCCGGTAGCCTCG
>DASXMA010000073.1:0-22335 GCA_036495965.1 Mycobacterium sp.
GTACCATCCCCATGCGCTCGACAGCGCGGTGGCGTTTGCCGTGGCCGCGCGGCGCTCCGGTGTGGAAGCGGTGGTGGCGCTGGGGCAATGGCTGGCCAGCCCGGATCATCCTTCGCTGATGACCCGGCAGGCCTGGTTGACTGACAAGCTATTCGGGCTGCTGCCCGACACCGCCCACGTCGCAGTCGATCCCGGCTACTTCGCCGACAACTACCTGCAGGTGATCGGAATGGCCGCCCAGCTGGGCGTGTTGCCGACGCCAACCGGGGCGGGCCGAAATGCCCCTCCCTCCAATGAGGACATCGCTCGGGTTGCGGTGGGTGCGCTCCTCGACCCACACCGTCACGACGGTCGCGCCTACCGCCCGACCGGACCAAAGCTGTTGTCCGGAGCGGAGATCGCCGACGCGGTCGGCGAGGCGTTGGGCCGGCGGGTACGCCACATCGACATTCCCCCGTGGATGTTCATGCGCGCGGTGCGCGTCAACGCCAAACGACTCGGCGCTGACCTGTTCTTCGAGTCCAGTCTGCGCCATTACCTGCCCGAGTACCTGTTGGGAACCTTCGAGGTGGGCGGCCCGACCACGCATGTCCGTGACGTCGCGGGTGTGGAACCCGAGGACTTCCTGACGATCGCACGCCGCTCCGTCACCGGCCCGGAATCCCGCCGCACCCCAGGCAATCTCGTCCGCCAGGTCTGGAACTTCATGTTGACCGGACTCGTGCCGATGCACCGGCTGGGCAAGTTCGACCGACTCCAACAGCACCCGCAGCCCGCGCATCCCCGGCTTTCTGGCCAATCCCCGGTGTGGCGACAAGAGCACATCGCGGCATCCCACCCCACCGAGCGTGAAGCGAGCATCACGCCGGTCGACGAACGTGAAGCCAGCTTCACGCTGAAAGGCTGAGCAGACAAATGAACGACACTATCCGGAACCAGTATTCGACTGGGCTGTCGCAACGCAACATCGAGCGGGCGCTGATCAGCGCCGGGAAAGACCTCGACCAGCTTCAACCCGCCGACCTGGGCCTGCTGGAGGACTTCCACACCATGGGCCGCTTCGCCACCAGTCAACTGGTCGACCTGGCCGGAATCACAAGTGCCAGTGAGGTGCTCGATGCCGGCAGCGGTATCGGCGGTACCGCCCGCTACGTCGCGGACCACTGCGGCTGCCGGGTTACCGCCATCGATCTAACCGACGAATACTGCCAAACGAGCCGTTGGCTCAATCGACTCGTCGGGCTCGATGACCGGATATCCGTTCGTCAGGCAGACGTCACCGAACTTCCCTTCCCCGACGGCACTTTCGACGTCGCTATCAGCCAGCATGTGCAGATGAACGTGGGCGACAAGGCACGCCTGTATTCCGAAGCACACCGGGTGCTGGTCGAAGGAGGCCGGCTTGCCCTGTGGGACATCACCATTGGCGAGCGCGGCGAACTCGACTATCCACTACCGTGGGCAGACCAACCCGCGGGCAGCCATCTGGTCAGCCCCGATGAGTTGCGCGCCGCTGTCGAGTCCGCCGGGTTCGCGGTCGAGCACTGGAACGACCTGTCCGACCAGGCGACAGCACTCATGCAAGCCATGCTGGCCCAGCCCGCCGACCCGCTGGGCCTGCACGCCTTTGTCACCGACTTCAAGCGGAAAGCCGAAAACCTCACCCGCGCGCTGGCGGACGGACGTCTTCGAGCCATCCAGGGCGTCGCACTGGCAACCACAGGAAGTTAAATATCATGCAGCTCAACGAGGTTCAAGTCCAAAGTTACACAATGAGATGGAGCGGCGGCCGCGGTCAGGTCAAGTTCCTCCGACGATCCGATGGATCGCGGCTGCGCTACTTCACGGCAGGAACCGGCCCGCCGCTGGTCCTGCTCCACACGGTCCGCACACAACTGGACTACTTCCAGCGGGTCGTGCCTGCGCTCTGCGAGGAATTCAGGGTCTATGCGCTGGATTTACCCGGTATGGGGTGGTCCGACATCGTCCCGGGTGCTCGATACGGCGAGCCGGAACTGCGTAGCGCCGTGGTCGAATTCATCAAAATGCTCAACCTGCATGAGGTTACGTTGGCCGGCGAGTCGATGGGCGCCGCGATCGCCTTATTGGCCTCGATCGAACTGACGGACAACGTGAGCAAGGTGATCGCCTTCAACCCCTACGACTACCCAAGCGGACTTGAACGGGGCAACTGGGTTGCCCGCCTGATCGGAACGGCCATCCGCCTGCCCGGTTCCGGGCCGATCTTCGCCCGAATGGAGAGTCGCATTGTCTTGCGAGCTGTGCTGCGGGGCGGCTTCGCCGACCACACCAAGCTGCCGGAAGACTTGCTTGGCGAGCTACGGCGAAGCGGCCGCCGCCGCGGTTACCCGACGGTGGCACGAGCCATCATGCGCAGCCTCAACGGGTTCGTCAACGCACGAGCCCGCTACGCGCAGGTGAACGTGCCCGTCACGTTGGTCTATACCGAACACGATTGGTCGCGCGTGCCGGAGCGGGAACTCGTTGCTCGCCGGCTCGCCGATCCCGTAACCGTCACAGTGCCCGGCGTGGGCCACTTCTCGGCCCTCGAGCGCCCAACGGAGATGATTCGCATCATCCGGCAAAGCACCGGAACAACTGCCGCTTCATGAACCAAACCCAACCGAGCCGCGCGGCGGCGACCTGGCTTCCGGTGATGATCCGGCTGACCGCGCTCGGGTATCTGCTCTTCTTCGTGCCCGACCTCATTCTCGCGACGACGCATCACATCAACACGTTGCCGCCGTTTTTCGCGCGGCTCTTCAACTGGGGTGAAGGCGGCGACGCGATAGCCGTCATGTTCGCCACCGTCTATGTGGTGTGGGCACTGTTCCTGTTCGAATCGGCGAGGGCCCCGCTGACCAACCGACTGTTTCTAGATTTCAATCTCGCCGCCAACTCCGCCCACTTCGGTGCAATGCTCATCATGGCCATCACAATGCGTGATCAGCACCAGCACATCGCGGGAGTTCGCGCGCTTGGATTACTCACCACCGTCCCATTGGCGGCATGCTGGCTTCCGGTCCGGCACGGGGCAAAAACCTGATCTCTGGCGGCTCACCGATAAGCATGGTGGAGTGGTACCGGCCAACAACTCCGAGAGTGAGGATCCGCTGTGCTGGGTCTGCCAGAGAAGGTGCGTGCCTGCCTGTTCGACCTCGACGGTGTGCTCACCGATACCGCAAGCGTGCATACCAAGGCCTGGAAGGCCATGTTCGACGCCTACCTTTCGCAACGGGCCAAGAGCACTGGAGAAAAGTTCGTCCCCTTCGATGAGGCTGCGGACTACCGGCAGTACGTGGACGGCAAGAAACGTGAAGACGGCGTCCTGTCATTTCTGAGCAGCCGGGGAATCGAGCTACCCGAAGGCAGTCCCGACGATCCCGACGGCGCCGACACGGTATATGGCCTGGGCAATCGCAAGAACGACATGTTCCAGAAGGTCCTGCATGAAGACGGCGTCAAAGTATTCGACGGGTCGCGGCGCTATCTGGAGGCGGCCTCGGCGGCGGGCCTCGGTATCGCCGTGGTGTCCTCGAGCGCCAACACGCGCGACGTGCTCGAGATAACCGGGCTCGACCAGTTCGTCCAGCAGCGGGTGGACGGCATCACGCTGCGCGACGAGCACATCGCCGGCAAACCGGCCCCCGACTCGTACCTGCGCGGGGCACAGTTACTCGACGTCCCCGCCGACGCGGCCGCCGTATTCGAAGATGCGTTATCCGGGGTGCAGGCCGGCCGTGCCGGTAACTTCGGCTTCGTGGTGGGCGTCGACCGAGTGGGCCAGGCCGAGGACTTACGACAAAACGGCGCCGACGTGGTGGTCACCGATCTGGCCGAATTGCTGCAGTCATGATCACCCAGGAAGCCTTTCCCGTCGAACCCTGGCAAGTCCGCGAAACCAAGCTCGATCTGAACCTGATCGCTCAGTCAGAATCCCTGTTCGCCTTGTCCAACGGGCACATCGGGTTGCGCGGCAACCTCGACGAGGGCGAGCCGCATGGCCTGCCGGGCACCTACCTGAACTCCTTCTATGAAATCCGGCCGCTGCCGTACGCCGAGGCCGGTTACGGGTATCCGGAGGCCGGCCAGACCATCGTCGACGTCACCAACGGCAAGATCTTTCGGCTGCTGGTCGGGGACGAGCCATTCGACGTCCGGTACGGCCAACTGCTCTCGCACGAGCGGATCCTTGACCTGCGTGCCGGGACGCTGACCCGCCGCGCGCACTGGAGCTCACCTTCCGGCAAGCAAGTCAAAATCACGTCCACCAGGCTGGTGTCACTGGCCCAACGCAGCGTCGCCGCCATCGAGTACATCGTCGAGGCGGTCGAGGAATTCGTCCGGGTGACCGTGCAGTCCGAGCTCGTCACCAACGAAGATCAACCGACAACGTCGGCCGACCCTCGGGTGGCGGCCATCTTGGATAACCCGCTGGAGGCCGTCGACTACGAAAAGACCGAGTGCGGAGCGCTTCTCATGCACCGGACCCGAAGCAGCGCGCTGATGATGGCAGCGGCGATGGATCACGAGGTCGAGGTTCCCGGCCGGGTCGAGGTCAGCAATGACGCGCGCGACGACCTGGCCCGCACCACGGTGATCGCCGGCCTGCGACCGGGACAGAAGCTGCGCATTGTCAAATACCTGGCCTATGGCTGGTCAAGTATGCGTTCCCGCCCGGCACTGCGCGACCAGGCTGCCGCCGCACTGCACAGCGCCCGCTACACCGGCTGGCAGGGGTTGCTGGACTCGCAACGGGCCTACCTCGACGACTTCTGGGATTGCGCCGACGTCGAGGTCGAGGGCGACTCCGAATCTCAGCAGGCGGTGCGCTTCGGGCTGTTCCATCTGCTGCAGGCCAGCGCCCGCGCCGAACGCCGCGCCATCCCCAGCAAGGGACTCACCGGAACCGGCTACGATGGCCACGCCTTCTGGGACACCGAGGGTTACGTGCTGCCGGTGCTCACCTACACCGCGCCGCATACGGTCGCCGACGCGCTACGATGGCGCGCCTCGACGATGGACATGGCCAGGGAGCGGGCGGGCGAACTCGGCCTCGAAGGTGCCGCCTTTCCCTGGCGAACCATCCGCGGACAGGAGTGCTCGGCCTACTGGCCGGCCGGCACCGCGGCGTTTCACATCAACGCCGACATCGCGATGGCCTTCGAGCGCTACCGCGTGGTCACCGGCGACGAATCGCTGGAGGCCGACTGCGGTATCAAGGTGCTGATCGAGACCGCACGGCTGTGGATGTCACTCGGGCACCACGACCGCCACGGCGTCTGGCACCTCGACGGGGTCACCGGTCCCGACGAGTACACCGCGATCGTTCGCGACAACGTCTTCACGAACTTGATGGCGGCACACAATCTGCTCGTCGCCGCCGATGCCTGCAACCGCCATCCCGAGAAAGCACAAGCACTGGGCGTCACCACCGAGGAGGCCGCCGCCTGGCGCGACGCGGCCGATGCCGTCAACATTCCCTACGACGAAGAGCTGGGTGTCCATCAGCAGTGTGAAGGCTTCACCACCTTCGCGGAGTGGCACTTTGACCCCAACCAGACCTATCCGTTGCTCCTGCACGAGGCCTATGTGCGGCTCTACCCCGCGCAGGTGATCAAGCAGGCCGACCTGGTACTGGCGATGCAGTGGCAGAGCCATGCGTTCACGCCCGAGCAGAAGGCCCGCAACGTCGACTACTACGAGCGGCGCATGGTGCGCGACTCGTCGCTGTCGGCCTGCACTCAGGCGGTGATGTGCGCGGAGGTCGGGCATCTGGAGCTGGCCCATGACTACGCCTATGAGGCCGCGCTGATCGACCTGCGCGACTTGCACAGCAACACCCGCGACGGGCTGCACATGGCGTCGCTGGCCGGCGCCTGGATGGCGCTGGTCAACGGTTTCGGTGGCTTGCGCGACGACGAAGGCGTCCTGGCCCTGGATCCCCAACTGCCCGATGGCATTACGCGACTGCGGTTCCGGTTGCGATGGCGCGATTTCCGGGTCACCGTCGACGCCAACCACTCCGACGTCACGTACACCCTGCGCGACGGCCCCGGTGGCGGCCTGACCATCCGGCACGCCGGCGAAGAGCTGGAACTGGACACGGAGAAGCCGACGACGATTGCGGTACGCAGGCGCAAGCCGCTGCTGCCGCCACCGCCGCAGCCGCCGGGCCGCGAGCCCATGCACCGGCGAACCCTGGCCCAACAGATCCTCGATCGCTGAGCCGTCAGTGCGGTTGGACGATCCGCCCCACTTCGGTGCGTACCGCCTCGCGTAACTCGGCGTCGGTCAGCTCGTCGATCCCGGTCGCCGAGCGCAGAATAGGTGCGAACAACCGCCAACCGAATTGCAGCGCAAGGGCATTGGCAACCGCCAGCCGCGCATTGGTGTCGGTGTCATGCAGTGGCCGCACCCCGTCGAGCAGGGCTTCAATGTTGGGAAAACGTTTTTGCAACTGGGCGGCCGGGTACCCGTCGAGCAGTGTGCGGGCCATCACCCGCATCTGTCGGTCCAGAGCGGGCTCCAGGACGTCGGCAGGCGCCTGGGAGCGCAGCAGATCGGTCAGATTGGCGCCCAGATGATCAAGCACGGCACCGACGAGCTGTTCCTTGGTGCCGAAGTGCCGAAACACCAGCCCGTGGTTGACCTTCGAGCGGGCAGCGATATCGCGGATCGATGTCGCGGCCGGGCCCCGTTCGGCGAACAGATCGGTAGCGGCCTCCAAGATCGCCGCCGCCACCTCTTCGCGCCCGGTGGGGATATTCTTGCGCCCCGTTGCAGACTGTGTAGTCATGTGTCTACACTAGACCATGTAGTCAAATGACTACACTAACTTCAGCCTAGGACGAGAGCAATGACAGAACAGATCACCGTCACCAAGCTGGGTAGCCGTATCGGTGCCCGCGTCGACGGGGTGCGGCTCGGGAGCGACCTGGACCGTGCCGAGCTCGAGGAGATCCGCCAGGCGCTGTTGACCCACAAAGTGATCTTCTTCCGCCACCAGAACCACCTCGATGACCAGCAGCAGCTCGCGTTCGCCCGCTTGCTGGGCACCCCGATCGGACACCCGGCCGCCGCGGTGCTCGCCGCCAAGGGTGCGCCGATCATCACCCCGATCAATTCCGAGTACGGCAAGGCCACCCGCTGGCACACCGACGTGACGTTCGCCGCCAACTACCCGGCGGCCTCGATCCTGCGCGCGATCACCCTGCCCAGCTACGGCGGCTCGACGCTGTGGGCTTCGACGGCGGCGGCCTATGAGCATCTGCCCGAACCGCTGCAGTGCCTCGTCGAGAACCTGTGGGCACTGCACACCAACCGCTACGACTACGTGACCACCGAAGCAGCCATGTCAATGACCTACGCGCAGCGCGCGTTCCGGGAGGCATTCGAGAAGCCGGATTTCCGGACCGAACATCCCGTGGTGCGGGTGCACCCGGAGACCGGTGAGCGCACCCTGCTGGCGGGCGATTTCGTGCGTAGCTTCGTCGGCCTGGACAGCCACGAGTCAGCCATGCTGCTGGAATTGCTGCAACGGCGAATCACCACGCCCGAGAACACCATTCGCTGGAATTGGGCGCCGGGAGACGTTGCCATCTGGGACAATCGGGCAACCCAGCACCGGGCCATCGACGACTACGACAACCAGCCCCGGCTCATGCACCGGGTCACCTTGATGGGCGATGTGCCCGTCAATGTGCACGGCGAGCGCAGCCGGGTGGTCAGTGGCGCACCACTCGAGGCGATCGCGAGCTGACGCCTCGATTGATTGTGACGACCCGCAGCGCCCGGCTACGCCGCGCTCGCGATCGTCACTCAGCCGACCGTGCTGACCGGATCCACCGGCAGCCAGCGCAGGGCACCCGGTGCGTCGAGGGGTACCACCGGGTGCTCGGGCGGGATCGGGGCCATCCGGCGGTAGGCGTCACCCTGCAGCGGCCGCTCATCGGTTTCGCCCTTGTTCGGCCACAACGAGGCGGCCCGCTCTGCTTGGGCGGTAATGGACAGCGACGGGTTGACGCCCAAGTTCGCCGAGATGGCGGCGCCGTCCACCACCAGCAGTGTCGGATAGCCGTAGACCCGGTGATATGGGTCGATGACCCCGTGCTCGGGGCCGTCGCCGATCACCGCGCCGCCGAGGAAGTGCGCCGTCAGCGGGATGTTGAACAGCTCGCCCCAGGTGCCGCCGGCGACGCCGTCGATCTTGGCGGCCATGCGCCGGGTGACCTGGTTGCCGACTGGGATCCATGACGGGTTCGGCTCGCCGTGACCCTGCTTGCTCGTATACCACCGGATGCCCAGCTTGCCGCGTTTGGTGAATGTGGTGATCGAGTTGTCCAGGTGCTGCATCACCAGCGCGATCACCGTGCGCTCGCTCCACTGGCGGACATTGATCATCCGAAGTATGCCGCGCGGATCTTCGCGGGCTTGGTCCAGCAACTGCTTCCACCGTGGCACGTCGGTGCCTTCGGGCCCGTGGCCATCGGTCATCAAGGTCTGCAGCAGCCCCATGGCATTGGAACCTTTGCCATAACGGACGGGCTCGATGTGCGTGTCCGATGTCGGATGAATCGACGACGTGATCGCCACCCCATGGGTCAAATCCAGCTCGGGCATGACCTCCAACGTCGCGGCACCCACGATCGACTCTGAGTTGGTGCGGGTCAATACACCCAGGCGCTTGGACAGCCGGGGCAGCCGGCCCGTGTCCTGCATCTTGAACAGCAGATGCTGCGTTCCCCAGGTGCCCGCGGCCAGGATCAGGTAGTTGGCGGTGTAGGTGCGCCTGTCCCGGCGCAGCCAGCTTCCGGTGCGAACCGCGTGGACCTCCCATAACCCGTCGGGCCGCTGCTCGAAACCCTTGACCGTCGTCATCGGAATCACCTGTGCGCCAGCCGATTCCGCAAGGCCCAGGTAGTTCTTCAGCAACGTGTTCTTGGCGCCGTAGCGACACCCCGTCATGCAACAGCCGCATTCCAGGCAACCGGTGCGCGCCGGCCCCGCGCCGCCGAAATACGGGTCGGGCACGGTCTTGCCCGGTGTCTTGGTGCCATCGGGGCCGAAGAACACCCCCACCGGTGTTGGCACCCAGGTGTCGCCGCAACCCATCTCGTCGGCGACCTCCTTGACGATGCGGTCGGCGTCGGTGAACGTCGGGTTGAGCACCACGCCAAGCATCCGCTGCGCCTGCTCGTAGTGCGGCATCAGTTCGCTACGCCAGTCGGTGATGTGCGACCACTGCTGGTCTTTGAAGAACGGTTCCGGCGGCACGTACAACGTATTGGCGTAGTTCAGCGAACCGCCGCCTACTCCGGCGCCGGCCAAGATCATCACATTGCGTAGCGGGTGAATACGTTGGATGCCGTAGCAGCCCAACTTCGGCGCCCAGAGAAACTTGCGCAGATCCCAGGACGTCTTGGCGAACTCTTCGTCGGAGAAGCGGCGCCCGGCCTCCAACACGCCTACCCGGTAGCCCTTTTCGGTCAGCCGCAGCGCGCTGACGCTGCCACCAAAACCCGATCCGATGATCAAGACGTCGTAATCCGGCTTCATCCCGGCAGTATAGGAGCTTCTCAGCAGCCGACGGTAAGGCCGACCTTCTGGAATTCCTTGAGGTCGCAATAACCGGCCTTGGCCATCGAGCGGCGCAGACCACCGACCAGATTCAGTGAGCCGAACGGATCGTCGGACGGCCCGTTGAGAACCTGCCGCAGCGGCGGCCGCTCCCCCACGGCGATCTGCAGCAACGCCCCGCGCGGCAACGACGGGTGCGCTGCCGCGGCCGGCCAGAACCACCCGTCGCCGAGCGCCTCGGCGCTTTCGGCCAGCGGCGTGCCGAGCACCACCGCGTCGGCTCCGCAGGCGATGGCCTTGGCCAGCTCGCCGGAGGTGTGGATATCGCCGTCGGCCAGCACATGCACGTAGCGGCCGCCGGTCTCGTCGAGGTATTCGCGCCGCGCGGCGGCGGCGTCGGCGATCGCAGTGGCCATCGGCACGCTGATGCCCAGCACCTCGTCGGTGGTGGTCACGCCCCTGGTGGAGCCGTAGCCGACGATGACGCCCGCGGCGCCGGTGCGCATCAGGTGCAGCGCCGTGCGGTGGTCCTGCACACCGCCGGCGACCACCGGCACGTCGAGCTCGGCGATGAAGGTCTTCAGGTTCAGCGGCTCGCCATCGCTGGCGACGCGCTCCGCCGAGACGATGCTGCCCTGGATGACCAGCAGGTCGATGCCGGCCGCGAGCAGCACCGGTGTCAGTGCCTGCGCGTTCTGCGGGCTGACCCGCACCGCGGTGGTCACTCCGGCGTCACGGATGCGGGCCACTGCGGCGCCCAGCAGGTCCGGGTTCAGCGGCGCCGCATGCAGCTCCTGCAGCAGCCGGATCGACGCCGAGGGTTCGGGCTCTTTTTCGGCGGCCTCGACAAGCTGCGCGACCTTGGCCCCGACATCGGCGTGCCGGCCGATCAGCCCCTCGCCGTTGAGCACACCCAGGCCGCCGAGCCGGCCGAGCTCGATCGCGAAGTCCGGCGACACCAAGGCATCGGTCGGGTGTGCCACCACCGGGATCTCGAACCGGTAGGCATCCAGCTGCCACGCTGTCGACACGTCCTGCGACGAGCGGGTGCGCCGTGACGGCACGATGCTGACTTCACTGAGTTCGTAGCTGCGACGGGCAACGCGGCCCATCCCGATCTCGACCATGGCCAGTTCGCTGTTCACCGCGCGTAGTAGTTGGGTGCTTCGACGGTCATCGCGACGTCGTGCGGGTGGCTCTCTTTGAGTCCGGCCGGTGTGATCCGAACGAACTGCGCCTGCTGCAGCACCTCGATGGTGGGCGAGCCGGTGTAACCCATCGCCGCCCGCAGACCGCCGGTCAGCTGGTGGATCACCGACGACAACGGACCGCGGAACGGCACCCTGCCCTCGATCCCCTCGGGGACCAACTTGTCCTCCGAGAGCGCGTCATCAGCGAAGTAGCGGTCTTTGGAGTACGACTTCGCCCCGCCGCGGCCTTGCATGGCGCCCAGCGACCCCATCCCCCGGTAGCTCTTGAACTGCTTGCCGTTGACGAAGATCAGCTCGCCGGGCGCCTCGGCGGTGCCGGCCAGCAACGAGCCCAGCATGGCCGTCGACGCGCCCGCGGCCAGCGCCTTGGCGATATCACCCGAGTACTGCAGTCCCCCGTCGGCGATGACCGGCACACCGGCCGGTCCGCATGCGGCGACGGCTTCCAGGATCGCGGTGATTTGTGGTGCGCCGACCCCGGCCACCACCCGGGTGGTGCAAATCGACCCCGGCCCCACGCCGACCTTCACCGCGTCGGCGCCCGCTTCGACCAGGGCCGCGGCCGCCTCCCTGGTGGCGACGTTGCCGCCGATCACCTCGACCCGGTCGCCGACTTCGGCCTTGAGCTTGCCGACCATGTCGAGCACCAGCCGGTTGTGTGCGTGCGCGGTGTCCACGATCAGCACGTCTGCCCCGGCGTCGACCAGCATCATCGCGCGCACCCAGGCATCGCCGCCGACGCCGACGGCGGCACCCACCAGCAGCCGCCCGTCGCTGTCCTTAGTGGCCAGCGGGTGTTGTTCGGTCTTGACGAAGTCTTTGACGGTGATCAGCCCGGTCAGCCGGCCGTGGCCGTCCACGATGGGCAGTTTCTCGATCTTGTTGCGGCGCAACAAGCCCAGCGCCGCGTCGGCACTGACCCCCTCCTGAGCGGTGATCAGTGGGGCTTTGGTCATCACCTCGGCGACCTGCTTGGTCTGATCCACCTCGAACCGCATATCGCGGTTGGTGATGATGCCGACCAGCGTGCCGGAGTCGTCGACCACCGGCAATCCGGAGATCCGGAACTTGGCGCACATCGCGTCGACCTGGGCCAAGGTGTTGTCCGGCCGGCAGGTGACCGGGTCGGTGACCATACCGGCCTCGGACCGCTTCACCATCTCGACCTGGGCGGCTTGTTCGGCCACCGGCAAGTTGCGGTGCAGCACACCCATCCCGCCGGCCCGGGCCATCGCAATCGCCATCCGGGACTCGGTCACGGTGTCCATCGCAGAGCTGACCAGCGGCACTTTGAGTCTGATCTTCTTGGTGAGCTGGCTGGACGTGTCGGCAGCGGCGGGCACCACATCGGAGGCCGCCGGCAACAGCAGGACGTCGTCGAAAGTCAGCCCCAGCATCGCCACTTTGTGCGGGTTGTCGCCCCCGGTTGGGACCAGGTCATCGGCCAGTCCGCCGACACGCACGTACGGACTGGCGACCAGCTCGGAGCTGTCTTCTAGGTGGGACATGCCACGGGACATCGGTGAAGCCCTCCATACGCACGCGGAGTGAGAAACCCATCCTATCGGCTTGGGAGATCATCGAGACCCGGTCGCGTGGGCGTGCCGTCGGGCCCGGTTGCCACAGAACCTCGCACGACCTGCCTGCTGGCGCTATGACGGCCCGCTTGCGTAGTCTAGAGGCGTGCGCGACCACCTCCCACCGGGTTTGCCGCCCGATCCGTTTGCCGACGACCCCTGCGACCCGTCGGCGGCACTGGACGCCGTTGAGCCGGGACAGCCCCTGGATCAGCAAGAGCGAACGGCGGTGGAGGCCGACCTGGCCGACCTGGCCGTATACGAAGCCCTGTTGGCGCACAAGGGGATTCGCGGGCTCGTCGTGTGCTGCGACGAGTGCCAGCAAGACCACTACCACGACTGGGACATGTTGCGTGCAAATTTGCTGCAGCTGCTCATCGACGGCACCGTCCGCCCGCATGAACCGGCCTATGACCCCGAACCGGACGCCTACGTCACGTGGGATTATTGCCGGGGATACGCCGACGCGTCGCTCAACGAAGCGACACCATCAGACGCCGACGGGTTTCACCGGCGTCACTGAACGCCCCGGTAGCTAAACGCCCCGTATCTAGCTGCCCGGCACCACCGAAGACGGTGTCGGTGTCTGGCCGTGGTGGCGATGCCGACCCGACGACGGAGTCGTCGGCGGGACCGCCGGTGGGGTCGACGCAGGACTCAGTGATTGGCTTGGCGCCGGCGGGGTGGTGGTCGGCGCCGGTGACACGGTCGGCGTGGTCGAGGCGGCCGGCGCCTTCGGCGCCTTGGTTTGGGGCGCCGGGGGAACAGCCGAGGGTGGAGGCAGCGTCGCGTTCGGGTCCCGCGTCTCGACCCTCGTGTTCAGCAGATTCACCTGGTCCATCAGGTCGTGTCTGCTGGCCCCGTCGTTCATGGACTGCACGGTGCTGCTGACCTCGGCCAGCTGATTGTGGGCCTGGTCCCATTGACCTTGGTCGATCATCTGCTGAACTTTCGCCAATTCGGCTTTGGCAGACAACTCGATCTGATTGTCGCTGACCCGCGGCTGATCGAAGAACATCGCGTGCAGGCCGTACAACGCGTTCCCGGGTCGGGCCTCGACCACCATGGCGCCGAAGCCACTGAGGACCAACAGCGTCGCAGCCACCGACCCGATCGTCGCCAGCCCACGGCGGCTGCGCCCGCGATCGGCTAGTCCGGTGCGCAGCGCCTCGACGGCCTCTTCCGGAGAAACCAGGGCACTGGCCGGTGGCCACCGCAAATCGTCACGCCAATCCTCGAGCAGGGCGGCCAACGCGTCCTCGTTGGGATCGTCGATGTCAACCGGCTGACGCTCGGCGAGCGCGTCCAGGAGCAGATCGCTGCGGGCCAACTCATCCAAGTCCGGCTGATCCGGTACCGCATAACCAAATTCAGGCATAGTCACCTGCCGCGACGATCTCGGATTTGAGGCGTGACAAAGCGCGGTGCTGCGCCACCCGCACCGCCCCCGTGGTGCTGCCGACGGCGGCGGCGGTCTCTTCGGCGGACAGGCCGACGACAACACGCATGATCAGGATCTCGCGCTGCTTAGCGGGCAAGATCTCGAGCAGTTCGTTCATGCGGCTGACCGAATCGGCTTCGATGACCATCTGCTCGGGGCCGGCGTCAGCCGACCAGCGCTCGGGAACTGACTCGGCCGGGAAGGCACGATCGCGGCCGGCGGCCCGGTGGGCGTCGGCTACCTTGTGGGCTGCAATGCCGTACAGGAAGGCCAGGAATGGGCGACCCCGATCCCGGTAGCGCGGCAGCGCCGTAATAGTGGCCAAGCAAACCTCCTGCGCCACGTCATCGGCTGACAGGCCACCCCGCTCGACTGTGCCGACTCGAGCGCGGCAATATCGCACAACAATCGGACGGATGGTTTCCAGCACCTCCCGTAATGCGTTTGAGTCTCCCGCTACGGCCTCGGCAACCACAGCGTCGAGACGTTCCGCTTGAATTGTCATCGACGGCGGTATCTCCAACGTTACGAAGCGGACGCAGCACGGGCTATCACGGGCTAACTCACGCAATGACTTTAACGGCCGAAAGGCCGTTTCAAGCGGAACGCCACGTCCCACCGGCGCGCCGCACCTGGCCTGCACAGACATCGCGAATTTCAGGCAGATCTTGTGCTGTAAAAGTGACGCTTCCGATATCAATCAGCAAGCAAGCCAGCGCCCAACGAAGAGGTATCAGTTCCAATCGCTCGGTGGCGTTCAGTGCCGCCTCCGCGATCGCCCGGGCGCGTTCCGTGCGACCCGCGCTACCCAGGGCCGCGGCCAGCACTACATCGCTTTTGACTCGGTGCCGCGCCGAGGCCCCGATCGGTCCAGAGTCCATGGCCTCCGCCAGCTCAACGGCTTCCTCGGCACGACGGACGGCGATGTCTCCTTCGCCGGAAGCCATCGCCAACTCGGCGCCCACCCAGCGCCGGCGCACCGCGAGCCGGTCCGGCACCGTTGCCGGCGCCAGCACCGAGTCCGCGCGCGTCAACAACGTTGCCGCGGCGGCGAAGCGGCCGACGCCCAGCGCGTCGGCCGCCAGCCCGATGAGAGCATCGGCACCGGCCTCGGGATCGGCGCCGGCCAGCGCCAGGGCACGACCGTCCCAGCCGCGCGCCCGCACGTGCCAGCCGAGCTGGCGCAGGAAGGACGCCTGCGTGCTGTGCGCCAACGAGACCAACCGGCCGTCCGAGCCGCTGCGACGCAGCACTGCCAGGTCGCGGTAGGCACTGCCATAGCGGCCCTGCCCTCCGGACGCGACGGCGCGCAGCCACAATTGCCGGGGTGTGGTCGCCGTCGGCAACGGCCAGCTTTGGGGCTGGTTTCCGAACGCGGCGGCTGCCAGCGTTCGCTCAATCATCGAAGTGTGACGAGTTTCAATCACGGTGACAGTAGTAAACAGTTCGTGGTGCCTGTGTTACTGAAATGTTAATCACGATCACTGTGTACAAATTAGCCCTCCCCCATCCAACCGCCCTGAGCAGCGAAATCCCAAGGGGAGCATCGCGCTGGTAGCACGGCTCTTGTTCGGTAAATCCGTTGCAGATGAACGCAGAGTTAATTCTGCAGCAACGTCCAGGTAGTTTGCCGGACTAAGCGCCTATTGACGGAAATTCACCATCGCCCCTAAGTTCTAGCAATGACGGGTAGTCATCGGTGACGCCGCATCAATTAGTTGCACAATCTTCGCGAACCTGACCTCACGTGGGCCGTGCCGTGCAGAGAGGGAACTAGCCATGCCACAGCCGGAGCAGCTACCTGGGCCCAACGCCGATATCTGGAACTGGCAACTGCAAGGCCTGTGCCGCGGCGTCGATTCATCGATGTTCTTCCATCCCGATGGCGAGCGTGGCCGTGCCCGCATGCAACGCGAACAGCGCGCCAAGGAGATGTGCCGGCAGTGCCCGGTGATACAGGAGTGTCGTTCCCACGCGCTAGAAGTCGGTGAGCCGTACGGCGTCTGGGGTGGGCTGTCGGAATCCGAGCGCGACCTCCTGCTGAAGGGCGACATCGGCCGCGCACGCGGCATCCGTCGAACTGCCTAATCGGCCCGAGTTGGGCTGTGTCGCGATTGAACCGTTCGCGATTGCGGTACGTGTACCAGCCATGGACTAGGCCGACAGGCCGCGATCCATAGCCGATGCGGCGTCGAGACGCGTTGCGCCGCGTCGGCCTAGATTCACGCGATCCGTCGCGGAGTCGGGGCCGCGTCGATTCGCCTAGCGCACAGGAGGGGCGCTGTGGCTAAGCCCTGGCACCATTTTGAAACTCGGATCCGCAATGCGGGACTTGCTGTACGGACAACCCTGGGACGACAGGAGTGGCTGGATCGGCCGGGCTACCGACTCGAGCACACTCTGATGTTCCTGTTCGCGGCCACGGGACGGTACCGAGATCGCGTCAGCAACGCATTGCACGGCACCTGGCTCGGTCATCCGCTGCATCCGGCATTGACGTCGGTGCCGACCGGAGCGGCGGCGACGACGGTCGCGATGGACGCAGCCAGTCTGCTCCGCGGACGTGCCACTCACCTGCATGACGCCTCGAGGTTTGCGTTGGGTGTCGGGCTTGTTGGAAGCATCGGCGCGGCCGCTACCGGTCTGACAGATTGGCAGCACACCCATGAGCAATCGCGCCGGATCGGTCTCGTCCATGGCGCGCTGAACGCGGTCGCAACTGGCCTGTATGCGGTGTCGTGGTGGGACCGCCGCCGCGGCCATCACCTGCGCGGGATGGCGAGCAGCGCGGCGGGCTATGGGCTGACCCTTGGTAGCGGCTACCTGGGCGGCGCCTTGGTGTTCGGGTCGGGCACCGGGGTGGATCGCTCCGGCGCTCGGCTGAGCCAGAACCACTGGACACCGGTGCTGCCCGCAACGGCCCTGGATGGCCAGCCGCAGCGGGTCGAGGTGGCCGGCGTCGGCGTGGTTCTGTATCGCAACGACGACCAGGTGCTGGCCGTCGGTGAGCACTGCCCGCACCTGGGAGCGCCGATGCATGACGGCTGGATTGATCGCGGTCGGATCGTGTGCCCCTGGCACGGTTCCAGGTTTGCGTGCGAATCAGGAGAGGTGCTGCGCGGACCGGCGACAGTGGCGCTGCCGAGCTACCCGGTGAGGCTCCGTGACGGATTCGTCGAGGTGCGTGGAGTGGCGAAATGAATGCCTACGACGTGCTATTCGAGCATCACAAGGTCTTGCGCGGACTCTGCAAGAAGATCACCGCGATACCGGCGGATACCGACGAGCGGCAAGACGCCCTCGACGAACTGTTGATTGAGCTGGACATCCACATGCGCATCGAGGACGACTTGTTCTATCCGGCGGTGTCGGCGGCGAGCAGCCTCGTCGCAATCGCCCATGCGGAGCACCGGCAAGTCTGGGATCAACTGGCGGTCCTCGTTCGGACGCCACCGACCGCCCCGCAATACGAGGACGAATGGAACTCATTCGTCACGGTCCTGGACGCACACGCTACCGAAGAGGAGCGCGACTTGTGTCCGGCCCCAATAGATTTGAGCGAAGACATGCTCGACACACTCGGAGACCGAATGGTCGAGCGCATCGCCCAGTTGCGTCAATCCACCATCAACAAGCTGCGCGTCCGCGGCCGCGCGGCCCTGCTGAGCGCACTGTGAGCCGAACCGCGGGCCGACGATGCTTCTAGCCGCCGGGGCAGGGCCCCGGAATCCACATGTTCCAGCACATACCTGGCGGCAGCGGCGGCGCGGTCGGACCCGGAGGCGGAAGCGTCTGGGGGCCCGGCGAATTAGGTCCCTCCCAGATGTCTTGGCCGACATTGCCCTGGCCCCAGGGCACGTAGTAGTAGGTGTGGCAGACGTGCATGTCCCAATTGATCGGGTTCGCCACATGATTTTGGGTCAAGTGGAACAAGGAATCCGCTGGGCACCAGCGATTTGGGCCATAGCACACACCGTTGACCATCGCGGGAGGCGAGCACCAATCCTCCGCCCGGGCGATGCCGTCCCCCGGACCGGCCACACCCAGACCGCCGGACAACAACAGTGGGGTTGCTAACCCCACAAGTACTCGCTTCATAAACCCGGGATTCTCCTCGCTCACAGCCAGGCTGTACAGGGAAGACTCGTAGATCGCGCCGCCGGTTGGTGGTTGTTTCTTTCGTTGCTGTCGGGTCCATGGTCGGCGGGCTCGCAGCCTTGTCAACCACCGCCGCGTCGGAGGAATCCTGGGGTGCTGTTGGGATGATCCTTGGGCGTGTGGCTCCGTTCAAGAACGAGTGCGGTAGGACCAACTCACGTTGGTGTGATCTCAGGAGGCCTTGAAGATTGGGTCGCCGCCAAACCTAACATTTGTTCTCGAGGCCGGATAGCATCATCGCGTGACGACCACAGCAGCGTCGACTCCAGCTGGGTTTCGCTGGCGCGTGCGAGAAATGGTTTCGGTGAAGCCATGACCGCCACGATCGGAGACGACGCGGAACTACCCGTCATTCCACGGCCGCGGCCGGCTGGCTGCCCGCTCGCACCTCCCCCGGAGTTCGCCGAGTGGCGGGCGTCGCCAGGTATGCAACGGGCGATGTGGCAGGGCCGGCCGACCTGGGTGGTCAGTCGCTATGCGGACATCCGGTCATTGCTGGTCGATCCGCGTATCAGCGCGGATACGATCAAGCCGCGCCTGCGGGCGGCGGGTGTCACCGGCGACATGCCGGTGATCTTCCCTCGCATCGATGATCCGGAACATAATCGCCTGCGCCGCATGATGGCTCGCGATTTCACCTGGAGAAGCGCCGAGGCGATGCGCCCGCAGATCCAGGAATTGGTCGATCGCTTCCTCGACACGATGATCGAGGGTGGGCCGCCGGCCGACCTGGTGCGGGATTTTGCGTTGCCGGTGCCCTCGTTGGTCATCTCCATGCTGCTGGGTGTGCCGTACAGTGACCACGAATTCTTCCAGCAGCACAGTACGGTCGGACTCGATTCCAGGTCATCCGACGAGCAGAAGGCGGCGGCCATCGGGGCGCTCTTCGGTTACATGTTCGACCTCGTGGAACGCAAAGAGCGTGACCCGGGTGATGATCTGATCAGCCGGCTCATCACCAACTACGTCGCCTCAGGCGAACTGAGCCGCGAGACGGCGGCGATGAACGGCATGATCCTGCTGCAGGCCGGCCACGAGACCACGGCAAGCATGATCGCACTGGGAACGATTGCGCTGCTGCAGCATCGGGATGTGTTCGAGCTGTTCGGTCGGACCGATGACGCAGCCTTCGTCGCCAACGTCGTCGAGGAGCTGATGCGCTACCTCACGATCGTGCATAGCCAGGTAGATCGCGTGGCGACCGAGGACCTCAGCATTCATGGCGCGCCGATCTGCGCTGGTGATTTCCTCTTGATGAATTTGCCTGCCGCGAACTGGGACCCTGAATTCGTTGACGACCCGGCGAGCTTCGATGCCGCGCGAAACGCTCGCGGCCACTTGGGTTTTCGCTTCGGTGTGCATCAGTGCATTGGGCAGCATCTTGCAAGAGTCGAAATGCAGATCGCACTTTCCAGCTTGGCGCGCCGGCTACCGGGGCTCGAGCTGGCTGTTCCGCCCGACGAACTGCGATTCCAGAATGAACAGGAAATCTATGGGATCGAGGAATTGCCGATCACGTGGTGAGCACATGATCCGTCGGGCGCCCTAACGCCGGCGTGCCCGCGTTGTCGCTCGCCTGCCGTGAGGTGCGCCAGCCAGCACTCAGCTCTACGGGGCCTGGGCTCGCCTGTTCTTGGCCGGGCAACTTCCGGAAGAATCACCGGCTCGGGACGACCATCTACGCCACGCGCGCCGAACGCTCGACCAGCTCGGCCCGCGCCGCCTTGAGGGTTCGAGGGGGTTCGCCGGTAGTTGGGTGGGCGGTAGCCGATAGGCCTAACCGGGTCACCTTTGCTTCATTCGCGCCCAATATCTACGGAATAGGTTCGGATCGCTCGTGGCCCGTATGCTGCCACCGTGGCCAAGGTGGACGCGGATGATGACAGCATCTATCGCTGGGTCGTTCAGCACTACCGCTATGACCCTGATCGGAGAGAGCGCAGACACGTCGTGGTAGCCGCCTTCGACAACCCCAACGAGTTCCACGCCGATATCGAAGAGAGGGCCGCGCAGCTTCGCGCGCGCAAAGAACGCGGTGACGACGTCGACCACGCCGAATACATATCCGGAATGATGCATCAGTCGGGATATCGACGCCTGCAGGAAAACGCCCACCTACTCAAGCGAGCCATCGAGCACGGGGTTGCTCTTGTCGGCGTTGAGGACCTGGGGTTGCCGTCCAACGTCGGATTCATACGAGCCGTGCGTCGATCCTAGTTACTACTGCGTGTAAGCGAGGTCGCTTGCCGCACTTGGGTGTTGCGCACTCTGTACCTCGGTAGGGACTCACGGTTGGAGCAGGCCCATTTTCTGCCGTGGAGCCACTTTTGGATTCGACCACCGCCGTATCGGCTGTCATGGTTTGCAGCCACGCGCCCTCAGTGCGGACCCGCCCGCAGAAGTCTCGCCGGTGGCGGAATAGCTGCGCGCGACGCGAGGGTTGCAAGGAGTTATGACCGCATCAGACACCGTCACAAGCGACCTCGGCCGATTCGGCTTATTCGGACTTGGCGCCACCCCCGAGCAGGCACAGGCAATCGAACGGCTAGGCTTCGGCACGATATGGGTCGGCGGTTCGCCGCCGGCCGAATTATCCTTCGTGGAGCCACTTTTGGATTCGACCACCACGCTGAAGGTGGCCACCGGCATCGTCAACATCTGGACGGCGGCCGCCAAGCCCGTCGCCGAGTCGTTCCACCGCATCAACACCGCCTACCCGGGCCGCTTCGTCCTCGGCGTCGGAGTCGGCCATCCCGAAGCCCAGGCGCAATACCGCAAGCCGTACGACGCGCTGGTGTCCTACCTCGACGAGCTCGACGAATATGGCGTACCGGCGAGTCAACGTGTGCTCGCCGCGCTCGGACCGCGGGTGCTGAAGCTGTCGGCCGAACGCACCGCCGGGGCGCACCCTGCCAACGCCACGCCCGAACACGCCGCACAGGCCCGTGCGATCATCGGGCCGAACGCGCTGCTGGCGCCGGTGCATAACGTGGTGCTGAACCCCGACGCAGAGCAGGCGCGGGCGATCGGCCGGGCGGCGCTGGACCACTACTTCAACCTGACGAATTACGTGAGCAATTGGAAGCGGCTGGGTTTCACCGACGCCGACGTCACCCGGCCCGGCAGCGACAGGCTGATCGATGCCGTGGTCGCCCACGGCACGCCTGAAGACATCGCCAAACGCCTAAGCGAGTATCTGAGCGCCGGCGCCAACCACGTCGCGATCCTAGTGCACGGCGGGCCCGACAAGGTGTTGCCGACATTGTCCGAACTCGCTGGACCGCTTGGCCTGTCACGGTAATGGGACCTCAATAGGACCGAAACAAGAAACGAAGCGCCGTTCTCCGTCGCCCAATCCGACGATGGCGCTGCAACGAAGCCACCCCCGACTCCCGCCGGGGTGCTCCGTGTAGTGGGTTTTCTAGTGCGCGTGACCGTAGTGGTGGTCGTGCTCACCACGACCGAAGACATATAAAAGTTGGGCCATGACGCGGCTGCTGCCGCGGACTAGCCAGCGTGTATGTCGGGCGTGCGGACATGCTCGGGGCGGAAGCCACGCCCGACGAAAATTGGCGGAATCGCCTGCAGCGGGCCGAAACCCACGATCTTCGGGACACGGATCGGGGATAGGTCACCGCTTAAATTGGGCGCGATCACCCTGTTCTGCGCCAACACTTGAAAAGCCTGGATAATCCGAGTAGGCAGCTCTCGCCGGCGCTGCACCTTGGCGAGGTCGGCGTTGGTCAGGCGACCTTCGCGCAGCGGCGGGCAGAGGATATTCGCTGCGGCCACCGCGTCGGCGACCGCGAGGTTGATGCCGACCCCACCGACCGGCGACATGGCATGCGCGGCATCGCCAATGCACAGCAGACCGGAACGCCACCAAGTCCTGAGCCGGTCCACCCGCACGTCGAGCTCGCTGGTGTCGTCCCAGGAGCTCAGGTCGTTGACGTGTTCACGCAGCCGCGGTTGGACGGCGACGAGGCGCTCCTTAAACGTCTCCAGCGATCCGTCCCGGGGGTTCGACCACTTCGGCACCAGGCTCGCGACCTGCCAGTAGTCACTCCGGTAGATCATGGCGACGAACAGGCCTTTGCGCAGCACTCCGAACAATTCCTGGGGGTCGCCGGGGCGCCACTTCAGCCTGAACCACAGCACGTCCATCGGGGAGTGCGCCGCAGCGGTCTGCAAGCCCGCCGCAGCGCGCACCGCGGACTTGCGCCCGTCGGCGGCTATCACCAACTCGGCACGCACCTCCAGTTCCGGCGTGCGTACCCCGGCCACCCGATCGCCATCGAAGATCAGGTCGGTGACCTCAGCATTGCGGACCAGGGTGAATTCCGGGTAG
>DASXMA010000074.1:0-12946 GCA_036495965.1 Mycobacterium sp.
GCCCTTCGGATGCTGTGCACGGCGTCGAAGACGAAACGGTTCCGGCCCGAACGTGGTCCGCGCGCGGGCCTGCAAAGCACGCGGAGCGCGTCCCGCGCCATCACAGTCGGTCCATCGCCCGAGACATCCGCGCCGCTTCGAAATAGGCAAGCTCACGGCGCGGGTAGTGCGGCCGGGGCTGTGTCAGCGCGGTGAGGATGCGGACGAGTCCGCCCGTCAGGGTTGTGTCCAGCCACCGGCGGCGGGTCGACCCGACTGGTGCGGCTGCTGCCGTGCTAAATGCAACTTGGTTCTCGGTAATCAGGACTGGTGCGTGCTTAAGTGAGGCGCAGGCAGCTGTCAGCGGACCCGACTCGGTGTCTGACGTTGCAAGAGGCGCGGGTGTCACGTGCGGCATGGCAGTTCTCTTGTGAATGGCCCCGTATCGAGGGTCGTCCGCATACCTCGTGGGCTGAAGAGTCCGAGGAGCCCGGGGAATAGCACTCCGCCGGGATCGATGGGCGCTGAGTGGGCCAGCGTCCCGACTCGGATCGGCGCGAAGCCGGTTTGGGTGATGATTTCGGCGGTGACCCACGCGGTATCGTTGTCGTCGGCCGCATACCCGATCCCCCATCGACCAGGTTCTCGGCGACCTCGCAGCCACAGCGTTTCGGCGAGCTGGTGTGAGAAAGCGCGTGCCACCGATGATTTCGGGAACAACTCAGCGGTCATCGTGCCGGAAGTCTTGCCGCCGAGATCCTTGATGGTCATCACCCCGTCGTCGTGCCGGAGGAACGGGTTCGAAGGATCAATGATGACCGCGCCGGCCAACCGATCGCGATAAACCTCGGCGAACGGCGCGACGGCCGCGTTCGGGATTGCCAGGATCGCCACTTCTGCCCCGTCGATTGCTTCGTCAATCGTGCGGACCGGATAGTCGATGTCTTCCCGCTGATACTCGGGTGGAGTGAAGGCGTCAGGGCGTCGCGCTCCAATGATGACCTTGTCTCCGGCCAAGACCAGGTGACCGGCCAACGCCGACCCGATCAATCCGGCGCCGACTATCGCGATTCGGTGCGGCAGTCCCATTGGCATCTGTGCGCTCCTTCATGACAAAAAACGAAAAATGTCAGCAGTCAGTATGCGCTTAGCGACGGCGACGTGTCAAGCGGCGCAACTGCCTAATATGGGCCGCGTAAATGTCACCGGACGACTGACGTACCTAGTAACATCGGCTTCATGGCCCGAGGATCAAGCAGTAAGCCAATCGCACCGGCGAGCACAGACGATGCGCGCGAGCGCATCCTGGCCGCCGCTCAACGCTGCATCGATCGCCACGGAATCCGTAAGACCACGATGGACGACATTGCGTCCGAGGTTGGACTGTCGCGGCCGAACGTGTACCGCTACTTCGCCGATCGCGACGATCTGCTCATCGAGCTGATAACACGGCACGCGCGGGTGTTGCAGGACCGGGCACGCAAGTCCATTTCCAAGCAGAGCAGCCTTCCGGGTCAGATCGTCGAGAGCATCCTCTACACCGCCGACCACGGCCGCCGCGACCCTCTGACAAGGCACATCATCGACCCTGATGGCACGAGCCTTGGCCGACGATTGATCGCGTCGGGGGCATCGGAGATGCTGCGATCCGAACACTGGGATCCCATTCTCGACGCGGCCTTGGCGAGCAATGAACTGCCACCTGGACTGCCCCGGTCGGACGTCCACTTGTGGCTGGGCAACCTCACCAAGATGGTGATGCGCGGGCTAGACGATGGTGACGGCGACCTCAAGCGCTACCGGTCCATACTGCGTCGTTTCGTCGCCCCTGCCTTTACCAGCGCAAAAACTCAAGTGAGCGTGTGATCAACCGCCCCCGGACCAGCCGCAGACCTGGGAGTGAAAGCTGGTTATTGAAAAGGGTTTTACGGGCGCAGCAAGATTTTGCCCCTGGTGCGCCGCTGTTCCACTGTGCGGTACGCGTTTTGGAGCTCGTCGAGCGGGAACAATCAGCGACGGGAACCGCGACCTCACCGGCCGCGGCGCGATCGGCCAGTCCCGACAGCACACCGTTCTATCGCGACCGCGGTGAACATAGCGTCCAAGGAACGCAGCAGGCGCTCGTGGGTGAAGTCCTTCGGGGATACCAGCAGCAGCCGACCCGATTCCCACATCACGGCCAGGAGCTGGTGGGCCAGCAATTCAGGATCGGGGTGCGGTCCCGCAGTGCACGACTTACGGAGCGCGACTTCGAATTCCCGGACGATTCGAGCACGAAGGCGTGCGACGCGTTTATGGAATGTCTGGGTGCCGCTGTCGGCGATCATGAAGATTGCTCGCCACCGGTGCGGCGCCTCGGCCACTCCGCGCAGGTAGGCGTCGAACAGATGGCGGAACGAGGTGACAGGGTCTTCGTCATCCTGACTGGGGATGGCGTCGATGATCTGAGCCAGTGCTAATTGTTCTTCGCGCTTGAGTGAGCCGCGCAGCATGTCATTGGCGTCGATGAACTGGCTGTAGACCACGGGGCGGGTGACGCCGATGCGGCGAGCGACGGCATCGATGCTGACCGCAGCCACGCCCTCGGTACTGATGATCTCCAGCACGACATCCAAGATTTGTTCGCGCCGCTGCTCGGGCGACAGGCGCGGCGCGTACGGACGGTTGCGCCGCACGGCGGCCTCGGTCATGGGGACCCTCCTGTCGGGCGCTCGCGCTCCTCTTGACAAGAGCTACAGCAGGGAAGCTACAGTAGCGTAGCTTTAAGCTACAGCACTGTAGCTATTTGTGGAAGTCGAGGACGCCATGACCGATACCGAAACAACTTCGCCGGCAGCGGCCGAACAGGACATCGTGGCCCGCGCCCGGCTGATAGGCGATATGGCCCGCGGCATGGCAGATCAGATCGACGCCGATCGCAGACTTCCCGCCGAACTGGTTGGTGCGCTGCGGGATTCGGGCCTGCTGCGTGCCGGAGCACCGACCGAGGTCGAAGCTCTGGAGCTGCCCCCTGGCACGGCGTTGCGCTGCGCCGAGGCGGTGGCCCGCGGGGATGCGTCGGCCGGCTGGTGCGTGTCGATCGCGATCACCAGCAGCCTGCTGGTCGCCTATCTGCCGCAGATTAGCCGTACCGAGCTGTTCGGTGCAGGCCGCGGCGTGGCCGCCGGCGTGTGGGCACCGCACGGCACGGCCCGTCGGACGCCCGGCGGTGTGGTGGTGTCGGGGCGTTGGGCGTTCTGCAGCGGTATCACTCACGCCGATGTGCTATTCGCCGGGTGCGTTCTCGAGGACCGGCCGGCCGTGGTCGCGGTGCCCACCGACGAGCTGCAGATCCTCGACACGTGGCGCACTCTCGGCCTGCGCGGCACCGGCAGCCACGACACGGTGGCGGACGAGGTGTTCGTGCCGGATTCGCGGGTGGTCTCAATATTTGACGGGCCGTCGATCAACCGGCCGTTGTACCGCTTCCCGCCGTTCGGTTTCTTCGCCGCCTGCATCACCGCGGCCGCGATGGGCAACGCGCGCGCCGCTATTGAGGAATTCATCGATCTTGCCGGCGCGAAAAAGGGTGTCGCGTCATCTCGTACGCTTGCCCAGCGGCCGACCGTCCAGGCCGCGATAGCCACGGCCGAGTCGGCACTGGAGGGTGCGCGGGCACTGTATTACCAGGCGATCGAAACCGTTTGGCGGGCAAATCAAGACGGAACCCCCGTGCCCGTGGAAGCGCGCACCCGGCTGCGGCTTGCCGCCACGCACGGGGTTCGCATCGCCGCGGATGTGGTGCGCACGATGTATGACCTTGCCGGGGGTAGCGCCATTTACGATGGCGCGCCACTGCAGCGCCGCTTCCGCGACGCGTTCACCGCCACCGCACATTTTCAGGTGAACGAGGCATCGCGCGAGTTGCCGGGCCGCATCCTGCTGGGCCAGCCCGCCGAAGTGGCAATGCTGTGAACGCGCGGATAGCGGCGACGCTGCCGTTCTGGCTGGACCGACCCGACGTGGAGGCGGTGCAGATCGCCGAGGCGGTCAGTGAGGTAGGGCTGACCGGGCTGTGGATCGGCGAGATGACCACCTTCGACGCCTTCGCGTTGGCCACCGCCATTGGCATGCGCACACCAGGGTTGCGGCTCAAACTGGGGCCGTTGCCTGTCAGCGTGCGTACTCCCGCCGCGATCGCGCTGGGCACCAGCTCGGTGGCATCGCTCACCGGCTGTGAGATCGACGTCGCGCTCGGTGCCTCCAGCCCCATGATCGTGAGCGGCTGGCACGACCGCGACTGGCTGCATAGCGCAGCCCGCATGGGCGAAACCATCGATTGCCTGCGCGCGATCCTGCGTGGCGAGCGCGCAGATTACGACGGCCGCCATGTCCGCAGTCACGGATTCCGGCTGCGCCGCCCACTACCGGGCACCCGCATCGCAGTCGGGGCGTTCGGTCCGACGATGACGCGCTTGGCCGCCGAAATCGCCGACGAGGTGGTGCTCAACCTGTCCTCGCCCCAACGGGTTGCCCGCGTGCGAAAACAAATAGACAATTACGCCGCCGCCGTGGACCGAAAGCCGCCCCACTTGACTGTCTGGGTACCGGCGGCTCTGCGACCGGGCGAAGCCGCCTTGCGACAAACAGCAAAACAACTGGCGATATATCTCGCGCCGCCCGGCTACGGCGAAATGTTCAGTGGGCTTGGGTTCCCCGGCCTCGTCGAGAAAGCCCGCAGCGGGGCGCGGCGCTCGGAATTGGCGGCCGCCATTCCCTTTGAGCTGACCGAACAACTCGGCGCGATGGGCAGCCCGCAACAAATCGCCGACCGGCTACACGCCTACCTGGACGCCGGCGCAGACACCGTTGCCGTCGTACCGGTCACCGCCGAAGATCCCGCCGGGCGGGGGGTCCTTCAAGCGGTCGCTGACACTTGTCGACTCATTTCGTCCAGGTAGCTCGGGAATAGCCCGGCTCCGCGGGCACGTTCTGCGAGCCATGAAAGCATTCACCGAAACCGAACGTCAGGAATTTCTCGCAGCAAAGCATGTTGGCGTGTTGTCCGTCGCTGCCGCCGACGGTCGTCCGCCGGCCAGTGTCCCGATGTGGTACGACTACACCACCGGCGGAAACATCCGGGTCAACACCGGCGCGGGCGCCCGCAAGGCCAAGCTCATCGAGCGAGCCGGCGCGGTGACGCTGGTCGCCCAGCGCGAGGAGCCACCGTACCAATATGTGGTCGTGGAGGGCACCGTCGTCGAGACCACCAAACCCACGCCACTGGAGGTACGCGAAGCCATCGCCATCCGCTACCTCGGCGAGGAAGGTGGACGCGAGTTCATCCGCAGCATGGATGGTCAGGACAGTGTGTTGTTCACCATCCGTCCCGACCGCTGGATCACCGCCGATTTTTCCGCGGACCTCTGAGCGCACCCTGCAGCAGCATGGCGTCAACCCGCTGCTGGTGGAAGGAACTTGTGGTCGATGAGTGACCGCAGTGCATTATCAAATGCGCCCTCGGTGTCGATCGTCCCGGTGAACCCGGCCTGACGCAATTTTATGGTGCTCACAAAGGCCCGCGGTCCTTCCGGCGCGCCGTAGGCGAACGCGAAGTCCGCGTGCTGGTCACCGTGGCCGACCAGCTCGCGCAGACTCAACGGACGAAGGCCGTGCTTGGCGACGATGCGGTCCCACAGTTCGGAGTGGTCGGCGAGATAGGCGGCCAAACTCATCGGTGTATCCGGTCCTGTCTCGACACCGAGGGTTTTGGCCAAGGCGGGCCACACATTTCGCCATTCAAAAACGTCGCCGTTGGTGATGTTGAACGCCTCGTTGGCTGCTCGAGCCGATCGCGCAGCCCAGACCATCACGTCGGCGACAAGACCGGCGTCAGCCGCTTCCCAGACGAACGATGGCCCGCCTGTAAAGCTGAACGGTTCGCCCTCCTCGCGTCGAATAGCGGCATAGACGCCGATGGCCGGAAGCACATTCAATGCTCCAGGTGTGGGACCGGTGACCAGCTGCGGGCGCAGTGCCGTGTAACTGAAGCCGTGCTCAGCACCCATATCTCGGACGTAGTCTTCCTGATCCAAGAAGAAATTGTCGTGCGGGTCACGCGGGTCGCTTTCCCGTGCGGGGATGGGGATCGGGTGCAGATGCACGCCATAGACCTTCGTCCCCTGCAGGATGCTGATGTGCTGAAAGTCCTTGGCGCTGGCTGAGATCGGTTCCACGACGTTGCGCAGCATGGCGTTGTTGGTCTCGATCTGATCTTTGCTCGACCAGCCCGCGACCAGTTCAGGCTTCTCGTGCAGGGCCGTGTAGGCGATGTGGGTGACATCGGACAGTGGCTCGAATGCAACGCGCGCCGCTTCCCGGTCCCGGAGATCGACCGATAGGAACTCGAGCTCTCGGCCGCTGGGCAATTCGGGCTTGCGACGCGAGACACCGACTACTTCCCAGCCTGCCGACAGGAACTTCTCGATTGCGGCAACCCCCAGCAAGCCGCTCGCACCGGTGACCAACACTTTATTTGACATGACGACCTCCAGTAATATTCACGCAGCGAGCGCCAGTTGTCCGCCGGTGGCCTGCAGAACGGCGCCGTTGATGTAGCTGGCGGCAGGGGAAGCCAAAAAGGTTATCGCGTTGGCGATCTCGTCGGCCTTCGCGGCCCGGCAAAGCGTGGTAAGGGCGCCAAGACCATCGGTGAGCCCTGGCGTGACGGCGGTTCCCGGGGTTTCGGTGGGGCCGGCTTGCACCGCGTTCACCCGGACTCCGGACCGGCCAAACTCGTCGGCCCAGACACGGGTCAGCAATTCCACGCCGGCCTTGGTGGCACCGTAAATCCCGCCCATCTTCGCCGGAATAGTGGCGGCCACGGTGCTGAGGTTGACGACAACGCCGTTGCCCCGCTCGGCCATACCCGGTACCAACTGCTGCACCAGAATGTAGGGAGCGCGCAAGTTGAGATTGACGTGCTCGTCGAAGAATGCGTCGTCGGTGTCGGCGGTCGCGCCGAACTTGTAGACACCGGCATTGTTGATCAAGATGTCAACCGATCCGGCCGCCGCGGCCAACCGGCGCACATCGTCAGCATCGGCGAGATCGGCAGCGATGAAACGTGCCTTGCCCCCGGCGTTTTGAATCTCCTGAACGACCTCAGTGCCGCGTTCGGCGCTGCGACCGTGAACGATTACCTCAGCGCCGAGTTGACCGAGTTGCAGTGCTACCGCCCGACCAATCCCGGCGGTGGCCCCGGTTACCAGAGCGGTCGAGCCTTCAACTGTTGTTGTCATCTGAGCTACCCCTTAGCGGAAATGCTGTGGATGTTGCCTGCGCAATAGCGCAGCGCCGGGTCTGTTTAATCCACCCCCGAACGAAGTCATCAGTCTGGCTTATCGGCGCTATTAGCACGGCTGAGAGCTGACTGCGACTATAAGCTAGGGCGATAGCTAATCGCCCTCGGCGTGGAGCGGCCAACGGTTATGGAGTTGCGGGAACTAAGCGCTTTCGTGGCGGTCGTGGAAGAAGGTGGCATGTCCGCCGCGTCCCGCCGCCTGCATGTGAGCCAGTCGGCGCTATCGCAGACGGTGGGCGCTCTGGAAAGAGAGCTCGGAGTCACGCTGTTGGAGCGCACCAGCACCGGTGCACGGCCAACCGAAGCGGGCACGACATTGCTCGTTGAGGCGCGTGCGGTCCTCGCCCGCTACCACCAGGCCGTGCGGACAATGAGCAACTACAGCGCCGATTCCAGCGGCGTCATCCGACTGGGCATCCCATTGGAGCTGGCTCCTGACGTGCTTCCCACAGCACTTGCCAAGTTCGCGGCCGAATCCCCACGCACGCGCGTCGTCCCGCAGCACCTTTCGACGGCCGCGCAATTCACGGCACTGCGCAGCGATCAACTTGACGTGGGTCTGGTACGTGAACGCCCCTCCGGATCGGAATTCGATGCGATGCTGGTAGTCCAAGAACCCCTTGGAGTACTCCTCTCATCGACACTTGCTGCTCGACTGGCTGACTCGGGCGGCATCCAGCTGGACCAATTGGGGGAATTGCATTGGGTGGGCTTCCCGCGCTCAAGTAGCCCAGCTTGGTTCGACGAGTTGACCGGAATCTTGCGTAACCACGGCATCGATACCGGACCTCCGGCTGCTGAGGATCAGGAGCTGATCGCTGCGGTCAAGTTCGCGGCGGTAACCAGCGGACAAGCGTTCGCGCTCGCACCAAAGAACGGGCTGCAACCGCCGCCCGACAGCGTGACATGGTCGTCGTTAGTCGGCAATCCGGTTTTGCGTCGAACCTGGGTAGTGTGGCCGGCCGAATCGCGGCGGCGCGATGTTGCACGCTTGATCGCGTCTTTTCAAGCGCCCGAGGTCACCTGACCACCGACGCCGCATTCCGGCAGTCGCCACTGTGGACCGATGGTCTCATCATCCATGCGGCTCCAACCGCGCGGTACAACCACGATGCGCTGGCACATCGACGGGAATATAATCGGACTTTAGTCCGTTTAGCAGTTCCGAAGGCGTCGGGGAGGCCGTCGCCTCGGAGTAGGAAGACGCAACATGACTGCAACCGCAACCAGCCAGCTCACTACGGGCACCTGGGCCATCGACCCCGTGCACTCGTCGATCAACTTCGCGGTACGTCACTTGATGGTCAGCAAGGTTCGTGGCAAGTTCGACAACTTCAGCGGGGCGATCGTGGTCGCCGAAGACGGCACCCCTTCGGTGAGTGCCGAGATCGCGGTGGATTCGGTCAACACCGGCAACGATCAGCGCGACGCTCACATCAAGTCACCCGACTTTCTTGACGTCGAGACATACCCCATCGCGCGGTTCGCCGCCGCCACCGTGGAGCCCAAAGGCGACAACTATGTCCTCAACGGTGAGCTCACCCTCAAAGGCGTCACCAAGCCGATCACCCTCGAACTGGAGTTCAACGGTGTCAATCCGGGCATGGGTCATGGCGAGGTCGCGGGCTTCGAGGCGTCGGTCGTGTTGAACCGCAAGGACTTCGGCATCGACATCGACATGCCGCTGCAAACCGGCGGAGCGGTCGTCGGGGACAAAGTGACGATTACCCTCGATGTCGAGGCGGTCAAGCAGGCGTAAAGCCGCATCGAAATTGGCGCCGGGCCGGGAATTCAAGACTGAATAATCGGCCCGGCGTTTTCGTGAGGGAACAAGCGTGGCGTGTGACATGGCTGTGGGCGTGCCGCTTCCCGATTAATAGCCGATTCCAATGGCTTTCGCGCTTGCCAGTTGGTTGCCTTTGTCGGCGCTGCAGGTCCCTGGGTTCGCGCCGTGATCGGACCACCCGTTGTGTGTGGTAGCGAATCGCTGTTCGCCGCGACGACGGCGACTATCTGTGATCGGAGTGTTGACCGCGACGGTTATTGTCCTGCATGACACCGGTCGGTGTTCATCTCTGTCATCTTTCACAGTGACCGATTGACTCGTTGTCGCGATACTGATGCCGGTGCGCTCATATCGCACGGTGACCGGCCTTCACCGAGCAGACGACTTCCGTGTCAGCTCTTCTTCGGGGAGAAAGGATCGAATCACGATGGCCAATTTCGGCGACTTTCAAAACGGCGTTTACGCCGACGCGGTAAAAGGAGTAACCACCCGATACCCCTTCGACTTCGCCTCGATCGAACGCAAAGCGTCTGAGGCACTTCCGGATTGGGTGTATCGGTACGTGTCGGCGGCCGCGGGCGATGGGCGAACCCAGCGGGCAAACATCGCCGCTTTCTCTTGCTACGGCATCGTGCCCCGGATGATGGTCAGCCCGCCCGAGCGCGACCTGTCGATCCAGCTGTTTGGCAAACATTTTCCTTCGCCGATGTTCCTGGCCCCGATCGGCTTGGTCGGCTTGTGCGCACCCGACTTTCACGGCGACGTGGCGGCCGCACAGGCGTCCGCCGCGACTGGAGTGCCGTTCACATTGTCGACGTTCACGCAGACACGCATGGAGGACGTGGTCAAACATGCGGGCGAAACACCCATCTTCTATCAGCTCTACCTTCCCAGCGACAGGGAGCTGGCGGCAAGTCTGATCAACCGTGCGGAGACCAGCGGCTATTCCGCCTTGATGGTCACCGTGTACTCTTGGACCCTTGGCTTCCGGCCCATGGATCTTGAAAGGGGGAACTTTCCACAGTTCCGCGGCTTCTGCATGCAGAACTACTACACGGATGTGAACTTCACCAAGCATCTCGCCAAGCCACCGGAAGAAGACCAGCGCGCCGCCCTGGCGCACTATTCGAAAATCTTCGCCCACCCGCTGTCATGGGAGGACCTGCGCTGGATCCGCTCCCAGACGAAACTTCCACTTGGCATCAAGGGAATTCAACACCCCGATGACGCACGCCTGGCGATCGATAACGGCGCGGACGTGCTGTACTGCACCAATCACGGCGGACGTCAAGCAAATTCGGCGGTATCTACACTGCAGTTGCTGCCTGAAGTCGTCAAAGCGGCCGGTTCCACGCCAGTCATGTTCGACTCCGGCGTGCGCTCGGCGACCGATGCGATCATCGCGCTGGCGCTGGGAGCGACGGCCGTCGGGATTGGGCGGCCCTATGCCTACGCCCTGTCTTACGGCGGTGCAGAAAGCCTGACCCACTATCTGCGGTCCTTCCTGGCTGAACTCGATTTGTGCTTGGCGGTCTGCGGATTCAAGGACATAGCGACTCTCAAAGAGGCCGGTGTCGAAGAGGTCATCAACAGCCGGACACTGCTTCCGAGTTGAGCGCCATCGAGTCGAGGAGTCAACACCGTGAAGATCACTGACGTTACGCTGTCGATACTTCGGACCGAGCTCGGTGAAGGCGTCATCCCCACCCGCGGAGCAGTGGACAAGTTGCCCCAGCTTGTTCTGGTCTCGGTAGCGACCGCAGAAGGCATCGACGGACACTACATCAGCTACCTCATCCCTTCCAAGGCAGTTCCGCACGCCGCCGAGGTCGCCAAAACCCTTCTGGTGGGTCGCGATACCTACGATGTCGCCGCACTGAGTCATGAAATGACAACCGCCCTGCCGCCCTATTCAAACCCGCCCGCTCTGGCCGGGGCACGCATGTCTGTGGGATATCAACGCCAAGGCGGCCAACCTGCCCCTCTACAAGTACCTTGGGGCGCACCGCCACGAGATACGCGCCTATGCGAGTACGGTGGCTTACCCCACCATTGACGGTTAGGTTGATACGTTACGAGCTGCTGTGGCAGAGGGATTCACCGCGGCGAAAGTGCACCCCTTCGGCGAGGCCGCCCGAGACATCGAGCTGGCAAAAGCGCTGCGAGAAGAATTTCCGCACATCGATCTCATGATCGACCCGGTATGTGCCTACACGGTGCCCGACGCCCTTGCGGTCGGCAGGGTGTTGGACGATCTGAACTTCTATTGGTTTGAGAATCCAATCTCGGATCAGGATCTCGACGGGCTCGCGTTCCTGGCGAGCAAGCTCACTACGCCACTGTCGGTCGGAGAGCAGAACTTCGCGGGCTTCGCCGCTCTTCACGGCTATCTGAGCAGGCCGAGCGGGTTCTACGTCCGCACCCTGGCCGAGTACGCGGGCGGGATCACGCAAATGATGAAGTCGGCACACGCCTGCGAGGCGTTCGGCCTCAACTACGAGATCCACAGCTACGGGCCCACTCTCAATCTGGCGATGTACCTGAATGTGGCGCTGGCCATCCGCAACTGCGACTTCGCCGAAGTCATGGTGCCGCAGAATTTGTTGGGCATTGGGATGGCGGACCTTCCAACGATCGACGACAGGGGCTACATCTCTGCCCCGCAGAAGCCCGGCCTCGGCTACGACATCGACCCAGACAAAGTGGAAGACCTGACCCTGCATCGCTTCTGAGAAGATTTCGCGCGGGCTCATCTCCGGCCTCTAGCAAACATGTTACTTGCCCGAATTACGGTTTAATGCACCTCGAAGCGGGTATCACCTAAGGGCTCCTCACCAGAAAGGGCCTGACATGTTGCACTCGGTGATTTTGGCCAGTTCGGACCCGCTTGCCGCGGGGCTTATTCTCCGTGGAATCAAGGGGATTTTCGTTGCCATTGGCAGCGTGATAGCCGCAGTCATCTGTGGTCTCATCGCTGCGATGAAGGGCCGCAACCCGTTGGGCTGGGGAATCCTCGGGCTGTTCTTCTCCATCCTCACGTTAATCGTCGTTATCGTAATTCCCAGCAAGAAATGACCCGCTCAGGCTTAACTACGCACGGGTTTCGGCTTTTCGTTATCGCAGCATTTAGCAGCAAACTTACGTTTGTGCTCTGACTGTCCTTGGTCAACAGGTTGTTGGGCGGCGCGGTCGATGCGCGAATGCGCGGTCAGCAGTAGGTGGTCGAACTCCGATTGCGAGGTGAGCGTTGGGCCGACGCCGCGGAAGTCTTCAGTGATCCGTTCGGCCAGCAGCCTTAGCTTGAGGTTGGCTTCCTGGGATAACCACTTGAGCAAATCGAACGCGGCGTTGTCACTGATGCCGTAGATCAGCATCAACATGCCCTTGGCCTGCTCGATGCTGGCGCGCAGCTCGGTGATCTCGGCTAACTTCGCCGTGACCAGATCCTCATGCTCCTGGTCGTGCAGTGGGGAGACGTCGATGTAGAACCCGTGTGTTCCGATCACGGCACCTTGGTCATTGTGGAGCTGGCCGCCGACCACGACGACGGAGCGCACATTTCCGCTGGTGTCGATGATCCGATGGCGCGTGCTGAACGCCTTGTGAGTGTTCAGAATTTGATCGATGGTGGCGGCGACCTGTCCGCGGTCGTCGGGGTGTTTATGTGCCAGCACCAGGTCGGTGGTCGGGGTAACGCCGCCGGGCTCATAACCGTGCAGTCGCTGCACCTGTTCGGACCATTCCCACCGTTGGTCGGCGAAATAGAACCGGAACCAGCCCGCGCGCTGCGGCGCGCCGCCGGCTAAGGCTTGTTCGACGTCGGCCGATTGGCCGTTCAT
>DASXMA010000075.1:0-22362 GCA_036495965.1 Mycobacterium sp.
AGGTGTCCCGCGCACTGAAAAAGCGTGGCTACCCCGCGGGTCAGGTCCGCGACCGCGAATCTGGGGACCCGACGGCCACCACGATCCAGTACGGCGCGGGCGCGGAAACCGACGCACATAACCTGGCCACGCTGCTCGGCCTCGACGCCCCGAAACAACCGGATCCCAGCCTGCAGGCCGGACACATCCGAGTGACCGTGGATACCAGTTTCTCGATGCCGGCGGCCGACGACACCAGCACCACCGACGAGACCACCACCACAACGACCACCAAGGCCAATCGCTATGGGTACGGCGCCACCAGTACCTACCCCACACCCGACCAGGGAAAGCCCATCGACGGCGGCGGAGTGCCCTGCGTTAACTAGGCGTGCGTGCCGCCATCGATGCGGATCTCGGTGCCGCTGATCCAGGCGCCGTCCTCGGACACCAGCATGGCGATGACGCCGGCGATCGCAGTGGGCTCGGCCATCCCGGCGCCGCTGGATTCGACAGTCGTGGGCAGGATTGGCATGAGCCTTTGGAACAACGACCAGTCAGCGTCTTTGGGAATGTATCCCCCGGTCGCGTCGGTGATTCCGGACTTGATGCTGCCGGGCGCCACGCACGCCGCACGCAGACCGTCCTTGGCGTATTCGAGGGCCAAGCAGTGGGTAAAGGCCTGGATTCCGCCCTTGCTCGCGGCGTAGGCGGCCATGTAGGGATGGGCGAAAGAGGCCGACGTGGAGCTGAAGTTCACGATCGCGCTGCGCGAATTCGCCAGTAGCGCCGGCAACGCTTCACGGACCACCAAAAAGGTACCCGTCAGGTTGACGCCGACGACCTGATTCCACAGTTCGAGGCTGGTCTGGTGGGTGTGCGCGGCGCGCAAAATGCCGGCGGCGTTGATGAGCGAATCCAGGCCGCCGAGGGTTCGGACGGCTGAGCCGACCCCGTCGATCACCGAGTCCTCATTACCGACGTCCATCGGCATCGTCGTGAGTCGGTCAGCGACTGCGGCCTCGTCTGCTCGGGCCTGAGTCTGACCCAGCCCGTCGGCCGCGATATCGGTGGCCACCACGGTGGCACCTTCGTCCAGCAACCGCAGCGCGGTGGCTTGGCCGATCCCCGACGCGGCGCCCGTCACCAGGATTCGCTTGCCCTCGAGTCGCTTCATCTGCTTCTCCCGCCCTGTTCCGTGTTGCAGAGGCGTGCCCATCATCGCAAGGCGCGGCAAGGTGGATGCCATGAACATCGGATTCATCGGCCTGGGGAACATGGGCCACGGTATGGCTACCAACCTGGTGAAAGCGGGTCACCAGATCACGGTCTACAACCGTTCGCCCGGCAAGGCGGAGGCGCTCGTCCAGCGGGGCGCGAGCGCGGCGCGCAACGTGGCCGAAGCCAGTGCCGGTGAGGTCGTGTTCACCATGCTGTCCGACGACGAGGCCGTCGAGAACGTCGCTTTCGGTGCGAACGGCATCGTGGCCTCGCTGGCCCCGGGTGCCACCCACGTCTCGTCGAGCACCATCAGCGTGGCGCTGTCGGAGCGCCTGGCAGCCGCGCACGCCGAAGCCGGTCAACAGTATGCCGCGGCACCGGTGTTTGGTCGACCCGAAGCCGCTTCTGCCGCAATGCTTTTCGTTATCGCCGCCGGCGCCCCGCAGGTTCTGGAGCCGTTGGTTCCGCTGTTCGACACGATCGGTCAGCGGACCTTCGTGGTTTCCGACCAACCACACACCGCCAACCTGGTGAAGCTGAGCGGTAACTTTCTGCTCGCGTCGGCCATCGAAACGGTCAGCGAGGCCGTCGCGCTGGTCAGCAAGGCAGGAGTGAACCGGCAGCAGTACGTCGACATTCTCACGTCGACGTTGTTCGCCGCGCCCGCCTATCAGATCTATGGCGGGCTGATCGCGCGACAGGAATTCGAGCCGGCCGGGCTGGCAGCGAGCCTCGGTCTCAAGGACGTCCGGCTGGTGCTCGCCGCCGCGGAGGGGCTGCAAGTGCCGCTGCCCGTGGCCAGCGTGCTGCGCGACCGCTTGCTCACGCTGGTGGCAACGGGCGGCGGCCACCTGGATTGGTCGGCGCTCGCTACCCTCGCAGACCGGGACGCCGGCTTGACTTCAGACGACTCCGCGTAGCCCGTCGGCACCGAATGCGGGTTCCAGCATCGCGGAATAGTCCGGGCCGCGTCGCAGCATGAGGCCACCGTCGACGTTGATGACTTGGCCGGTGATATAGCTGGCCGCGTCGCTGAGCAGGAACATCGCCAGATTGGCGACGTCTTCGACCTCACCGGGCCGCGGCAGCGGTGTACAGAGCGCGTAATCCGCACTCACCTCCGGCAAAGCAAATACCGGCGCAACCAGATCCGTGCGGATCAGGCCCGGGCGAATGCTGTTGACCCGTACCCACGATGCACCGAGTTCATCGGCGGCCAACTGCATCAAGTGGTCGACGGCCGACTTGCTGACCCCATACGCGCCGAACCACCGGTGGGTGTTGCTGGCCGCGATCGAGGAGATCCCGACGAACGAACCGCCGCCGCCGCGCACCAATTCACGCGCGGCGTGCTTGAGCACATACATGGTGCCGTTGACATTGAGGTCGACCGTGCGTCGCCAGGCCTCCGAGTCGATCTGGGTGATCGGCCCGATGGTCTCCGACCCGCCCGCGCAATGCACCACACCGTGGAGCCGGCTGTGCCAGGCCGTCGTCGCGTCCACCGCCCGGGCGGCCTCCTCCTCGTTGGTGACGTCGGCGGGCTCATAGCGTATCGAGCCGTCGACCTGGAGTGCTTCGATGTCTTCGACGGCGGCCGCCAGCCGGTCGGCATTGCGGCCGACGATCATGACGGAGGCCCCGGCCGACACCAGCCCGGCAGCGACCCCCTTGCCGATTCCACTGCCACCGCCGGTGACCAGAAACGTCCGATTCTCGAAAGAAAGCTGCACGCGAGCCCCTCTCAAACTGAACAGGTTCTAGCTATCGAATCATGCGGTCACCGACGCGTTCGCGCGTGGTCCCAGCAGTCAGCGGTGTCGCTTGGAGGCGACAGAGCTAAGGCGTATCGCGGCGGGCCAGCTTCGTCGGCTTCGCGTTGCGCCAATCCTCGACGTCGGGTGGCAGGCCAACCGGGTACCTGTTCTCGTTATGGGCCGCCCAGTGCGCATGCCCCAGCTCGTGAATGTGGAACGCGTGCCGCAGCGCCTCGGTGAATCCCATTGCGTCGGAAGCGGCGTTGACCGAGTCCTTGATCAGCATCGCCGCCATCGTGGGCCGCTCGGCGATGCGGCGCGCGAATTCCACTGTCTTGTCGGCCAACTCGTCGACCGGAAAAACCTTGGACACCATGCCAAGCCGATAGGCCTCGTCGGCGTCGAGCGCATCACCGGTCAGCAGCAGCTCTTTGGCCTTGCGCGGACCGAATTCCCATGGGTGTGCGTAGTATTCGACGCCCGGCATGCCCATCCGCACTGCGACCACATCGCTGAATTTCGCATTGTCCGCGGCCACGATCAGATCGCACGCCCAGATCAGCATCAGGCCCGCCGAGATGGCATTGCCTTGCACCTGGGCGATGGTGATCTTGCGCAAATCACGCCAACGGCAGGTGTTTTGGAAGAAGTAGTGCCACTCCTGCAGGTACGTCTTTTCCGCGACCGGATCGCGGGTGGCGCCGTTTATCCGGAAGCTCGGGAGTTGTCCCGGTCCGGGCTGGCGCTCCGCCAGCGCCAACTCTGAGCCCAGGTCGTGACCGGCGGAGAAGTTTTTGCCGCGCGCCGCCAGAATCACCACCCGAACGGTGTCGTCGGCCTCGGCGCGCAAGAACGCCTCGTCGAGTTGAACCAGCAGGCCGCGGCTCTGCGCGTTGTGGGCTTCGGGCCGGTTGAGCCAGATCCGGGCAATGCGGCCCTCGTCGAGGGTTTCATAGGCCACCAGCTCATCGGCACCGGCATCGGTCGCCTTAGCTCCAGCTTGAGCGTCGGCTTGGTCGGAGACAGTCATTCCGCCCACCTACCTCTTTATCGGGCTCGTTACAAGTTGACATCGATCCGTAAATCTCCGAATCGACTCTTTGCACATTACGGCCAGCGCCGAAGGCGGTCATCGCTGGGTTGACGACGAGGACGTGGCCGCGCGCTCGACGCAGCGGCCAACTGCGACAACGCCCGATGTGATCAGCAAGAACCCTTATGAATGCGCCTTGCCGGCCGCGCTGGGACGGGTAATTGATGTGGGCCGTACTTCGACTACCCGGCAGCGCCGCGATCTTCCCGGGCGACAGCAATCCGAGATGCCTGCGAGCGAATATTTCCGTCGCATAGAGTTATGTCATGCCTACGAAATCTGATCCTGGCGAAATCGGCGATGTGGAGCCGCTGGCTGATAGCACCGCCAGCCAGGCCAGGCGGGTCGTCGCCGCGTATGCCACCGACGCCGACGAGTGTCGCATTTTCTTGTCCATGCTCGGTATTGGACCGGCGAAACTCGACACCTAAATGGCTCCCAGGGGAGGCCAGAACTCTAAAACTAGGCCCTACGGGGATTCCGACTTCGTGGTGGTCGCCAATCGGCTGCCCGTTGATCTCGAGCGCCTCCCCGATGGCACCACCGTGTGGAAACGCAGCCCCGGTGGATTGGTCACGGCACTAGAGCCGCTGCTTCGTCGCCGGCGCGGGGCCTGGGTCGGCTGGCCGGGCGTTGTCGACGACGCGATGGATGTTGCCGACGAGCCCATCGTCAAGGACGAACTGCAACTTCATCCGGTACAGCTCAGCGCCGACGACGTCGCCCAGTACTACGAGGGCTTTTCCAATGCCACGCTGTGGCCGCTGTACCACGACGTCATCGTCAAGCCGATCTACCACCGCGAATGGTGGGAGCGTTACGTTGACGTCAACCGCCGCTTCGCCGAAGCCGCATCGCGCGCCGCCGCCAAGGGTGGCACGGTGTGGGTCCAGGACTACCAACTGCAACTGGTCCCGAAAATGCTGCGCACGTTGCGGCCCGACCTGACCATTGGTTTCTTTCTGCACATCCCGTTCCCGCCGGTGGAGCTGTTCATGCAGTTGCCGTGGCGCACCGAGATCATCGAAGGACTGCTCGGCGCCGACCTGGTGGGTTTCCATTTAGCCGGCGGTGCCCAGAATTTCCTGTTCTTGTCCCGACGGCTGGTCGGCGCCAATACCTCGCGGGGAGCCGTCGGTGTGCGGTCGCGGTTCGGCGAGGTGGAACTGCAGTCTCGTACCGTCCGGGTGGGCGCCTTTCCCATTTCCATCGACTCCGGGGCGCTCGATCACGCGGCACGCGATCGCAACGTCAGGCGGCGCGCCCGGGAGATCCGTGCCGAACTCGCCAACCCTCGCAAGGTCCTGCTCGGCGTCGACCGGCTGGACTACACCAAGGGCATCGACGTACGGCTGAAAGCCTTTTCCGAACTGCTCGCCGAGGGTCGTGTCAAACGCGACGACACCGTGCTGGTGCAGCTGGCGACCCCGAGTCGCGAACGTGTGGAAAGCTACCAGATTCTGCGCAACGACATCGAACGCCAGGTCGGCCACATCAACGGCGAATACGCCGAGGTCGGTCATCCGGTGGTGCATTACCTACACCGTCCGGTCCCGCGCGAAGAACTCGTCGCGTTCTTCGTGGCCAGTGACGTCATGCTTGTCACGCCGCTGCGCGACGGGATGAACCTGGTGGCCAAGGAGTATGTGGCCTGCCGCAGCGACCTCGGCGGTGCGCTGGTTCTCAGCGAATTCACCGGGGCCGCAGCCGAACTCCGGCAGGCTTATCTGGTCAATCCGCACGACCTCGAAGGGGTCAAGGACGCGATCGAGGCCGCACTGAATCAGCCGGTCGAAGAAGGGCGGCGCCGGATGCGCGCGCTGCGGCGCCAGGTGCTCGCCCACGATGTGGACCGCTGGGCACGGTCGTTTCTCGATGCCCTCGCCGAGGCGAATCCGCGTGACGCCAAGTAGCCGGCGTGAACCCATGGTGTTGCTGCCGAAATGTTGTGATTCTCGATGCGGCAGTGAGGGAAGGCCCGAAGGGATGACACTGTGAATCTCCGTCGCGGGCTGGCCGCAGGCGCCAAGTTCACCGTGTCAATGAACAGCATTTCACTATCGAAAGCGTTAATTTGTCCTGGTCAGGCCCATTGTGCTGGTACTAATCTGCCACATGTTCTACTCGCCGATTCCCACTATGAACTAGCTTTATATCGTTATTGCTACATCAGCCCAACCGCAGAAAAATTCTTCTCCGAATCACGGCCAGCAAAGTAATCCTGCAGCGTGGTGCTCAGTACAGCGGGGTCCCAAGCCGCCCCCTCGGCGCGGAACTTATGCTCCGCGGTTGGTGCCGCAACCAATGTCACCTGAGGACCGTAAACGATGAACACCTGGCCATTGACTTCTGCGGCAGCAGGCGATGACAGAAACTGGACCAGCCTCACCACGTGCTCCGGCGACAGCGGGTCGATGCCGCCTTCCTCTATATCTGGTGCGGCACCGAACACATCGGCCGTCATCGCGGTGCGGGCCCGCGGACAGATCGCATTAGCGCACACCCCGTAGCGGCCCAGCGCCCGCGCGGCCGTCAGGGTGAGCGAGATTATGCCCGCCTTGGCGGCGCCGTAGTTGGCCTGCCCCACCGGACCCACCAGGCCCGCCTCCGACGCGGTGTTGACGATTCGGCCGAACACCGATCCGCCGGCATCTTTGGCCTTGGAGCGCCAGTAGGTGGCCGCGTTGCGCGTGAGCAGGAAATGGCCACGCAGGTGCACCGCGATCACAAGGTCCCATTCCTCGTCGGACATGTTGAACAGCATCCGGTCGCGGGTGATCCCAGCGTTGTTCACCACGATGTCCAGCCCGCCCAGCCCGTCGGCGCAGGTAATCAGTTCGTCGGCGGTTGCGCGTCGGCTGATGTCACCGGGAACGGCGACCGCCTTGGCACCGGTCTCAGCGCCGATCTCGTCGATGACGTCGGAGGCATCCAACGCGGCGTCGATGTCGTTCACGACTACGGTGGCACCCAGCCGCGCCAAGCCGAGCGCTTCGGCCCGCCCCAGCCCCGCGGCCGCACCGGTCACCACCGCGACCTTTCCGGATAAATCGGTCGCGTTCGTGCTGCTAGTCAATTTATGAATACCTCTAGTTTCGGGTTACCGGTGCTAGTCGCGAGTTAGTCTTCACGCAGTAATGCAGCGCGCGGGCATTCGGCGATTGCCTGCTCGGCCAGATGTTCTCGGTCGGACGGAATCGGATCGGTCTTCACGACGGCATAGTCTTCATCGTCCAGGTCGAAGATATCCGGCGCGATTCCCAAGCACACCGCATTACCTTCACACCGGTCACGATCCACGATCACGCGCACGGCACCCTCCTTGAACCTGGCCTTCCACCTGAGCACACGCCCCGTCGGTATGTAGCTCCACCATAGGGCCCCGGTACGTCTGGCGAAACGGTCGCTGGATTCCCAGACTAGAACGTGTTACAACCGGGAAGACAAACGGGTAGCCGTTGGTCGAGCTGCGGCGGCCAGAATGGCCTGTCACGTATTAACTAAGGACGGCTTGGAATGCGCATCAGTTACACCCCTGAACAGGAGGAGCTGCGTCGCGAACTGCGGTCGTACTTCACCACGCTCATGACGCCGGAGCGCCGCGAGGCACTGAGCTCGGTTCAGGGCGAATACGGCATCGGCAACGTGTACCGCGAGACGGTCGCGCAGATGGGCAAAGACGGTTGGCTCACCCTGAACTGGCCCAAGGAGTACGGCGGCCAGGATCGGTCCCCCATGGACTCGTTGATCTTCACCGACGAAGCCGCAATTGCCGGTGCTCCCGTGCCGTTCCTGACGATCAACAGCGTGGCGCCGACGATCATGGTCTACGGCACCGACGAACAGAAGAAGTTCTTCTTGCCCAAGATCGCCGCGGGCGACTTGCACTTCTCGATCGGCTACTCGGAACCCGGTGCCGGCACCGACCTGGCTAACTTGCGCACCACGGCGGTCCGTGACGGCGACGATTATGTGGTCAACGGTCAGAAGATGTGGACCAGCCTGATTCAGTACGCGGATTATGTCTGGTTGGCGGTGCGCACCAACACCGAGGCGAAAAAGCACCGCGGCATCTCGGTGCTGATCGTCCCGACGACCGCGGAGGGCTTCTCCTGGACGCCGGTCCACACCATGGCCGGTCCCGACACCAGTGCCACCTATTACTCCGACCTTCGGGTGCCGGTGACCAACTTGGTCGGCGAGGAGAACGGTGGCTGGAAGCTGGTGACCAACCAGCTGAACCACGAGCGAGTGGCCCTGGTGTCGCCGGCACCGATTTACATGTGCCTGCGAGAGGTACGCGAATGGGCGCAGAACACCAAGGACGCCAGCGGAGCCAGGCTCATCGACTCGGAGTGGGTGCAGCTCAACCTGGCCCGGGTACACGCCAAGGCCGAGGTTCTCAAGCTGATCAACTGGGAGCTGGCCTCATCGGAAGGTGACTCCTTAGGGCCTGCGGACGCCTCGGCGGCCAAGGTCTACGGCACCGAGCTGGCCACCGAGGCCTACCGGCTGCTGATGGAGGTATTGGGTACCGCGGCAACACTGCGTCAGGACTCGCCGGGCGCGTTGTTGCGCGGCCGCGTCGAGCGGATGCACCGGGCGTGCCTGATCTTGACCTTCGGAGGCGGCACCAATGAAGTGCAGCGCGACATCATCGGGATGGTCGCGCTGGGATTGCCCCGAGCCAGCCGCTGAGCTTCTTCTTTCTAAGGACGAACATTCATGGATTTCACGACAACCGAAGCGGCAAACGACCTCGGTGGGTTGGTCGACACCATCGTGGATGCGGTGTGCACACCGGAACACCAACGTGAGTTGGACGGGCTTGACCAGCGGTTCGACCGCCAGCTGTGGCGCAAGCTCGTCGAGGCCGACATCTTGACCAGCGCGGCGCCGGCATCGCTGGGCGGCGATGGTTTCGGGGTGCTCGAGCAAACGGCCGTGCTAGTCGCGTTGGGTCACCAACTGGCCGCGGTGCCATACCTGGACTCGGTCGTCCTGGCCGCAGGAGCGCTGGCCCGGTTCGGCTCCGAGGAACTGCAACAGACTTGGGGCGCGCCGGCGGTCAGCGGGGAGAAGATCCTCACCGTTGCCCTCGAAGGCGAGATGGGTGAGGGGCCGGTGCAGGCTATCTCTGCCGGGGGTGGCCACCGTCTCACCGGCACTCGCACCCAGGTTGGCTTCGGCCCCGTTGCGGACGCCTTCCTGGTCCCCGCCCAAACCGATTCCGGCGTCGCTGTTTTCCTGGTCGTTGCCGATGACCCGGGAGTGACGGTGACCGCGCTGCAGACCACGGGCCTGGGTAGCGCAGGACACCTGAAGCTGGACGGGACCGAGGTCGACGGCAGCCGGATGGTGGGCGGCGCCGAGGCCGTGGCCTGGCTCGAGACGCTCGCCGCCCTGGGCCGCAGCGCGTTTCAGCTGGGCGTGCTCGAGCGGGGATTGCAGATGACCGCCGAATACGCGCGTACCCGCGAGCAGTTCGACCGGCCGATCGGCAGCTTCCAGGCAGTGGGGCAGCGGCTGGCCGATGGTTACATCGACGTCAAGGGATTGCGGCTGACGCTCACCCAGGCGGCATGGCGCGTCTCGGCAGATCTCCCCGCGGACATCGACGTGGCCAGTGCGGCGTTCTGGGCCGCCGACGCCGGACATCGGGTGGCGCACACCATCGTGCACGTGCACGGCGGCGTCGGCGTCGACACCGATCACCCCGTGCATCGTTACTTCTTGGCCGCCAAAGAAACCGAGTTCGCGTTGGGCGGCGCGACCGGCCAGCTGCGTCGGATCGGCCGTGAGCTGGCGGAAACCCCTGCCTAGCCCGCCCGGCGCGGGTGCATTCAATCCCGTGATTCCGACCGATCCAACCGTCACCAAACTGCTGGTGCCACTGGCTGAGATCGACGACCGAGGTGTCTACTTCGAAGACTCGTTCACCAGTTGGCGTGATCACGTCCAGCAGGGTGCCGCGATCGCGGCAACGCTGCGTGAACGCCTCGACCCGGCACGACCACCGCACGTCGGCGTGCTGCTGGAAAACACGCCGTTCTTCTCGGCAATGTTGGCGGCGGCCGGGATGTCAGGGATCGTGCCGGTGGGTCTCAATCCGGTGCGTCGCGGTGAAGCGCTGGTCCGCGACATCGGCCGGGCCGACTGCCAGCTGGTGCTGGCTGACTCGAAATCGGCTGTCACACTGGGCGATATCGAGCACCTGAACGTCGATTCCGCCGAGTGGGCCGGCGAGCTGGCCGCACATCGGGATGCCGAGCTGCGTTTTCAGTCGGCGTCGCCTGCGGACCTGTTCATGCTGATCTTCACATCGGGCACCAGCGGTGAGCCCAAGGCGGTGAAGTGCAGTCACAGCAAGGTCGCGATCGCCGGTGTGACGATGACACAGCGATTCGATCTGGGTCGCGATGACGTCTGCTATGTGTCGATGCCGTTGTTTCATTCCAACGCGGTGCTGGTGGGCTGGGCGGTGGCAGCAGCGTGCCAGGGATCAATGGCATTGCGGCGCAAGTTCTCCGCGTCGAGCTTCTTGGTCGATGTCCGCCGTTACGGCGCTACCTACGCCAATTACGTGGGCAAGCCGTTGTCGTATGTGCTTGCCACACCCGAGCGGGCCGACGACGGGGATAACCCGCTGCGGGCGGTGTACGGCAACGAGGGCGTGCCCGCCGACGTCGAGCGCTTCGGCCGCCGGTTCGGGTGTGTCGTCCAGGACGGGTTTGGTTCCACCGAGGGCGGGGTGGCGATCGCCCGCACCCCCGATACCCCACCCGATGCGTTGGGCCCGCTCACTGAGGGGCTCGACATCGTCGACCCCGACACCGGCAAGCCTTGCCCGGTAGGGGTGGCCGGCGAGCTGGTGAACACCGCCGGGTTTGGCCGTTTCGAGGGTTACTACAACGACGAGGCCGCCGAGGCGGAGCGGATGGCAGGCGGCATCTACCACAGCGGCGACCTCGCCTACCGTGATGAGGCCGGCTACGCCTACTTTGCTGGGAGACTTGGCGATTGGATGCGAGTTGACGGCGAGAATCTCGGCGCGGCTCCGATCGAGCGGGTACTGCTGCGCTATCCTGATGCGACCGAGGTGGCGGTATATGCGGTGCCCGATCCGGTCGTCGGTGACCAGGTGATGGTGGCGTTGGTGCCGGCGCCCGGTAGCGAGTTCGACCCCGAGAAATTCCGGGCTTTCCTGGCCGAACAACCCGACTTAGGACCCAAGCAGTGGCCGTCGTACGTGAGGGTCAGCGCGGAGCTGCCGCGGACGGTGACCTTCAAGGTGCTCAAGCGACAGTTGTCGTCCGAGGGTGTCGAGTGCGGCGATCCGGTGTGGCCGATACGCCGGTAGGCATATGACTTCCCGACCTCTTGAGCTTGCGCTTGAAGCGAGTTTCGAACAGCTTGCCGCCGCGGTGCCGGCGAATGTTGGTATCGCGATCGCCCGCCCGGACCGGACCTATTCGCTGGGCCGATGGTGGTCCGGTGTCGCATGGTCGACGATCAAAGTGCCGTTGGCGATCGCGGCGTTGCGCAGCGACTGGTTGCGTGCCAAAGACCTGGCCGTGAAAGCCATCACGGAATCCGACAATCGCGCATCCGAGCAGTTATGGTCCGGGCTGGGCGATCCCGCGGACGCGGCACGGCAGGTGCAAGGCGTCATTGCCGAGGCGGGCGACACCGCCACCATTGTCGAATCGCGCCGACTTCGCCGTGGTTACACGGCATTTGGCCAAACGCAGTGGACCCTGCAGCGACAAGCGCGGTTTGCAGCGGAACTGACGTCCATCCCCGATTCGGCCGACGTCATCGACCTGATGCAGCGCCTCACCACCGGCCAGCAGTGGGGGCTGGCCGCCAAAGGCATTGCAGCGAAAGGCGGTTGGGGGCCAGGAGTGAATGGTGACTACCTGGTCCGGCAGTTCGGGATCGTCCCCACACCATCCGGGCAGTGGGGCGCGGCGCTGGCGGCCGAAGTCCACGATGGGGTGTTCGAGACCGGCGTCGAAATTCTGAACACCCTGTCGGAGTGGCTGCTCAGTCGACTTCCCGGGCTAGCGCGTTATTGACGGTACGACGGCGTCGATCAGGTGAGGCCCTGGTTCGGCGAAGGCCGCTTGCAGGGCGTCGGCGAATTCTTCTGCGGCGGTAACGCGGCGGGCGGGAACTCCCATACCTTCGCTGATCTTGACGAAATCCATTGTCGGCCGCGATAAATCGAGCAGGTCCAGCGCTCTGGGGCCGGGCGTAGACCCGGCGCCCACCCGCGCCAGCTCGATCCGCAGAATGTCGTAGGCGCTGTTGTCGTAGACGACGGTGGTCACGTTGAGATTTTCCCGGGCCTGGGTCCACAGGCCCGAAATCGTGTACATGGCCGACCCGTCGGACTCCAGGCAGAGCACCGGGCGGTCGGGCGCGGCGACCGCGGCACCCACCGCGGTCGGGATGCCGTAGCCGATCGCCCCGCCGGTCAGCGTCAGCCAGTCATGGGCCGGAGCGCCGGCGGTGGCCTGCGGCAGCAACAGACCGGACGTGTTCGACTCATCGACAACGATCGCCCGTTCGGGCAGGAGCGCGCCGATCACGTCGGCCGCCGACGCGGAGGTCAGCGCCCCGGTCGGCAGCTGTGGGCGTGATCCGGCCGCCACCGCGGCAACCGTCCCGGGCGCGATCTCGTCGGCCAACGCGGTCAGCGCGTCGGCCGCGCCGGTGTACTCGGCGAGCATGTGCACCTCACAGCCGGCCGGCACCAGGTCACTGGGCATCCCCGGATAGGCGAAGAAGGACACCGGCGACTTGGCACCGGCCAGTACCAGATGTTTGGCACCGTCCAGCTGCGCCGTGGCGGCCTCGGCGAAGTAGGCAAGCCGCTCGACCGCGGGTATACCCACGCCGCGCTCTAGCCGCGTCGGGAATGTCTCACATAGCAAGCGCGCTCCCGTTGACTCGGCGATCCGCGTGGCCGCGGCCAGCCCGGGGCCACGGGTGGCATCGCCGCCCACCATGATCACCGTGGGCTCCCCCGACCGCAGCACCTCCAGCACCTCGGATGCCAGGAGCGGATCGGCGCCTGCGGGCTGCGCGGGCACCACCGGGGCGGGCTGGGCCCCGTCCGACCAGGACGTGTCCGCGGGCAGGATCAGGGTGGAAATGGACGAGCCTGACCGACTGGCGGCGATCGCCTCGGCGGCGTCGGCCGCAACCTCGGCGGCCGCACCGCTTCGACGCATCCAGCCCGAGACGCTGCCGGCGAGCGCATCGATGTCCGATTCCAGTGGTGCGTCGTACTTCTTGTGGTAGGTGGCGTGGTCGCCGACAACGACCACCATCGGCACCCGGGCCCGGCGCGCGTTGTGCAGGTTGGCCAGGCCGTTGCCCAATCCCGGGCCCAGATGCAGCAGCACCGCCGCCGGCCGGTCGGCCATGCGGGCGTAACCATCGGCTGCGCCGGTGGCAACACCTTCGAAGAGGGCCAGTACACCGCGCATCCCCGGAACGGTGTCCAGTGCGGCAACGAAGTGCATCTCCGAGGTACCCGGGTTGGCGAAGCACACGTCGACGCCGCCGTCGACCAGGGTATTGATCAGGGCTTGAGCACCGTTCACGAATCCACCTCTTCAGTCAGCGAGCCCGAAGACACGCTCGGCGTTGCCGTGCAGAAAGTCGCGGCGAGCCTCCTCGTCGAGCCCGAGTTCGTCGAACCCCGCCAATGCGTGCGCGTGGGTCATCATCGGATAGTTGGTGCCGAATAAGACTTTGCGTTGTCCGGTGCCGGTTTTCATGAAGCGGATGAGCTCTTGCGGCAGCCGCTTGATCGTGTACGCCGACGTGTCGATGTAGACGTTCTCGTGCTTGCGGGCGACGGCGACCATCTCCTCGGTCCACGGATAGCCGACGTGTCCGCACACGATCACCAACTCCGGAAAGTCGAGGGCCACCTGGTCGATGTAAGGGATGGGGCGTCCGGTCTCCGACGGTCGCAGCGGGCCGGTGTGACCGACCTGGGTGCAGAACGGCACCCCGGATTCGACACATTCGGCGAACAGCGGGTAGTAGCGGCGATCGGTCGGCGGCGCGTTCCACAGCCAGGGCACCACCCGCAATCCCACGAATCCGCCGTCGCGCACGCGCCGCCGCAACTCGCGGACCGCTTCCATCGGGCGATCGAGATCGACGGCAGCCAGGCCGGCAAACCGGTTCGGGTGTAACCGAACCCATTCGGCGACCTCGTCATTGGAAACCAGGTCCTGGCCACCTGGCCCCCGCCATGCGCTGAGCAGGCCCAAGCTGACGTCGGCGGCGTCCATCGACGCGATGGTCGCCTCGATCGGGATGTCGGCGTCTGGAATGGAGCCGCCGGTCCAGCGCCGAAGCGAGGCCAGCATGTCGCTGCGCAGGAACCGCGCAGTCGGGTGCTGCATCCACACATCGATGGTCATCGAGCTTTGACTCTAGACGGACGTTAGGCGACCAGCGCGGCGTGGGCGGCGGCATGGGTCTGCCCTGCATAGCCGCCGCCGAACAGTACGACATGCGCCAGCAGTGGAAAGAGCTGATGCAGCCCAATGCGGTTGCGCCAGCCGGGTTTCAGTGATCGCACCTCCTGGTAGCCGGCGAGGATGGCGTCGTAGTGCGGGCAACCGAACAGCGCGAGCATCGCCAGGTCGGTCTCGCGGTGACCGGCGTGCGCGGCCGGATCGATCAGCACCACCCCGTCAGGTGTCCACATCACGTTGCCGCTCCACAAATCGCCGTGTAGCCGGGCGGGCCGGTCATCGTCGTCGAAGTCGCCCGCACGGCAACGTGCCACGACGGAGTCGATCGCGTCACGGGTCGAAGCCTCCAGCCGCGGCGCCGCGAGCTCGGCCATCGGGGCCAGCCGCTCTTCGGCGTAGAAATCGCCCCAGCGTCGGTGCCGCCGCAGCGACATCGGCAATGGCTGCGACGGAGGCTTTCCGGGCCCGAAGAACCCCGGCCCGTCCCATCCCTCGGGCCCCGCGCCGAACGCTGAGGCACCCGCGTCGTGCGTGATGGCCAGTCGGGCGCCGAACACGTGCGCCGCTTCGGTGCTCGGAGTCACCGAATGGAGCCGCCGCAGGGTCAGGCTCGTGGCGTCAAAAGAAACAATCTGCGCGCAGGGCACGCCGCCGGCGACACTTGAAAGCCATCGCAGCCCTGCGGCTTCCCACGCGAAGAATCCGGTGGGTGCCTCCGGATGGTGCTTGACGAAGTCAGTCACACAGTCCGACGGATCAGGCAGTCACGTGAGCGGCATGCACGTCGTCGGCGGCCCGCGCCTCGGTCTGTTCCTTGGCCCAGCGGTAGTCGGGCTTGCCGGCCGGCGAGCGCTTGACCTCGTCGACCAGCCAAAGGCTGCGGGGCACTTTGTATCCGGCGATCTCGGAGCGCACGAAGCTGTCCAATGCCGACAGCGTCGGCCGTGACCCCCGGCGTGCCTGTACTACGGCGGCCACGTGCTGGCCATAACGGGGATCGGGCACCCCAACTACCAAGGCGTCGAAGACGTCGGGATGCGCCTTGAGTGCAGCCTCGACCTCCTCGGGGTAGATCTTCTCGCCGCCGCTGTTGATCGACACCGAGCCGCGGCCCAGCATGGTGACCGTGCCGTCCTCTTCGACCTGGGCGTAGTCCCCTGGGATGGCGTAGCGGACGCCGTTGATGGTCCGGAATGTCTCTGCGGTCTTCTTCTCGTCTTTGTAGTAGCCGACCGGGATGTTGCCCTTCTTGGCGATGAAGCCGCGCACGCCCGAGCCGGGCTTGACCTCGTTGCCGTCCTCGTCGAGGACGACCGTGCGGTGGTCGATCGTCACGCGCGGGCCGCCGCTGTGCGGCGAGTCCTTGGCGACGATGCTGGTGCCGCCGAAGCCGGTCTCCGAGGAACCGATGGAATCGGTGATGACCCGGTTGGGCAGCAGCTCCAGCAGCTTCTCTTTGATGCTCGGCGAGAACAGTGCCGCCGTGCTGGCGAGCAGGAACAGCGATGACAGGTCGTACTCGTTGTCCTTCTCCTGATGGGCCAACAGTGCGTCGAGCAACGGTCGGGCCATGGCGTCACCGGTGAAGAACAGCAGGTTCACCTTGTGTTTGTGGATCGTGCGCCACACCTCGTCGGCGTTGAATTCCGGTGCGAGAAGGGTGGTCTGGCCGGCGAAGAGCGACATCCATGTGGAAGATTGGGTGGCGCCGTGGATCATCGGCGGAATCGGATAGCGGATCGCCGGCGGATTAGTCGCGGCGGTCTTGGCCAGGTCGTACTCGTCTTCGACGAATTCGCCTGTCGCGAAGTCAGTTCCACCGAATAGCACCCGATAGATGTCCTCGTGGCGCCACATCACACCCTTCGGGAAGCCGGTGGTGCCCCCGGTGTAAAGGAGGTAGATGTCGTCGGCGCTGCGTTCGCCGAAGTCGCGCTCTGGCGAGCCGTGCGCGATCGCGGAGTAGAACTCGACGCCGTCATAGCGCTGATGGTCGTTGTCGCTCCCGTCCTCGACGACGAGGATCGTCTTGACGTTGGGGGTATCCGGTAACACGTTGGCAACGCGGTCGGAGTACTGGCGCTCGTGCACCAGCGCAACCATGTCGGAGTTCTCGAACAGGTAGCGGAGCTCGCCCTCGACGTAGCGATAGTTGACGTTCACCAGGATGGCGCCCGCCTTGACGATGCCGAGCATCGCGATGACGATCTCGATGCGGTTGCGGCAGTAGAGTCCGACTTTGTCGTCCCTCTTCACACCCTGATCCAGCAGGTAATGCGCAAGGCGGTTGGCCTTCTCCTCCAGTTGGGCGTAGGTCAACTGCTCATCACCGCAGATGAGGGCGACACGGTCGGGCACAGCGTCAATGGCGTGCTCAGCAAGATCGGCAATATTCAGGGCCACGGACCCCAAACTAGAACGTGTTACATTTCTTGACAAGCTCATACCCACTGTCGAGGGAAAGGCGGTAGCCGTGGCCCCTAATCCCGGTCAGGCCCCAGCAAACGAACAATCGGGACCCGGTGAAGCAGATGCGCTGGTCGAGCAGCGCGGTCACACCCTCATCGTGACCCTGAACCGGCCGTACGCCCGCAACGCGCTGAGCACGGAAATGATGGAAATCATGGTCGCGGCCTGGGACCGAGTCGACAACGATGACGACATCAGGTGCTGCATCCTCACCGGGGCCGGTGGTTACTTCTGCGCGGGAATGGACCTCAAGACAGCAACCAAGAAGCCACCGGGCGACTCGTTCAAGGACGGTAGCTACGACCCGTCGCGCATCGACGCCTTGCTGAAGGGTCGTCGGCTGACCAAACCGCTGATCGCCGCGGTCGAAGGCCCCGCGATCGCCGGCGGCACCGAGATCCTGCAGGGCACCGACATCCGGGTCGCCGGCGAGAGCGCCAAGTTCGGCATCTCGGAGGCCAAGTGGAGCCTGTACCCGATGGGCGGTTCGGCCGTGCGGCTGGTACGGCAGATCCCCTACACGGTCGCGTGTGACCTGCTACTGACCGGGCGCCACATCACCGCCGCCGAGGCCAAGGAGATGGGCCTGATCGGATATATCGTCCCGGACGGCCAGGCGCTGACCAAAGCGCTGGAGATCGCTGAGGTTATCGAAAACAACGGTCCCCTGGCCGTGCAGGCGATCTTGCGAGCGATCCGTGAGACAGAGGGACTCAACGAGAACGACGCCTTCAAGATCGACACCCAGATCGGTATCAAGGTGTTCTTGTCCCACGACGCCAAAGAAGGCCCGAAGGCGTTCGCCGAGAAGCGCAAGCCCAACTTCCAGAACCGCTAGCCGAGCTGGGTGAGCTAGCCCAGCGGCGCGCTGGGGGTGAACGCCACCGGCATTTTCTCGAGGCCGGACACGAAGTTCGCCGGCCTCAGCGGAAGCTCGTCCTCGGAAGCCAAGTGGAGATCCGGCAGCCGCTGCATCACCCGAGTCGTCATGTTGACGAGCTCGAGCCTGGCTAGCTGGTTACCAAGGCAGAAGTGTGTGCCGAACCCAAACGTCAAGTGACTGTTCGGATTTCGACGAATATTGAAACTATCCGGCTCCTCGAAGGCGGCTTCGTCGAAGTTCGCCGACTCGAACATCAGCATCATCTTCTCGCCCCGATATAGCTGCGTACCGTGGAATTCGATGTCAGCGGTCAGCGTGCGACACATGTTCTTCAGCGGCGACGTCCAGCGCAGCATCTCCTCGATCGCGCCTGGGAGCAGGCCGGGGTCGCTGCGCAGCACCTCCCACTGGTCGCGGCTGCGGATCAGCTGTTCGGTCCCACCGGAGATCGTGTGACGCGTCGTCTCGTCGCCGCCGACGAGGATCAGCAGGGTCTCCTGAAGGATCTCGTCGTCGGTCAGCCGTTGACCGTCGACCTCCGAGTACACCAGGACGCTGATCAGGTCGTCGGTCGGCTCGGCGCGACGCTGTTCGATCTTGCTGCGGGTGTAGTCGTTGTACGACGTAAAGGCATCGAGCGTCGCCTGCATGTCAGCGTCGGACACCGTGGAACTGAGGCCGACCATCATGTCGTCGGACCACTTCAGAAAAATCTCTCGTTCGTCAGGGAGCACACCAAGCATGTCGCCGATGACCGCCATGGGCAGGGGTGCGGCGATATCCCGGACGAAATCACATTCGCCGCGCTCGCAGACCGCGTCGATGAGCCAGTCGCACAGGGCACCGATCGTGGCGTCTTGGTCCTTCAACCGCTTACGTGTGAAACCGGCGTTGACGAGCTTGCGGCGCAACAGATGTGCCGGATCATCCATGTCGATCATCATGGGCAGGGCAGGGGTATCAGGACGGATGCCGCCCGCGTTCGAGAACACCTCGGGGTTGCGCTCGGCCTCGATCACGGCTGCGTACGTCGTCGCGGCGGCCAACCCGTTGCGGTCGCGAAACACCGGCTGGTTAGCCCGCATCCAACGATAGGCCGCACGGGACGACCGACGGTCGGCATAGAAATCGCCGTCGACCAGATCCACGTCCGGTCTGGTCATTGTCATGAGATCTCCTGAGCGTCGCCGAATGACATTTGTACGTTCTCAACAGAGCTGGACAGCATCGCCCGCTTCGGAAGGCCCAGCGACGCCAGCTCTTTCGCGTAGGGGTGATCGCCCAGCCGGACGCGCACCCCACCGAATCGGGTGCGCACACCGTCGAGCGCGTAGTCAAAGGCGGTCTCGCAGGCGACACCTTCGCGGTGCGAGTAGCTGCGCTGCTCTTGGTGGCGCGGGGTCAGCCGGAACGGCAGGCCGCGGCGAAATTCCATGCCCACCACCAGTTGCGCGTCGACGCTGCAGTCGAAGCCGAACCGACGGCCCTCGCGAATGGTGAAGTCCGCCATGACTTTCGGGTATCCCCAAATCTTGGTTCCCGCTTCCAACGTGAATTCCTGGTCGACGGGCATGTGGTGAGTGAAGGCGCCGGCCGACTGCAGGGCGCGCGGCCCCCTCGCCGCCGACCCGGGCGGGTTGACCATCACGCTGGTGTTGAATTCGTGGTACTGGCCCAGGTCGCCGTCGATGTAATGCATGAACGTCAGGACCACGATCGCGCGCCCGGGCAAGTAATGGCAGACCTGCAGGCCGCTGTAGTCGATCAGGCGCTGCGCCGCGTCGGCGTCGACCGAGAACATCGCCATGTGCTGCTGCGCCTTGCGGATCTCGACCGGCATCGTGAGTACCCTGCCCGCGATGGTGTGCTGCGAAGCTGCCATCCGGCCAATCTAGAACGCGTTCTAATCTCTGGCAAGGACCGGCTAAACCAAGGCGGCAAGCTCGCGTACCTGCTCCGGGGTGCGACCAGACACCACCATCATGGTGACTCCCGCGGCCTCCCAGGCCGCGATCTGCTTACGAACGTAGTCAATGTCGCCGACGATCATGGCGTCGTCGACGAGTTCGTCCGGGATGATCTCGGCGGCCTTATCCTTCTGGTTGCTGCGGAACAGTTTGGTGACCTCTTCGACCACTTCCGCGTAGCCCATCCGGCGGTAGACATCGGCGTGGAAGTTGGTGTCCTCAGCGCCCATGCCGCCCATGTAGAGGGCCAGATGGGGCTTGATCGCGGCGTGCGCGGCCGCCCGGTCCTCGGTGATCACCACCTGCGCGGTCGCGCAGACCTCAAAGTCCTCGCGGCTGCGGCGGGCGCCGGGCCGCGCAAACCCCTCGTCGAGCCATTCGTTGTACGTGTCGGCCATGCGGGGCGTGTAGAAGATGGGCAGCCAGCCGTCGCAGATCTCGGCGGCCAGCGCGACGTTCTTCGGTCCCTCGGCGCCCAGCATGATCGGGATGTCGGCGCGCAGCGGGTGGGTGATGGGCTTGAGGGGCTTACCCAGACCGGTCGTGCGCTCCCCCGTCAGCGGCAGCGGGTAGTGCGGGCCATCGCTGGTCACCGGCTTTTCCCTGGCCCAGACCTGCCGGATGATGTCGATGTATTCCCGGGTGCGGGCCAGCGGCTTGGGAAACGCCTGGCCGTACCAGCCCTCCACCACCTGCGGGCCGGACACCCCGAGCCCGAGAATGTGCCGGCCACCGCTGAGGTGGTCGAGCGTCAGCGCGGCCATCGCGCAGGCCGTCGGGGTGCGGGCGGACAGCTGGATCACCGACGTGCCCAGACGCACTCGATTCGTCGACGAGCCCCACCAGGCCAGCGGTGTATAGGCATCGGATCCCCAAGCCTCGGCGGTGAACACCGCGTCGAATCCGGCGGCCTCTGCCGCGGCGACGAGTTCCCCCGCGTTCTGTGGCGGCTGAGCGCCCCAATATCCCAGCTGCAACCCCAGCTTCATAGTCTCCGCCCTTCCAGCCGACCCGATCCAAACAAAAATTTGAAACGATTCTTAGAACCTGTTCTACTCGAAGACGTGACAGCCAGTTCGAGCAGCCCAACCCTGATCGATCACCCTGAGCCACCACTCTCCGCGCCACTGACGTTGTCCTTCGACTACACCCGTTCGGTCGGCCCTACGCTGAGCAAGTTCTTCACCGCACTGCGTGAGCGCCGCGTCCTCGGGGTGCGCGGATCGGATGGCCGGGTACATGTGCCGCCGGCGGAATATGACCCGGTTACCTACGAGCCGCTGGGCGAGATGGTACCGGTGTCGGCTGTCGGCACCGTTGTCTCCTGGACTTGGCAGGCCGAGCCGCTGGAAGGCCAGCCGCTGGACCGGCCGTTCGCCTGGGCGCTGATCAAGCTCGACGGCGCCGACACCCCGCTGATACACGCGGTAGATGCCGGCGAACCCGAGGGCATCCGCACCGGCGCCAGGGTGCACGTGCATTGGGCCGACGAGCCGGTGGGCGCCATCACCGACATTGCCTACTTCGCGCTTGGCGGGGAGGCCGAACCCGTGCCGGAGCAACCCGAAGGTGACCAGGAACCAGTCACCATGATCGTCACGCCCATCGAGATGACGATCCAGCACACCGCCTCGCACGAGGAAAGCGCGTACCTGCGTGCCATCGCCGAAGGCAAACTGCTGGGGGCGAAGACCGGTGAGAGCGGCAAAGTCTATTTCCCGCCGCACGGCGCCGACCCCGCCACCGGCCAGCCGACCACCGAGTTCGTCGAGCTGCCGGACAAGGGCACGGTGACGACGTTCGCGATCATCAACATCCCGTTCCAGGGTCAGCGCATCAAACCGCCCTATGTGGCGGCCTACGTGCTGCTCGACGGTGCCGACATCCCGTTCCTGCATCTGGTCGCCGACGTCGATGCGCACGAGGTGCGGATGGGCATGCGCGTCGAGGCGGTGTGGAAACCCCGCGAGGAGTGGGGTTTTGGCATCGACAACATCGAGTACTTCCGGCCGACCGGGGAACCCGACGCGGACTACGACACCTACAAGCACCACCTGTAAAGGGCTTACCTGCAATGAGCGCTCGCAACGTTGCGGTCGTCGGCTTCGCCCACGCCCCGCATGTCCGCCGTACTGACGGAACCACCAACGGCGTCGAGATGTTGATGCCGTGCTTCGCCCAGCTCTACAACGACCTCGGCATTACCCAGGCCGACATCGGCTTCTGGTGTTCGGGCTCTTCGGATTACCTTGCTGGGCGTGCATTTTCGTTCATCTCGGCGATCGACTCGATCGGTGCCGTTCCGCCGATCAACGAATCGCACGTCGAGATGGACGCCGCCTGGGCCCTCTACGAGGCCTACATCAAGTTGCTCACCGGTGAGGTCGACACCGCGCTGGTATACGGCTTCGGCAAGTCCTCGGCCGGAATCCTGCGTCGTGTCTTGTCGCGGCAGACCGATCCCTACACCGTCGCGCCGCTGTGGCCG
>DASXMA010000076.1:0-21846 GCA_036495965.1 Mycobacterium sp.
ACGGTCGGCGTTGAACGTCACTACGACGTTGCCGTCCGATTGCAGCGAGACGTCCTCAACGGTGCCCACGCGGATACCGGCGATCCGCACCGAGTCTCCAGACCTCAATCGCGATGCGTCGGTGAAGACGGCCGAATAGCCTGCTGTGGAGCCGGTTTGGTACTGCCCGAAGATCATGAACAAAAAAGCCGACAGAAGCAGCATTACCACCGCGAATGCCGTGAATTTGACGATCGCCGCGCTTGAGCCCCTCATCCGGGTTGTCCGATCTGGGCGGTGTTGCGGGGCGGGCCGTCAAGCGGCCCGTACAGCAGCTGCTTGAGGGCGTCGGAGTTGAGCAAGATTACCTGGTTGCCGTACTGCCATGGGTTGGCACCGACATCGGTGACCAGAAACGGTGGGCGCTTTGCGTAAGGCAACACCGGAAGGCTCATATCCTTGCAGTGTGGGCCTCCGGACGCCGCGACCCTGGGTAAGTTTTTCGGGTATCGGTAGCGTTCGACCCCCAGGATGAAGCTCGCGGATATATCGATGCCCGGATTAGCCGACGGGGGAATCTTTGCCAGCACATCGATTCCGGCGAGACCGCAATTGATTGCCTGGTTGTACTGGTTGGTCAGGTCGGTGGTCGGCGCGAGCAGACGAAGCACATCGGTTAATGGCTGCCGGTTGGTTCCGACGACATCGTTGGCGATGTCGGCCAGACCAATCGCGCTGATCAGGAGAGCGTCAAGGTTGTGCTGCTCCTCGACGACCGTCTGGCTGACCCGGGTCGTGTTGGCGGCGATGTTGAGTAGGTCTGGAGCCGCATCGGCGTAGGCGTTGAGCACCGCGGGTGCGATCGCGATGTCATGACTCAGGGCCGGAAGGCTGGGCTGGACTTTTGCCAGAGCCGTATCCAAGTCAGCCAGGGCCTGGCCGAATTCTTTACCACGGCCGTTGAACGCCGACGCGATCGCGCCCAACGTTTCGTTGAGTTTCGCTGGATCGATCTTGGCCAACGTGGCCGTGAGTTGGCGGAAGAGCGTATTGATCTCGACGGTCACGTGCGTGGCGTCGAGGATCTGTCCTGCATGCATGGATTGGGAAGACGGCTGGGCGGGGTCAACCAACTGCACAAATTTGGCGCCAAACACCGTCGTCGAGGCGATATCAACGAGGGAATTTGCCGGAATCAAATGCAGCCGCGCCTTATCCATGGCCAGGTGGATGGCTGCTTGCCCGTCGGATTGCTCCTCGATCGAGGCCACCTTGCCCACTTGGACACCGTGCATCTTCACCTTGGCATCGGGGTCCATCACCAGGCCTGCCCGCGGCGACAACACAGTGACCGGCGAGGTGTCGGCGAAATCCCCGCGGAACAGGGTGCCGCACAGACCGACGATGCCAGCGATCACGATCACGGTCACCAGTCCCGCTACCACCTGCCGTCGATCGACGGTTCCCTGGCGTCCAGAGGGTCCGCTGCCGTCTTTCATGCCGATCGCCTGGCCGGAGACGACGCGTCTGGTGGCGGTGTCGCGTCGAGCACCTGCGGATCGGGAATCTGACACTCGTCGCAACCACCGGCTGTGGGCGTTCGAGCAGAAGGGGACTGCAGCCGGACCGGGTATGTGCGCTTCGCCCGCGGGCCACGAGGCCACGTGGGTGCGGCGGGCAGTGGGGCTATTAGCACCACCCGACAGCGAGACATGACGCGGACACTAGCAAGTACTTCAAGATCAAAAAACCGTTTCTACTATTTTATTAGTAGCGCTCCACTATTTTGATAGTGCAGTGTATCTTGACGGCAGCTTGTCCTCGACCAAGGGAGCGACATGCCCACGCTCAGAGACGCGCCGCCGTCGTCTGACTAAACCGAGAGGACCCTGATGCGATTCGTGCTAGTGCACGGTGGCTTTCACGCGGCCTGGTGCTGGAGCCGCACCATCCCGGAACTTCAGCGCCTCGGACATGAGGCGATCGCCGTCGATATCCCCGGGCACGGGTCGCGAGCCGGTGAAGAGTCGACCATCGCCAATCGTCGGGAGTCGATCGCTTCGGTGATCGAGCCGGGTGACGTGTTGGTAGGTCACTCCGGCGGCGGCTTCGACGCGACATTGGCCGCCGACGCCGCGAGCGACCGCGTCAGCCACGTGATCTACCTGGCGGCGTGCCTGCCTCGCGAAGGCCGGACCTACCCCGAGGCGATGACGATGCGCAACAGTGAGGACGGCGAATTCGACGCTGACGTAGGGGAAATGCTCGGTTACCTGCACTTCGCCGCGGACGGCGCGATGACGTTCGCCGATATGGAGGGTGCTTGGAAATACTTCTACCATGACTGCGACGAGCAGACCGCCCGCTGGGCCTACGATCGCCTTGGCGCCGAACGGGGCGGCGATACGAGCATCACCCCGGTCTCCGTGCCACGGTTCTGGGCGGCCGACCTCCCGCGCAGCTTCATCCGGTGCCTGCAGGATCGCTCCATGCCCGGCTGGCTGGCCGACACCGTGGTCTCCCGACTCGGTGTGGAGCAACTCACGGTCGACACCTCGCACTCACCGTTTCTGAGCCGCCCGGGTGAACTGGCCGAACTTCTCGTCCATGCCACAACGACAAAGCCGATCGGACCGCTAATTCCGCATTGAACTCAGAGGCCATGGAAACAATGACTAGGATCGATTCAGTGGAAAATCGACACCGACGCCTTTATATGCCCAAAACCCGGCAGAAAAGAACGCGAGATCCGCAGCAGCGTCGCCAAGAGCTCTGTGATGCGGCCATTCAAGTGTTGGCAGATGAAGGCGCAAAAGGGCTTAGCCACATCAAAGTCGACCGACACGCACAAAAGCCCGATGGCACCACCTCGGTTCACTTTCGCACCCGCAAGGCCTTGATCTACGCCGTCGCCGCGCGAGTGGCCGAACTCGACATGCGGGAGTTCGTTTCAGCGATGGACGCCACGCACGATGCGGCCGGGTCGACAGATTTGATGCTGTCCCGATTAGCGGAGTTAGCAATGAAATCGGCTCAAGAGCCCGCGCTGTCTCGCACAAAGGCTCGCTTCGAGCTGCTGATGCAAGCTCCACGCGACCCCGAGTTGATGGAGATATTTCGCGAGAACACAATGAGGTTCGCCGCCATGAGCCTTGAAGCTGTGGGGCAATTGCAGCCAGCCGACGCTGGCCCAGATCCCGCACTAATTAACGACCAGGCTTTCGCCATAACGACTTTCATCGCTGGTCTGCAAATCGGGTACGTCTACGGCGGTGAACGCGCAGTAGCGAGCGCGGAAAAGATCGACGGCTATCTTCATGCCGTCATCGAGGGCGTCGCCAACAGGCATAAAAAACCCGCCTCACCGCGAAAGGCTAAGGGAATCGTCCATGTCGTGCACTGACTTCCGTCTCCGGTTGAGCGGGGTCGCTCGTGCGCTGCCGACCGCCGGTTAGCACCCCGGGGAGGAACTAACGATGGGCTTAACTGGCGGCATAGCAAGCGCGACAGCGACTTCCATTGCACTGATCGCCATCTTCAGCCCCCCTCCGGCGGCTCACGGCACCGGTGACGGGGCGGCGATAAACGGCACCTTCACCGCGACTTCAAACGGTGAGTGGGCACAGTCCAACGAGGCTTACCACAATGAGGCGACCGTGCGCAGCACCTGGACTATCGCCACCACATGCACCACGCCCATCGACTGCACAGGCACGGTGAAAAGCGACCAAGGCTGGACCGCACCCATTTACACAACCAACGTCCAGTGGTACGTCAAGCGCGAGCTCGCCGACTGGGAGCGCTGTGCCGACGGCACCACCGCCCCCGGCCATCAGGTCTACCGATTCACACCTGTCGGCGCCGACGGTTACGTCGACCCGAAGTCGACAACCTATGCCGGCGAAGACGTGACGACCGGGCCGAGCGGTGCCTGCGGGAGGAACGTCTCACTTCAAATCGCGTTGCCGTTCAAGCTCGTTAAGATCACGTGATCGTTCGTCTATGTCGCCCTCGTCATCGCGTCTCGGCTTAAAGATCCTGACACTCGGCGTTTGGCTGACGGTGCCTACGCTTGGGATCGCGCCGGTCGCGCGCGCCGAGATGCCCATTGGCAACTACGAAGTGCGAATTGCGGGCAGGTACGACTTCCACACTTGGCTGTGGGTGATCTCGTCGTGCTCCGGTGGATGTGTCCACGTGTACGCGATAGCCCGGCCCGTGGCAAAGGGTTTCGACTACGAAGGCGACGCACCGCTCGTCAACGGCCGCTACACCTTGACCGTCGATGTTCCCGATGGCCTGCGCTGCGGTGACGTCTACTACGGCCCCACCGTTCCCACCCACGACACTTACTCATGGGATGGAACAACGCTGGCTGGTTCTCTGGACTCGTCGTTCGCAACAGGCTGCGGTGGCGGGCCAGCCGGGACCAACACGTACCCGTTCACGCTGTCGCGGATGTAGGCGATGTCGAAATTAACCGTGGTCACGGGTGGTGCTGGCGGTATGGGGCTGGCCGTGGCCCGCGCCGTCGGTCGAGACAACGCCGTGCTCATCTGCGACGTCGACCAGCAGCGCCTCGACGCTGCCCAACGCGAGCTCATCGAGGCCGGGGTTGACTGTGCAGCGACCGTCTGCGACATCACCGACAGTGACTCGGTGGGCCGGCTCGTCCAGCACGCTCAGCAGCTCGGAACGGTCACCTCGGTCATCCACACGGCTGGGGTTAGCCCAAGCATGGGGTCAGCGGACACGATCTTGCGTATCAACGCCGTCGGCACCGTCTTGGTCAGCAGCGCTTTCTACGAGATCGCGCGCGACGGTATGGCCCTGGTGAATGTCGCCTCCGTTGCCGGACACCAACTCCCATCCGTTGTTGTGCCCAAGCGCCGATACAAGCGATGCTTGAGCGACACGAACCGGCTCCACGCAGAGCTGCTGTCCGCCTGCAATTGGTTTCCAACAACGCTGCGTCCGCAACTGGCCTACGTACTCAGCAAGAACTTCGTCATCTGGTACAGCAAGACCATCGCCGCGCAATTCGGACAGAAGGGTGCGCGGGTCGTATCGGTCTCACCTGGTTCGTTTGACACTGCCATGGGAAAGCTTGAGGAAGGTGCCGGCGCGGGTGCTCTGGCTCATCTGGGTGCCCTAAAACGTTTTGGTCGCCCGTCCGAGATCGCTGAGCTATTGGCCTTTTGCGCCAGCGAAAAGCCCGGATACCTAACCGGTACCGACATCGTCTGCGACGGCGGCGCCCTGGCCGCGATGACGCCCTTAAAGACTCTTAAATTCGCTCGATCGCGGTGAGATCCACGGCCGAATCTGCGCAACTCAAAACCGGATCTCAGTCGACGACGTCGCGGTACCCAGCCGAGCGCGGCACCGCGGCGGTCCGCGGCCGGGCGAACAGTGGTCCGGCGAACCGCCGGTTGGTTAGTTGGTGTCGAACTGCAGGAAGCCGCGCACTCCGATAGCTCGCATCAGGGTTGCGACCGGGGCGGACAGCAGGTGCAGGCCCTCGAGGCCCAGCTGGCGGGGATTGGTGATGCGGTCGTGCTTGCCGGCGCGTGTGAGGGTGCCGGTCCCGGTGGCAAGGAGTTTTTGCGCCCATTGGGGGTGGTCGCTGTAGGCGTAGGCGACAAGAAATCCGCCTGCAGTGCGGTAGGCCTGGACGGGGATGGTGTAGGGCGTGGCGGTGCGTCTTCCGTTGTGGTGCAGTACCGCGAGCGGTGGCAGGTAGATCGCGACGCGGCGAAGGGCAGGGTTGAGGTAGCGCGGCAGTATCCGGGCCGGGCGGGGTAGTGGCACAACTGTGATCTTTCGAATTATGTTCGGGTGGTCGTGTTTAGGCGATGTCGCGGTACCGGAATCCGGTGAACGCGATGGCGGTGAGCACGACAAAAACGGCTGTTACCAGGGCCAGCCCGAACCAGTTCGGGTGTGGCCCTGCAATATTGGGGATGTGGTGGAGCGGGCTGAGGCTCTACGCCCATTCGGGCCGTGAGTTTGCCGGTCAGCGGTAGGCGTTGACCGTGTGAGTCACAGTGCGGTCAATGGCGGATGAGCTTGCGACTGACCTTCGTGGCCACCGTTTGGCCACAATTTGGCGGCGGTTACAGTTAACTGAAGTGAAAACCCGTGATGTATCTTTGCAGATAGAGCGATTTTTAACCCTCTGGCCAGGTAGCTGAATAGGGTTCAAATCCCTCCGCCACCGCCAAAGCGCTCCGACTCTTTGTCGAGGTGGGGGGCTATTTTTCTACCTGCGGGCCGCCCGCGTGACCTTTGCAGGCTTATGCCCGAGCATGCGCTGTAGCGCGAGAACGTTGACGCCAGCCGACACCGCAAGGGACGCGCAGGTATGCCGAAGATCGTGCGGGTGACGGTCTGTATGCCCGTCCGCTTCACGGCTGATGCGAACCAGCCCACCGGCGATTCGGCCTCGCGAGGTACCTGCCGTGGCGGCTGGCGAACACAAGCGCGTGTCCCGCCTTGTCCTTGCACAGTGGCGACAATCGCACGTCGTGTCGTGGTCGTCATGGCGTTGGTTCGGGGCGAAGCTGTGGGTAGCGCTGAGTGAGGTCGTGCAGGTAGTACGTCGACGTACGTCGGGCTACTTCAATGAAGCGCGTCAGGCTGGGCGATTGGTTGGCGGATCGCCAAGCCAGGGCCAGTGGGCGATAGGGCAGTGGTCCGTGCAACGGCCGGAACTGCACCCCTTGGCGGTGCAGATTGATGAACGAGGTGGGCAGCAGCGCGATGCCGGCCCCGGAAGCCACCAGGGCCAAAATCGTTTGTATCCGAGGGATTTCGTCGAGGACCGGCGGCTGGATGTTGTGTAGGCGAAACAGCTCGACGACGTCGCCGTAGGTGGTGGGAGCGGCTGATCGTGTCCACAAGATGATCGGCTCGACGGCCAGCAACGCCGGGGCAATCCGGTGGTGCTCGACAAGGGGATGGTCATCACAGATCACGGCGACCAGCGGGTCCTCGATCAGGGTTTCCACCGTTAGTGTCGGTTCGTCGATCGGGCCGCGCAGAAATCCGATGTCGAGCCGGTGTGCGATGAGCTGACCGATCTGGTCTGGAGTGAGCAACTCGTCCAATTGCAGCTCCACGTCGGGGTTTTCGCGTCGGTGCGCGCGCATCACGTAGGACAGCACGCCGTCGACGGCGGCCTGCAGGGCGCCGACGCGCAGGTGTCCGAGCTGGCCCATCGCCGCACGGCGCGCGGCGGCGAACGCGCGCTGGCCGTGCACGAGGCAGAGCTGAGCCTCCTCGAACAAGGCATTTCCTGCGTCGGTCAGCTCAATTGGGCGACGTGATCGATCGATCAGTTCGACTCCCAGCTGGTGTTCCAGCTTGCGGATTTGCTGGCTCAGCGGGGGTTGAGCCATGTGGAGACGCTCGGCAGCGCGCCCGAAGTGCCGTTCTTCGGCGACAACGACGAAATAGCGGAGCAATCGCATCTCCGGATCCATCATATCCATAGCATATGTCAGAGGACCAGATATGTATTGGACCGTGAAGATGTAGAGCTCTTACGGTAGCAGCAGAAGCTGTGACCACCGCCAGGAAGGCAACCGACATGACAGCCACAGACACCCGCATCGAGCACCGGGACCTGGTCGAGTATTACTTCGACCAGCCTTGGAGTGATGGTCTGCCGGTGGTGCCGCCAACCCCGCGCCGGGTGTCGGCCATCGTCGACGTGCTCGGCAGCGACCCGCACCACCTCCAGGCCCGTATCCCGCCGCGATGGGGCAGCCTGACCACCGAGCTGCTGGCGGTCAACATGGTGATGGCTGGGTGCAAACCCGAATACGCGCCGGTGGTCCGGGCGGCGGTGCTGGCGCTGACCGATGCCCGGTTCAACCTCAACGGCATTCAGGCCACCACGCACGTGGTGTCGCCGTTGATTGTGGTCAACGGACCCATCGCTCGCGAGATCGGGATGAACTCGGGCGGGAACCTGTTCGGTTCGGGCAACCGCGCCAATGCCACGATCGGTCGGGCCGTGCGCCTGATCATGCTCAGCGTTGGCGGTGGTATTGCCGGCGAGCTCGACAAAAGCACGCTAGGGCATCCGGGCAAGTACACCTTCTGCATCGCCGAAAACGAGCAGGCCAGCCCGTGGGCGCCCTACCACGTCGAACACGGCTACACACCCGAGGACAGCACGGTGCTGGTCATCGGCGCCGAGGCGCCCCACAGCGTCACCAACCACATCTCCGATGACCCGCAGGGCATATTGGACAGCATCGCCTCGGCGATGAGCACCATCGCCCACAACAACGCTGTGCTCGGCGGCTCGTGCACCGTCGTGCTGGGCATCGAGCACGCCGTCACCATCGCCAACTTCGGGTGGACCCGCGACGATATCCGCCGCTATCTATGGTTCAACGGCCAAAACCTATGGGACACAGTCAGTTACGGCAATCGCTACGCCCCTCCCGGCGGCAAGACCTACAACCGCAACCTACCCAAGTGGTACCCCCGTGAAGAAGGCCGCAGGGTGCCGATCGTGTTCACCCCCGACGACATCCACCTGTTCATCGCCGGGGGCACCGCCGGCCGCTTCTCGGCGTTCCTGCCGGGCTGGAGCACCGCCACGACCCCCGTACTGCGCGCCATCGACGACAGTGTGGTGCCCGCCGAAGGTACCGGCGACCTGCAGTGCGCTGACGGCGCCTGCCGACTGTAAACCCATCGCAGACACGCGCATCGACAACAGATAAGGAACAGCAATGACTGAGCAGATCCCCGATGTCTACGACCCGTGCGGGGTCGTCGAGGTGAAGACCTCACCACTGGCCCGCCGGCCCGGCACCGTAAACGGCCTGCGGCTGGCCGTGCTGAGTAATACCAAATGGAACGCCGCGAAACTGTTGCGCGCCAACGTCCGCGCGCTCACGGAGCAGGGGCTGACCTTTGCCGCCGTGCAGTATTACGACAAGGAACACTTCTCCTCGGCGGCCAGTGACGAGCTCATCGAACGCATCGCCGCCGACAACGACATCGCGATTACCGCGATCGGTGACTGCGGGTCGTGCTGCTCGGCGTGCGTGAACGACGGTGTCCGCCTCGAGCAGGCCGGGCTGCCCACAGTGGTGATCGTGACGACCGAGTTCGAGCACGAAGCGCGCCTGCAGTGCGAGGCCCGTGGCATGGTCGACCTGCAACCGGCGGTGGTCAGCCACCCAATCAGCAGCCTGACCCTCGAACAACTCGACGGCCGCGCCGCAGAAGCCGCGCCGCAGGCTCGCGCCATCTGGTTCGCTACCGCACCGATAAACCTGGCCCCACAGCAGGCGGCGTCGGCCTAGGACATCCACCGCGGGGTCGCGGCACGCCGCGCCGCAAATTCGCACCGCACGAGCAGCTTTCAAATCACAGGAGAACCGATGACCGCCACCAACACCGGCGAACCACAAGCTGGACCCGTCCAGCGTGACGTCATCATCATCGGTGCGGGACCGGCCGGGTACACCGCCGCGATCTACGCCGCGCGCGCCAACCTCAACCCGCTGGTGTTCGAAGGCACCCAATACGGCGGGGCCCTCATGCGGACCACGACGGTCGAAAACTTCCCTGGCTTCGTCGAAGGGATCCAGGGCCCAGAACTGATGGAAACCCTGCGCAAGCAAGCTGAACACTTCGGGGCCGACCTGATCACCACCGACGTCTCCGCCGTCGACCTGGCCGGCGAGGTCAAAACGCTCACCGCCGATGGAGACCGGTACCAGGCCAAGGCGGTGATTCTCGCGATGGGATCGGGCTATCGGTCACTGGGCTTGCCCAATGAAGGACGCCTGTCCGGCCGCGGCGTCTCTTGGTGCGCGACCTGTGACGGGTTCTTCTTCCAGGAGCAGAACATCGCCGTGATCGGCGGCGGAGACTCCGCGCTCGAGGAGGCGATTTTCCTGACGCGATTTGCCGACCGTGTGACCGTCGTTCACCGTCGCAGTGCGCTCAAAGCGTCGAAGATCATGCAGAAACGGGCCTTTGCCAATCCCTCGATCGAATTCCGTTGGAACAGTGTGGTCGAAGACGTCCTCGGCACCGAACGGCTGGACGGGCTCGTTTTGCGCGACACCCTGACCGATCAGCGCACGACATTGCCAGTGACGGGAGTGTTCATCGCGATCGGCCACGACCCCCGCAACGACCTCGTGCGCGGGCAGGTGACCCTTGACGACGCTGGCTATGTGGTGACGGAGTCACCATCGTCCCGCACGCACATCCCCGGCGTCTTCGCATGCGGCGACCTTGTTGATCACAGCTACCGACAGGCGATCACCGCTGCCGGCAGCGGCTGCGTCGCCGCGCTGGACGTCGAACGGTATCTGGCCACCGTAGAGGAGACCACCCAGGAGCGTCGCGCATGAAGATCTTTCAAACAATGCCGACGTGCTGCCAGTGTCAGCGCGGCTCCGGCTGATCTTCGGCGCCACGCATGCGCTCGGAGATTTCCCTGGCCGCATCCCGTGTGGCGCCGGCGATTTCGTCGAGACGGTCCAAAATTCGGGCCGTCGGCCCGGAGACGCACAGCACCGCTACCACCTGATCGCCGATCAGAATCGGGGCACCGACGCCGGAGTCCTCTGGCTCGGTTTCTCCCCGATTGGCCGCGACACCCGCGACCGCGATTTCGGTGAGTTCGCGCCGGACCAGCTCGCGCCGATCGGGGTCGGGGATATGGGTGGTGAGGTAGTTCTCGCGCATCCGGGTCGGCGCGAACGCGAGAATGCATTTGCCCGCGCTGGTGGGATACAACGGCCGGCGAGTGTGCAACGGCGTGGAGAATCGAATCGCCCGGGTCGATTCGATCGTGTCGGTGTAGACGAGGGAGTCGCCGACCGGGCAAGCCAGCATCACGGTCTCGTCGAATTGCCGGTGCAGCTTCTCCATCTCCGGCCGGGTGGCGAGATCGAGTGTCGGTGGTGCTGCCATCAGCAAGGCACCGACGGCGGGTCCGAGTACATAACCACTGTCTTCCTCACGCAGGTATCCGGTTGCGACCAGTCCTTTGACCAATCCGTGCACCGACGACCGCGGGGCATCGAGCGCAGCGGCCAGTTCGGCGAGCCGCACGCCGGCCCGGGCGGCGGACACGCGCTCAAGGATTGTGGTGACCCGCGACACCGTGCGGTGTTCTTTGGCGATCGGCACCGACATGCGATGACCCCTCCTTTCGTATATATGAACACACTACCGGATGGCCGACTCCACTCGTGGCGCGCTCGCCAGTCAATATCCCTGGCAGCCCAGCCTTGTCCAGCTGAAGTGTGACCTAGATCAAGTTAGTTGAAGGACATATTCGGTTTCTATGTACGTATATATGAGTTAGGATTCATAACTACGAACACTAACAGAAGGAAAACATGATGACTCACCCGCTTGGCGACGTGCATATCGTCGATTTCTCCCGGGTTGTGTCCGGCCCGCTGGCCACGATGCTGCTGGCTGACCTCGGCGCCTCGGTGACGAAGGTTGAGCGTCCGGGGACCGGAGATGACACGCGATCGTTTCCGCCGTATGACGAGCGCGGCCAGTCGACGTATTTCCAGGCTGTGAACCGGAACAAAGACTCTGTGGTCTTGGATCTCCGCTCCGCGGACGGGTTGCGTGCCGCCTCCGAGCTGATTGATGGAGCCGACGTGGTCGTGGAGAACTTCCGCACCGGGGTCATGGCTCGATTCGGGCTGGACTACGCCACGCTCGCGGCGGCCCATCCGGGCTTGGTCTACTGCTCGATCACCGGCTTTGGCTCAGGTCCCGGCGCGCGGTTGGCGGGTTATGACCTGCTGGTGCAGGCGCTCGGCGGCCTGATGAGCATCACTGGCGAGCCGGCGGGCAAGCCTCAGATCGTCGGCGCGGCGTTCATCGACGTCATCACCGGGCTCTTCGCCACGGTGGGAGTGCTGGCCGCGCTGCGCCACCGTGATGCCACCGGTGAAGGCCAGCACGTCGAGGTCAACCTGATGTCCGCACTGCTTGCGGCTCTGGGCAACGACGCCTCGGAATACACCCTCGCCGGTATCGTCGCGCAGCGCACGGGCAGCGATCATCCCAGCGTTGCACCCTACGGGCTATTCGCCGCCGAAGATGCGGACCTGGTGCTCGCCGTCGGCAACGACCGACAGTTCCGGGAGCTTGCCGACGTGCTCGGTGAGCCCGCAATCGCTGACGACCCACGGTTTTCGACCAACGCCGACCGGGTGGCGAACCTGCCGATGTTGCGCACCGAATTAGAGAACATACTGCGCACGTATCCGGTCGCCGAGTGGTCGGACAAGCTGATGAAAGCCGGCGTACCGGCCGGCCGCGTCAACAACATCGCGCAGGCCTTCCGACTGGCCGAAACCCTGGGACTAGAGCCGACCGTGGCGGTGCCCCGCGCCGACGGCAGTGTCGCACGGCTCGTGCGCAACCCGATCCGCCTGTCGCGCACACCAGTCACCTACCGAAGCGCTCCTCCCGCCCTGGCCGCAGATGTGCTGTCGCCGGGCAAGCGGGTCAGGTAGCCGAAACAACACGCGAAAACAACACCGAGGAGAGATCGTGAACCAGCATCACAACACATCACCGGACGCCGCAGGGTCGGTGATGGTCGATTCTCGGCGGCCACAGCACGTTTCCGAACGGAACAATCGAAACGGGCACACCGAACGCCCTACGCTGGCCGCGGACTATCTGAACATCGACAGCCTGTTGACTCCTGAAGAACGCGCGCTGCAGCAGCGAGTTCGGGAGTTCGTCAACGAACGAGTCAAGCCCCACATCGCCGACTGGTATGAAAACGCCCGTTTCCCAATGGAGCTCGTCGCCGAGCTTGGTCAGATGGGCCTCTTGGGCATGGCGATCAAGGGCTATGGTTGCCCCGGGCGCAGCTATGTCGAGTACGGCCTGGCCAATATGGAGCTCGAGGCCGGCGACTCCGGTTTACGCACCTTTGTCAGCGTTCAAAGCTCGCTGGCGATGAGCGCCATCTACAAGTTCGGCTCCGAGGCGCAGAAGAACTACTGGCTGCCGGGCATGGCCAAAGGACAACTGATCGGCTGCTTCGGCTTGACCGAACCCAACGCCGGCAGCGATCCAGCCGGCATGCAAACTACCGCGCGCCGCGACGGCGATCACTGGGTCATCAGCGGGACAAAACGCTGGATCGGACTGGCCTCCATCGCCGACGTCGCCGTCATATGGGCCAAAACCGGCGACGGTGTCCGGGGCTTTCTCGTACCCACCTCCACCCCGGGCTTCACGGCAACGCCGATTCAACCGAAGCTGGCCATGCGCGCCTCGATCCAATGCGAGATCCACCTCGATGACGTCCGGCTGACCGAAGACCATCGCCTTCCGTTGGCGACTGGGCTCAAAGCACCGCTGACATGTCTGGACGAAGCCCGCTACGGCATCCTGTGGGGCGTGGTGGGCGCCGCCCGCGATTCCTATGAGGTCGCCCTCGACTACACGCTCAACCGCCACCAGTTCAACCGCCCGCTGGCGGGCTTTCAGCTCACCCAGGAAAAGCTGGTCAGCATGGTCCTGGAGATCAACAAGGGCTTGCTTGTCGCGTTGCACACCGGCCGCCTGAAGGACGCCGGCCTGCTACGACCCGAACAGATCTCGTTCGGAAAACTCAACAACGTCCGCATGGCTATCGACATCGCCGGCCAAGCGCGAACGATGCTCGGCGGCAACGGAATCACCCTCGACTACTCACCAATGCGTCACGCCGGCAACCTCGAGGCCGTGCGCACCTACGAGGGAACCGACGAAATCCACACACTGATCATCGGTCGGGCCATCACCGACATCCCGGCGTTCGCGTAAAAGGAGGCAATCAGCCATGACAGACAAGAGACAGATTCAACACGCCGCCATCGTCGGCGCGGGCTAGATGGGTGGCGGCATCGCGCGGGTTTTTGCGATGGCTGACCTCGATGTGGTCATCGTCGACGCGGATGAGTCCTCACGCTTGCTTCCATCCCGACAAGACTTCGATCGAGTTTCGCTAGACAAGTACATGCTGCCAGGCTGTCGACCTACCCTTGCGATATGCCCGTCGTCGGTGACTTGGTCCGCTGCGCCAGCGGCGGGTGGATGATGCGGCCACCCACACATTTCGCACGGTTCGTTCTTCTCGGGGCGGCAGCCACATCCATCATCGGCTCGCTTAGGCGGCTTAATGTTCGGTAAGCCATCGGTGCGGACGGCCATTGCTGTTGGCACTGTCTTGCTCATCCTTGCTATGCCTTCCGCGCGTGGCTATACGGTGCACACAACAGTGAGCGACATGGCGGAGGCAACGCAGCCAACGCAGCCGACGCAGCCAACGCAGCCAGCGCAGGCAATGCACCCCGCGCAGCCAACGCAGCCGAACCAGGCAACGCAGCCGACGCAGCCAACGCAGGCGCCGGATGCGGCGCCCACACCCGACTTCGCAGCCGTCTCCAAGCTGATGAACGACGCGATCGCAGCAAATAAGCTGCCAGGTGCGGTGGTCATGATCGGGCACGCTGGGAGGATCGTCTTCCATCAGGCTTATGGCGTGCGCAAGCTTGCAGGCGAACCGGGGCTAGACGGATCGCCTGCTCCTGCAGAGCCGATGACCGAGGACACGATCTTCGACATGGCGTCGTTGACGAAGTGCCTCGCAACGGCGACTGCCGTCATGCAGCTCTACGAACAAGGGAGGCTTCAGTTCGACGATCCCGTGCAGCAGTATTTGCCGGACTTCAACACGGCCAACGATCCACAGCGCGCAAAGGTGACCGTTCGCATGCTGCTTACTCATACCTCGGGCGAGACGGGAGATGTCGAGCTCAAAGATCCGTGGGGACTGGACCAACCCGACAGAGCTGAGGGCATTCATCGGGCGCTCACCACGCCGCTCGAATCGGGTCCCGGTGAGGTTTTCCGCTACTCCGACATCAACTTCATTCTGCTTGGCGCGCTGATCGAGAACGTCACCGGCGAGGCAGAAGACGTTTACGTCCAGCAAAATGTGTTTGCGCCGCTTGGCCTGGAAGACACCCGCTATCTTCCCCTGACCAAAGCCTGTGGTCCGCGCACGACGATAGGGGCTGCGATCGCCTGGGCTCCCGCGCCACAAGGCGAGGCGCCCGACGCTTGCCCTGCCGGTAGTTGGAGCACCGGTCTGTTGTCGCGCATCGCACCGACAGCACGCGACGACGAGGGCAGAGCCGATCCGGGCAAGAATCCGGATCTTGATCACCTGCTTCGGGGCACCGTGCAGGACACGACGGCGCGGCGCATGGGTGGCGTGGCCGGGCATGCCGGCCTGTTCTCGACGGCCGACGATGTCAGCATCTTTGCGCAGGCCCTACTTGACCGGCTCGCGGGTCGTCCGAGCGAGTTTCCTTTGGCGCAAACAACTCTCGAGTTGATGACGGCTCCGCAGCAGCCCGGACATACACCTCAGCAACTCAACGCAGCCAACGATGCCGCCCGAGCAGCCGTCGCACAGAGACCGAATACAACAGATCTGCTGCTCGCTCCGCGCTACCCGGCGATCGCGGGGCAAAACCTGCGCGGCTTTGGCTGGGATGTCGACACGGGTCTGTCCAAGGCGCGAGGCAAGATCTTCCCCATCGGTAGTTTTGGCCACACCGGCTTCACTGGAACCTCGATTTGGATGGACCCGGGTTCAGACACCTACATCGTTCTGCTCGCGAACTCGATCCACACGCGAGGCAGCCCACCGATCTCGAATCTGCGAGGCGAAGTGGCTACAGCGGCAGCCCAGGCCTTGCGTCTTTACATCAGTGCGTCATCGGCCACGACTTCGACACCTGTTCGGCAGCACTAAAGTGATCGGCCCAGTGAAATGGGTCACGATCACCCAGGATTGGGCAGCCCTTCTATCGCTCGGGCGTTTCACCAAACAGTCCCGTGTCAGACGGTGGCCAGAATTAGAGCGAGGCAGACATGCGGCACGATACGACCACAATCAGCGGACATCGTGGCACCCACAACGCCGAGGTCGCCGTGTTCTGGATTTTCGCCGGCGTCATCATGTTGATCGCCATCGGGGACGCTTTGGCGGTATTGGCCGCCGCGATCGCGATCGTGACCGCGATCTCGTGGATCTACCGCAAAGTCGAGCACCGCTCGGAAAGAAGCGGCGCGGAGACGGCTCGTGTCACCCGCCTTCACCCGGAGTTGACGGGTCAACGCGACTCCGAAAACACTTCGGCACCCGCATCACGCCGCTTCCGTCGCGCTGCGTAACCAGTCCTCTAGAGGCCCGACCGTCGCTTTATGTGGCTAGCCTTGCGCGCCGGTCAGTCCCCGAATCGCTTGAATTTCGCTGTCCCGATACGGCCGCCCGTCGGGTAGCAGGAGGTCGTGAAACCACACCTTCGGGGGCGCTGTGTACGGGTGATCCCACGAGTCCCACGGGAAGTACGTCTGCGTCTTTCCGGCGACCAGACCCCAGTTGAAGGCACCAACATTGTGTCGCTTCGCCACGGGCAGGATCGACTCCACGGTGCTGCCCTGGGGCCGAGCCATGTATTCGGTGCAAATGATCGGCCGTCCCAGCGGCGCAAGCTCAGCGATCCGGGACTCGAAGCGTGCGGGTTCGGCATAGGAGTGGAATGTGATCACGTCGGCGTTGTCCAGTTGCGTGGCACTGATTGGGCTGCGGCCAGCCGGCTCGCCCCAGTCTCCGCGCCACACGCCGCTCGTCAGTGGTTGACTCGGCTCAACCGAACGTGCCCACAGGAAAACTTGGGGGAGCAACTCTGCGACGCGCTCCTGTTTGTCTTTCCTCTCGACCCTGGTGTACACCTTCGCGGGATTGTCGGGCTCGTTCCACAGGTCCCAGCCCAAAACACGGTCGTCATTGCGGAATTGGGTCAACACTCCGGTGACGTAGTCGCGTAGGACGCGGGTATAGCCGGGATCGCCAAGGTGTTCAGCGCCTGGGCTCTGTACCCAGCCCGAGTTGTGCACCCCAGGCCTCGGCGCGTGTTGCGCACCTAGTCTGGGAAACGGATCCCAACATGAGTCAAAGAAGACAAACAGTGGCTTGATGCGGTGGCGCGCGGCGATATTGACAAACTGCGCGAGACGCAGCAGGAACCCTCGGGCGTCCTGGGCCCAGAGCTGATCATGGAGGAAGACCCGCACGCTGTTGAGTCCGGCCGACCTGGCCCAGCCCAGTTCGGTATCGATACGGCGGGGATCGTAGGTGCCGGGCTGAAACATCTCGAGCTGGTTGATGGCATTTGAGGTGATGAAGTTTGCGCCGACCAGCCAACCTTGCGCTTGATACCAGCGATTGGCACGGTCGGCCGACCACCGTGTTATCTCCCCCGAAGAGCGGGGTGCTGGTTCCGCGGAGGCGCGGGGTGCGTATGCCAGCGCACTGCCCGCTGCCAACATCAGCGGTAGCTTCAAGACCGTTCGGCGGTACACGAATTGACGATAAGTTGGCTGGGGCCCTGTGCCCGGTATTTACTTAGCGCGTCGCGATACCTTTAGCTGAGAATCGTTATTTCCTTGTAATACGGCAACGTTCAGCGCGCTAGGCTCGCCGATGACACCGCACTAGCGCAGCCTGCGGCCGTGGTTGTCTTTGACGCTGCCGGTGAACATCATGACCGCGTCGACGATGGCCCAGATGATGAACCCAGCAGGACCGGAAGGCCGAAAAGGCAGAACAGGCTGAAGACGAATCCGAAGAGCGCGATACTAAGCACGTGCCTGAACGCAATGTGCTGGGCGGCCCGCTGGAACCGTGCGGTACTGACCCACTAACTGGTTACTATCGCGACGGTTGCTGCTCGTCCGGGCCCGAAGACCTCGGGCGGCACACCATCTGTGCCGTGATGACTGCTGAATTCCTGGAGCACCAGCGTTCCATCGGCAATGACTTGTTGACGCCGGTCCCCGAGTACCGGTTCCCCGGCCTGCTACCCGGCGATCGCTGGTGCGTGACCGCCCTGAACTGGCTTCGGGCTCATCACGATGGTTGCGCCGCTCCGGTGGTGTTGGCGTCTACCCACGAGCGCACCCTGGAAGTAGTGCCCCTCGAGGCGCTGCAGGAACACAAAGTCGACGTTCCCGACGACCTGGCTAACTTGTAGAGCCCGCTATCTGCGCTTCGATCCGGTGTGCGCCGGCTCGGACCTGCTCGCCCAAATGAATGACCTCGGCCGCAGCAAGCTCAGTGAACGGCGCGGCGCTGATCGACATCGGGACAACCCCGTCTTCGTCGAAGATCGGAGCGGAAACGGTGGCGATGCTGTGCGTGCTGTTCTCGGTGAGTTCAGCGCGCAAGACGTCGATCAGCGTGAGGTCGGCGAACGCGCGTGCCAGCCGTGCGGTAATAGCGTCGGGTTCCCCGTCTGCCCTGAGCGCACGCAGCGCGGTGTACACCTGCAGGTACTCGCGGCTGAGTCGTTCGACGGTGTATCCGCGCTCCTGAATCTCGTTGATTACCGCGGTGATTCGTCGTGACAGCACGGTGGACGGTTTGCCGATGCCCTCCAGCCAGGCTCGCCTCGCGGTAGCGGCGCTCCACGCGACATAATCGCGGCCGAACGGCGCGACCAGGGGCATGCGCAATCCGCGGTCGACTCGCATTCCGGACGCAGACTCGCCCGCGCTGTCCACGACGACGAGGGTGTTGGCGTCGCGGCGTGCCAGAAATACCTGTGTCGCTGTGGATTCAGCGAGCTCCTGGAGGATTCCGTGAAAGATGCGGTCGCTAGCCGGCTTGGCCAGTGAGGCGATGCCTGGTCCCCAGGAGTAGGCGGCCGTCGTGCTGTCGCGTACAACCCAGTGATGGGCGGCGAGCGTCGTCAGGATTGCGTGGCCAGTGGCCCGGCTGATACCCAGTTCCCGGCAGATATCGGCAAGGGAGAACGCTCGGATGGGTTGTGACCCGAGCAGCTGCATGATCGCGACCACCCGCTCTGTCGGGGGAGAAGAAGTGGGTTGACGAGGCATCTCCACCGCGTCTACCGTCCGTATCACATTTCGAATGATACGTCGAGTATTCGACACCATGTCGAGGAGGCGGTCGCATGGGCTCTGCGGGCCCCGGCATCGCTGACATCGACTTCGACGATCTGACAGCGCCCAAGCTGACCGATGTCCAGCGCCAGATTCTGGAATTCACCGAGGCCAAACACGTCGAGTTCGACATCGATCGGATGCTCGCGGAGGCCGTTGAGCAGGCGGGCGTCGGCGACCTGCATGACACGGGCGGCTTCGGTGATCGCCTGAGCGCACATGTGGCCGCGATCGACGCCGACGAAGGTTTACGCCAGCTCACTCGGTCCTCCCTGCGGCAACGAGTCGTTCGCCTGCTGCGCAACCGGTTGTCGTTGACCGAACTCATCAAGCGTTACCCCGAGATCGAGTCGGTCACGATCGAGAAGCCATTCATCGTCGTCGGGATGCCGCGATCCGGTACTAGCCATCTGGTCAATCTCATTGCCGCCGACCCACGCCGACGCGCCCTGCCGTACTGGGAAAGCCAGGATCCGATACCGGCGCGCGGCGAAGGCCCCGACATCTTCGGAGTCGATCCCCGCTACGCGCGGGCCAAATCCGAACACGACGCACTCATGGTCAGTGCGCCGATGGTGGCTGCCATGCACGACCGCTTCCCCGAGGCAATCGAGGAAGAAGTCGAGCTCCTCGACCTCGATCTGGCCGCCTACGTCTTGGAATGGCATGCACGCGTTCCCGATTGGCGCGACTACTACCTGGGACTCGACCAGACGCGGCACTACGCGTACATGAAGAAAGTGTTGCAGGCGTTGACATTCCTGCGCGGCCCGCAGACCTGGCTCCTCAAGAGTCCACAACACTGTGAGCAGCTCGGTCCGCTGATGGCAACCTTCCCCGACGCGACGGTGGCCTTCACGCACCGCGATCCCGTCGCGGTGATTCAGTCAGCGATCACGATGATGGCCTACTCCGATCGGCTGCGCCGGACCAGCATCGACCCGGGCTGGCTGCTGGACTACTGGAGCGACCGCGTCCACCGCCTGCTCAGTGCGTGCGCACGCGATCGCGACCTGGTGCCGGCCGATCGGAGCATCGACATCAGCTTCCACCACCTCAACGGCAGCGAGATACCGTTACTCGAAGAGCTTTACCAGCGTGGCGGTGTGGAATTGACACCGCAGGTGCACGGACGGTTCCAGCACTACCTCGACGGCAATCCGCGTGGGAAGCACGGCCGTATGCGCTACGACCTACAACGGAACTTCGGCATCTCGGCCGACGAACTCCGCGGGCGCTTCGACTTCTACTTCGACCGTTTCGACGTTCGCCCCGAATGAAGGAGTCAACAGCGATGTCCGAACCGGTCTATCGCAACAGGCCAGGTGCTGACGCCATGCGCCCGGCGGCTGCCGAACACGCCGAGCAAATCGCCCCGGGCCTGTGGTGCTCACCAGGTCTGTCGAATGCCTACCTGCTGACCACCGACGCAGGCCGGGTGGTCATCAACACCGGGATGGGCTTCGAGGGTCCGGTGCACCGCGCCAACTTTGACGCTGTCGACTCCGCGCCGGTCCGGTACATCATCTTCACGCAGGGCCATGTGGATCACGTCGGCGGCCTGGACAGCGTCCGCGACCCTGACACAACGGTTGTCGCGCAAGCCAATTGGACGACATGGCGGGACGACAACGAACGCCTCATCCCCTACCGCGCCAGCCGAAGCGCGTTCGCCTTCAAAGACACCCTGGCTACCGGCATTCAGGCGATTCAACGTCGCCTCGGGACTAAGCGCCTGCCTGGCCAGAGTGTTCCCACCGTCGACCTGGACTTCGAGGACACCCTCACCCTCGAAGTTGGCGGGCGGCGGCTCGAGCTGATCTCCGTGCCCGGCGGCGAGACCACAGACTCGCTGGTGATCTGGTTGCCCGATGAGCGAATTTGTTTGTGCGGAAACACCTTCGGTCCGATCTTCGGACACATTCCCAACCTCGTCACCATTCGCGGCGACCGGTACCGTGACGCGCTGACCGCCATCGCATCGGTCGAGCGGGTGCGCGACCTGCAGCCCGAGCTCCTGGTGACCGGTCACTTCGGACCGATCGCGGGTGCCGACCTGATCAATGCCGAACTCACCCGACTGCGCGATGCCATCCAGTACATCCACGACCAGACCGTCGCCGGGATGAACGCCGGCAAGGACGTTCAGACCCTGATGCGTGAGATCACGTTACCCGTGGAATCCGAAGTGGGGCAGGGTTATGGGAAGGTCACCTGGGATGTGCGAGCCATCTGGGAGAACTATTCAGGATGGTTCCACCATCGGTCGACCACTGAGCTCTACCCGGTCGGCTTCGAAGCCGTCACCGCCGATGTGGTCGAACTCGCCGGTGCCGACGCGCTTGTGGATCGGGCGCGGGCACACCTTGTCGCGAGGCGCCCCCTGCACGCCATCCATCTCGCCGAGCTCGTCTCGCCAGATCATCCGGGAGCGCGGGCGGTACTGCGGGAAGCCCACCAAGGCCTGCTAGCCGACAGCACGAACTTCTGGGAAAGAGCTTGGCTCTCAGAACAAATAGCGAGGAACTCATGACAGCGCGCGTCGGCTTCGACTTCACCGGGACCGCGGCGCTCATCACCGGTGGCACCAGCGGGATTGGGCATGCCACCGCGGTGTTGTTCCGGGATGCCGGAGCCGAGGTCACCATCACCGGGACCAAAGCGGCGGCCACGGACTACGACGCCGACTTGTCCGGGATGACTTATCGCCAGTTGCAGATCACCGACCATGGCTCGGTGGACGCGCTGGCCGGCAGCTTCACCCGCCTCGATGTGCTGGTCAACAACGCCGGCGCGAATTTCCCAGGCGGCCTG
>DASXMA010000077.1:0-33471 GCA_036495965.1 Mycobacterium sp.
CCAGGTCGGCCAGCCGCACCCCGCTCCAGGTTTGCACGGTCGACCACCCCTCGACGCAGGCGATTGGCAGCCGCGCGGTGGTTTGCGGCATACCGGCCAGCACGGCGCGGTCCAGCACTACCTCCGAAGGCCCGCCGCGCAACGTCAATCGCCAACTGTCGCTGACGCTCTCGGGCGTGATCCCCGCCGCGACGGCGGTCTTGTTGACCGGGAAATCCCCGCGGCCCCGCCCGCGCGGCAGCAGTAGGACGGCGCCACGGGCGGCACCGCCGAGGGTTTGGCCCGCAGTCAGCACGGCGACCAGCAGCACACCGGAGCCGACCAGCGCCAGGGCACCGCGCCTGCTCATCGTCGGTTCGGCTGGGTCGGCGGCCACCAGCCCGTCGGGATCGGGTGGCTGCGGATGGGTATCGCTGCGGTTGGTGCGCAACACCTCTCGCAGCGGTAGCGATCGCAACCCGTTCACCATGCGCGGAATCTTCACCGCGATATGCATTGCGAAACCGGCGATGAAGACCCAAGCCCCGAAGTAGTGGGCGGTGTAGAAGCTGAACCCGAAGATGTAGTCGTACTGGATGTTGAGCACTCCGGTGACGATCTCGAACAGCGCACCACCGACCAGCATCAGCAACGACAACCGTTCCAGCACTTGGGCAATCGAGCGGACCGGCGGCCACACGAACAGCCGCGGGATCACCGACCACAGCTTGGCCAGCACCACCGGGATGATCACCAGCCCCAGCCCGACGTGTAGACCCTGGTTAAGCCGGTACAACCACGACGGACGGGTCGGCCAGGCGAAGGCGGGGAGTCGCAGCCAGCCGACGTCGGAGGGGATGGCCTGGCCGAGTTGCGGCGCATAGGCGATGTAGGACAGCAGCCCGGTAACGATGACTATCGGCAGTGTCACCAATAGCACCAGCCCGAACACCGATGTCAACCACGGGCCACGCAGCGGGCTCCGAAACTTCGCCAGCCACCGCACACCCGGTGGCGGGTGCCGGTCCATAGCCCTCCACAACTTGGCGGGAAAGCCGTACCCGTTCATATAGCCGCCAGGCTCGCAACCACCCGGCCGCTGATCAGCCGGACAGTCGTCAGCGACAGACCCACTTGCGCGGCCAGCAAGGCGGCGCTGTCCACTCCGACCGATGCCCACCGAAACCACGGTCCGACATCGTGAGCCGACTCCAGACGCACCCAGCGCGATCGGATGCCAATGGCTTCGACGTCGAACTCGGCCACACATCGGCCGCCGCGGCCCAGCAGCTCGGCCGCGCGACTCAGTATCCGCCGCGGATCGCCGCCAAGGCCGACGTTGCCGTCGACCAGCAAAACCGTCTGCCATCGGCCAATCCCGGGCAGCGGTTCGAACACATCGCCCAGCAGGGCAGGCGCGCCGCCGCGGCCGGCCAGGCGAATCGCGGTCGCGGACCGATCGATGCCGAGCGCGGGTACGCCCCGCCGGATGAGGCGCGCGACCAGACGTCCGGGCCCGCACCCCAACTCGATGGTCGGCCCGATGCACATCTGCGTGACGGCGTCGTCGAAGACCTCATCGAAGGCGTTACCGGATGCACCATCGGGACATCGAGCGCCCAACCAGCGATGAGCAGGCAGCACGCGGAGCTCACCATCCTCGTGACGGATCCAACATCGTTCGCCGCCGAGCGCCCGGTCGTAGAGATGGCCCAGCATTTCACGCCTCTCCCGTCGTGCCCGACCAGGCGGCCCGGACGCGCCTTGACCCCGTTGGGGGACGTTGCAACGAACCCGCATCGCCGACATGCTGATGTCTACGAGACAGGCCAGCATTTCGATCACTCAGATCGATACCCCGATCTCGGCTCGGCTAACCCAGCCGGCCAAGGCCGCGCTATCGACGGGGCGAGATCGTTCACCCGAGTGATTCGGTGCCGACGCATGCCCGGATGGACACTCAAGTCGGCGGGTAGGGAGCCAGGCATACTGGATCGGTGCCGAGCACTGACGTTCACCCCGAGTTGCGCCGCATCGCCCGCTTCGCCCCCCGACAGATGATCGGTCCGCGGACCCTGCCGATAGTTCGCACACTGGATGGGTTGAGGGGGCGCCTGCGTAAACCCGGCGCCTCTGGTGATGTCGAAATCGTCACCCTGGGATCTGGCGTCGGCGTCCGGCTGTTCCGGCCGATGGGCGTCACGGAACCGGCACCCGCGCTGCTGTGGATCCACGGCGGCGGATATGTAATTGGCACCGCGCGACAGGACGATCGGCTGTGCCGCCGGTTCAGCGCAAGATTGGGCATCACGGTCGCGTCGGTGGATTACCGGCTGGCGCCCGAACATCCATATCCCGAGCCACTCGAGGACTGCTATTCGGCGATGACCTGGCTGGCCGGGCTGCCTGCGGTGGACCGGGGACGGATTGCGATCGGCGGTGCCAGTTCCGGTGGCGGGCTGGCGGCGGCGCTGGCCCTGCTGGCTCGCGACCGCGGCGAGGCCACACCGATATTCCAGCTACTGGCCTACCCCATGCTCGACGACCGTAGTTCCACGACCGGGGACAAGCCGAACTACCGGCTGTGGAATACGCGCAGTAACCACTTCGGCTGGACGGCCTACCTCGGCGATGCCGACCCCCAGAGCGCCGTGCCGGCGCGGCGCGACGACCTGAGCGGGCTGGCGCCTGCATGGATCGGAGTAGGCACCAACGACCTGTTCCATGACGAGGATCTCGCCTATGCCGAACGCCTGAGAAGCGCCGGTGTGCCATGCGAAGTCGAGGTGGTCCCGGGCGTCTTCCACGGATTCGACGCGATCGTACCGAAAGCTCAAGTGTCACAAGGGTTTTTCGACAGTGAGTGCGACAGTTTGCGCTCTGCGCTCGCCCCGGCGGGTTGATCGCCGGTCACATCGCGAAATACACGAGCTCACCGCCGATGATCGTGGCGGCCACCATGCCGGCGTCCAGCTCGGCCAGGGCCGTCGCCGGCGGCTCGGTCAGCACGCAGAGGTCGCCCGGCTGTCCGGCTTCGACGGTGCGGGCCCGGTCCGGCTGATCGGACCGGCCCAGAAACATCGTCAAAGCCTCTCGCGCCGAGACACATTCGTTCGCACCCAAAATGGCGCCGCTGGGTGTGGTGCGGTACACCGCGGCGCGCATCGCCGTCCACGGGTCGCCGTGGCCGAAAGGCATGTCGGTTGACAGCGCCACGCGCACTTCCGCTTTCAGTAACGACGCGACCCGCCAGAGTTGGCTGTGCTCGGCGGGTGGCACGTCGACGAGGTACTGATCGCCGCGCTCGGCGACGAAATTGGGCTGTGTGACCACAGTCAGTCCCCCCAACCTAGAAAGCTCGGCCAGGTCAGCCAGATTGTCGTCGGGCACGACTGCGGCATGCTCGATGCGATCGAGCGCGTGGCTACCGGCCGCGCGCAGGGCTGCGATGGTCACCACGAGTTGGGCTGCGGTCACGCAGTGTAGGGCGACCGGCCGGTCAGCCCGGTGGTGCTCGGCGATCCAATCCGTCAGGGAATCGAGGTCGAGATGGTCATCATGCAGGATTTTCTTACCGGGCGACAGGAAACGCAGCCGTGGCCGAAATTCGCCGCGACGGTGCGCCACAATCAACGAGACCATGTCCTCGGCGCCGAGGTCAGGGGTGGCGTCGGTGACGCCAGTGACGCCGGTCGCGGTGATTCGGCGGCTGAGTTCCGCCAGGTCGGTTTCTCGGCGCTGCAGCGCCTCCGACCAGCCGCGGTCGGCGCTGCGAAGACGCCCGTCGGGATGTTCAGCCAGGCCGACCCGGCCCAGTGCGGCGGAGTTGAGTATCCACAGCGCACCGCTGCGGTGCTGGACGCGCACCGGAATACGCGGCACCACAGCATCGAGGGCGGCCCGGTCCAGCTCGCCGGCGACCGACTCGTGATAGCCGACGGCGCGAATCCATCCATCGGGGCCTGGGGTGGCATTCGACAGCAGTTGTGCCAGCTGAGCTTTGGTGCTGACACCGGGTGGTCCGACGAAAAACGAATCCAGCGCAGAGGCCGCGGAGCGCACGTGCACATGGTGGTCATGAAGCCCGGGCAGCACGGTTCCGCCTCCGGCGTCCAGCACACCCTCCCCGGGCCTGGCCGTCAGCCCGTCGCCGACCTCGTCGATCCGCTCCCCCGCCCGGATTTTGGTGGTCCTCCCGTCCAGCAAAGTGGCTCGCTGAATCAGCATGACAGGCAACGTCTTTCGGATACCAGGTTTCGTACCAACTCGTTATGAGCGCCGACCTCGGCCGCTGGGGCAGTTGCCGGCGGAACCGATGGCGGTGGGGCCGGGTGAGCCGAGACCGACGCCTCGGTCGGCAGCGCAGCGTAGGTTGCCGCGACCGCAGCCATGGACATGTGGATCGATTCACCGCCGCCGCGGGCCAGCGATTCGGTGACCGCCCATGTCGCCTCCAGCCCGGTCAGGGGATCGGCGATGGCGTCCGCGCAGAACACCGGTGCGCCGCAGCTGGTGCCGACCAGCCCGCCGGCTATCGCGGCGTCATCGCCGAATGCCGGCCGCCCGGAATGCTGGTCATACCCGGTGATCTGCAACCAGATACGCCCCGCCCGTGGCGCAACGTCGTGCGGCCCGAGCCGGCGCCGGGCCAGCGTCGCGGGCCGGGAGCCCTCGATCACGATGTCGGCGACCGCGAGCAGCTCGCGAAGCTGGTCGGCTTGGCTGTCGAAATCGACGCAATACGAGAGCTTTTCACTGTTCATCCAGCTGAAGAAGGCGCGATTGCCGCCCCTGGTGCCGTCGGGGCGGTGCGGGCTCTCGACTTTGACGACGGTCGCTCCCGCGCGTGCCAGCAGCTGCCCACACAGCGGACCCGCCCACATCGACGACAGATCGGCCACCAGCAGGCTGGCGATCGCGTGTGCCGGCGCCCGGAATCCCATTCGTCGTATCCGCGGTGATGCGGCCGCGATTTCACCCAAGGCGGCCGCAGGGATGTCGAGCAGACCCGCCCGCTCGGTGATCGCCGACACCGAACACGTTGTCGTCCACTGCTGCAGTGTGGGCCAGGGATCCGCGGGCACTTCATCGGCGTGCAGCAGCGCGGGCACCGCGGCGACATCGTCGGGGCGGGACAGCGTGATCGCGCACCAGCCATCTCGAGCCGCCAGCAAGCGGGTGGCGCCACCGCACGATACTGACCCGCCGCGGGTCAACCCCAGCAGCGCGGCTCGCCCGGTCAGCAGCGTGGCCGCATCGACGGTGATATCCGCTCGGAGACCGACGGCCGAGGCGACCTGCTCGGCACGAGCCAGTACGCGGGCCCGGGAGAAGTCCGGCGGCCCGTCGCGCCGGCCGGTCAGGCAGGCCAGCCCACTGCTTCCCCACTGGGAGGACGCGCTGCTCACGACACCATTGTGCTCGTGACGCAAAGCGGCGCGGGTCAGAACTGCAGGGCGCTGAAGCGCCAGTCCAGCACCGGCCGGTCGGGCCCGCCCGCCGAGTCGCTGACCGCGTAGACCAGCGACCGAAGCTTCAGCACGCCGCCGTGGTCGGTCGGCTGAGCGGACTCGATGTGCAGTTCGCTGTACAGGGTGTCGCCCTCGTGCACCGGACCGGTGTGGTCGCAGGACTCCCAGCCCAGGACCGTCACCAGATTGGGCAGCAGCCGGCTGGCCTGCGCGAGCGCCAGCCCGATGGTATGTCCGCCGTACACCAGCCGCCGCCCGCCGACTCGCCAATCATGATGTGTGGCAGCGATATTCAATGTGAGACGAGCCAGTTCCGGTGCGCTGCTGACGACATCACCGGTGCTGTGCAACACCGCACCCGCCATACCGGGGTCAAAATGCGGGCCGGGCACCTTGTTCCGGAACACCTCGCCGTGCCATTGAGTGGTCGGGTCGGAGGCGGGCGGGGCCGCGTCAGCGCCGATGGCTGACAAATCGTCTCCGGGATGGTCGTCGGGATGCCAGTCCGGGCTCGCGGGCAGCATGGCACACCGGTAGAAGTCGAGCACCAACTGATCGGCCTGATCGATCGTGATCATCCGCAGCGCCGCCAACCCCGTTGGCGCCCGGCCCGGCTTGAGTGAATTCGGCCGCAGCCCAACCACTTCGGTACGGGTATACACCGAATCACCGATGACGGGGAAATGGTGAAACGTGAGGCCCCGATAGAACAGGTTGGCTTTGACTCGCTGGGTCACCAGCGTCGACTGTCCGATTGCCACGTCACAGACCAGCGCCGGATGCGCCAGCGGGCCGGGCGACCCCGTCACCGCCGCACACAGATCGGCGTCCAGCGCCAGACGTAGCCGGTCTCCGACAATCGCCTGATGCGCCGCGGCCAGACCGGGCGAAAGTGTGGCCGCCGGCGCCCAGTCGAACACCTGGCCTACCGAAAGGTCGTCGAAGTAGGGTCCGCCCACGCGCTGACCCGCATACCCGTTAGTAGTCACAACGCCACATGCTGGCAGGGTGTCGAATCGGGGGTCAACGCTGGAGGGTGGTTGCAGGTGAACAGTGCACACGATGACGAAGAAGACATGCTGGTCGCCACGGTGCGGGCGTTCATCGACCGTGACGTCAAACCGACGGTCCGCGAGGTCGAGCACGCCAATATCTACCCCGATGCGTGGATCGAGCAGATGAAACGGATCGGCGTCTACGGCCTGGCCGTTCCCGAGAAATACGGTGGGTCGCCGGTGTCGATGCCGTGTTATGTGCGAGTCACTGAAGAGCTGGCGCGCGGCTGGATGAGCCTGGCAGGCGCGATGGGCGGCCACACCGTGGTGGCCAAGCTGCTGACGCTGTTCGGCACCGAAGAACAAAAGCGGGCCTACCTGCCCCGGATGGCAACCGGCGAGCTGCGGGCGACCATGGCGCTGACCGAGCCCGGCGGTGGCTCCGACCTGCAGAACATGTCGACCACAGCGCTGCCCGACGGCGCACACGGTCTGGTGATCAACGGCTCCAAGACCTGGATCAGCAACGCGCGACGGTCCGGGCTGATCGCCCTGTTGTGCAAGACGGACCCGAATGCCACGCCGCGGCATAAGGGCATCTCGATCGCGCTCGTCGAGCACGGGCCGGGGCTGTCGGTGTCGCGGGATCTGCCCAAGTTGGGCTACAAGGGCGTCGAGTCCTGTGAGCTGTCGTTCGATGACTACCGATTGCCGGCGGCGGCAATTCTGGGCGGCCGCATGGGCGAGGGCTTTTCGCAAATGATGAAGGGACTCGAGACAGGCCGTATCCAAGTAGCTGCCCGCTCCCTGGGTGTGGCAACGGCCGCGCTCGAGGACGCGCTGGCTTACGCACAGCAGCGGGAGAGCTTCGGCCGGCCGATTTGGAAACATCAGGCCGTCGGAAACTACCTCGCCGACATGGCGACCAAACTCACCGCCGCCCGTCAGCTCACCCGCTATGCCGCCGAGCGCTACGACAGCGGCGAGCGTTGCGACATGGAAGCCGGGATGGCCAAACTGTTCGCCTCCGAGGTTGCGATGGAGATTGCCCTGAACGCCGTGCGCATCCACGGCGGCTACGGCTACTCCACCGAATACGACGTCGAACGATACTTCCGCGACGCGCCCCTGATGATCGTCGGCGAAGGCACCAATGAGATCCAGCGCAATGTGATCGCCGGGCAGCTGGTCGCCAGAGGCGGAATCTGAAGGGAGCGAATCGAAATGTCCCGGCCTGATGTCGATGGGTGCTGTATATTTGCCTGACTTCGCACACCAGCAAAGTCCGTTGGGACCGGAGGGAACCAAACGGAAAGGGAGTTGCCATGAGTTATCCCCCAGGGCCGTACGAAGGTTCCCCAGAATGGCAGGGCCAACAGCCGCAGCCGGGTTGGCCGGGCCAGCAGCCAGATTGGCAGGGCCAACAGCCGGCGGGTTGGCAGGGTCAGCAGCCAGATTGGCAGGGCCAACAGCCGGCGGGTTGGCCGGGCCAGCAGCCGGGTTGGCCGGGCCAGCAGCCGGGTTGGCCGGGCCAACAGCCGGGCTGGCCAGGCCGGCGAGAGCCAGACAACTACCTCGTCTGGGCGATTCTGACCACGGTTTTTTGTTGTCTTCCGTTGGGGATCGTGTCGATCGTTTACTCCACCAAGGTTTCTGGGCTGTGGTCTCAGGGACGGTATGCCGAGGCCCAGGCCGCCTCCGAGAGCGCCAAGAAGTGGGCCATCATCGCTGCGATCGTGGGCGCCGTCGTCGGTGTCATCGTTGTGATCTTGTACTTCTTCATCTTCGCGGTGGCCGTCTCCAACCTGCCCTCGACGACCACCACGACGTTTTCGGGCTTCTGAGCAACGCCCTTAGGCATCAAGGTAAATCGCGTCTACCAGCCCCCATGCCAGGGCGGTATCGGCGCCGACGGTACGGCCGGACAGCACGAGATATGCTGTGCGCCAGCGGCCAATTTTGCGGGTAACGCTGACGGTACCGCCGGCACCGGGGATCAGCCCCAGCGTCAATTCGGGTAATCCGAAGACCGAATCATCCCGCGCCTCAACCCATCCGCAAAACGCCGCCATCTCCAATCCGCTGCCCACCACCCGGCCATGAACCTCGGCGCGGCAGCACCGGCCGAGCCTGGCGGTAAGCTCATCGAGCGCCAAGGCGGGGCTGTGCCGGGTGCGCGCCAGGTGCGCACTCGCGGGGTCGGCGAAGGTGCCGAATTCGGCGAGATCTCCGCCGCTGCAAAACGATGGGCCGTTGCCACTCAACACGATCCCGGTCACCGAAGGATCCAGTTGCGCCACGGTCAGCGCCTCCAGCAGTGCGGCGCGCGCATCGGTAGAAAACGCGTTGTGGCGTTGCGGCCGGTTGAGCCTGATGCGCAGAATGTCGCCATCGCGCTCCGCCTGCACCGGGTCGGCGATCTCGGGCATCCGGGCCGGGCCCCGCTCGTCGAGCCAGCGCGCGAACTCCGGGCCGGCCTGCAACGTCGAGTAGGCCAACGATTCGGTCACCACGGCGGCCAGCGTTGGGCCGCCGGGCTGCGCCGCCCGCAGCACGTCGTCGCACACGCTACTGGCGTGCGGCCAGCGTTGGCAGCGCTGGGTCAGATCGGCCACACTGTTGGGCACCGAATCGACGGTGACCACGCGACGATCGGCACAGGAATCCTCGGTCAGGGTGAAAGTCGCTGCGTCCAGCCAGGATCCGGACTGCGCGATATCAGCGGCAGAACCTACGGCGACGACCACACCCGGTGGTGACGCAGGACCGGCATCGGCGCCGGCATCCGGCGCGCTCGACAGGTCGACCACCCGGAGCATCGGTCACACCGAATACTTCTCGATCAGCCCGTTCTTGTAGAGCTTTCCGGTGTCGGTGCGCGGAAGCTGCGTCTCGAACGCGATCGACCGCGGACATTTGTAGTGCGCCAGGCGCTCTCGCAGCCAGCCGAGCAGCTCATCAGCGAATTCGTCTGTGGCGTCGGCCGAGTCAACGGTCTGCACCACCGCCATGACGCGCTGGCCCATCTCGTCGTCGGGAATGCCGAACACCGCCGCGTCGAGAACCTTCGGGTGGGTGACCAGAAGATTCTCGGTCTCTTGCGGATAGATGTTGACCCCGCCGGAGATGATCATGTGGTGGCGCCTGTCAGTCAGGAACAGGTAGCCGTCCTCGTCGAGGTAACCGACGTCGCCGACCGTCACCCAGCCGTGCTTCTCGCGCGACGCAGCGGTTTTCGTCGCATCGTTGAGGTACTCGAACGAATATCCGCCTTCGAAATAGATCTCGCCGGGCTGCCCCGGTGGCAGCTCGTTGCCGTCCTCGTCGAGGATGTGTATCTCGCTCAGCATGGGCTTGCCGACCGAACCCGGATGCGCCAGCCAGTCCTCGGCGCTGATCAACGTCGACCCGATCGCCTCCGAGGACGCGTAGTACTCGTCGACAATCGGTCCCCACCAGTCGATCATCTGCTTCTTGATCTCCACCGGGCAGGGCGCCGCGGCATGCATCACCCGCTGCAGGCTGGAGAGGTCGTACGAATCACGAACGGCTTGAGGGAGTTTCAGCATGCGGGTGAACATTGCGGGCACGAATTGGCCATGGGTTACCCGGTGGCGCTGGATGGCGTCCAGCGTGCCCTCGGGGTCGAACTTCTCCATCACGACGGTCGTGATGCCGCCAGCCTGAGCGCTCATCGACCACACTGACGGCGCGGTGTGATAAAGCGGCGCCGGGCTCAGATAGATTGACTCGGGCGTCATCCAGAATCCCACCAGCGCTGACATCATGCCTGGCGACTCGGCGGGCGGGACATGCGGCAACTCGCGTTTGATCCCCTTCGGGCGGCCGGTGGTGCCCGACGAGTACTGCAGCAGGTCACCCTCGACTTCGCCGTCGATCGGGGTGTCAGGTTGATTCGCAACGCATTCCGGGTAACGGTCCCAGCCGCCGAGATCGTCGTCGGCCATCATCAGCAAGCCTGGCAGCCCGCCGGGCAAGTGTTGTGCCAGGCCCTCGCAGGTTTCGCGTAATGCCGCCGATCCGATGATCGCCTTGGCACTGCTGTTGTCGATGATGTAGGCCGCCTCGGACGGCGTCAAGTGCGTATTGATCGGCACGTAGTACAGGCCACTGCGCCGTGCCGCCCACATGACCGCGTGGATGTGTTCGTTGTTCTCCATCAGGATGGCGACGGTGTCACCCTCGCGTAGATTCGCCTTGCGGAACCGGTGCGCCAATCGGTTGGCGCGGGCTTCCAGGTCGTCGAAGGTGACAACGGTGCCGGACGGGTACAGGATGACGGCAGGTTTGTTGGCGCCGATATGCGGGCGAATCTGCATGGGCCGACTGTATTACCCGTTCGTCGGCGGCTGGCATGTGGGCCGCACGTATGTCACTACTACGGCAGCAGCAGGGCGCTGTCGCCGAATTCGTGCCACAGATAGCCGTGCGCGACGGCCTCGCGGTAGGCGCTGGCCACCAGGTCCGGGCCGGCGACGGCCTCCAGCAGCAACAGATGTGAGGCGCCGGCGTCGTGCCATCCGGTGATCAATCCGTCGACCACGCGAGACAGGCGGGTCGGGCCGAGCACCAGATCCGTCCAGCCAACCGCCTGCCGCACCATTCCTTCGGTGTTTGCGGCCGATTCCAGAGCACGGGTCGCCGTGGTTCCGACGGCGATCACCCTGCCGCCGGCCGCATGCGTCGAGTTCACCAACCGCGCGGTGTGGGGCGGTACCTCGAAAAACTCGGGGGTCGGCGGCTCGCCCGCCTCCGCCGAGGACACCCCGGCGTGCAGTGTGATCGGCGCGATCACCCCCCCGCCCGCCACCAGCGCCGTCACCAATTCGGTACTGAAAGGGCGTGCCGCGCTGGGCATTTCAGCGCTGCCGACGCGCTGGGCGAACACGGTTTGGTAGTAGCGAAGTGGCCATTGCCGCGGCACGTGGGAATATCTGATGGGCCGGCCGTAGCGCATGAGGTACGACACGACGCTGTCGTCTGGGCCTTCGACGACGACCCGCGCAGTCCACAACCGTCCAGTGTCGACCCCGGGCTCCGGGTAGGAGGACATGATGACGATCGCGGCGCCGCCGGGTAGGTCGATGCGTTCGCCGCGTCTGACGTCGGTGAGGTGTCCGGTCGCATTCGCCGCGGGCCGGAGCTCCACCACCCAGTCTTTCTCGGCGCGCACCGTGGAGAAGTGCACCGCTATCGGCTGCCCGGCACGCCGACCGTCAACGGCGGCGGGCATGGTGGCGGAATTGTTCACCACCAGCAGATCACCCGGCCGCAGGTAATCACCAAGGTCGCCGAAGTGGACGTGACTGACCCCGCTCGGCCTGGCGACCAGCAGCTTGACCGCGTCCCGGGCAAGGCCGCGCGCTTCGGGCGGCTCGCTGGCGTCGGAGCCTGGGCGCCGGTGGAAGTGAGTGTGCGGGTGCGCGAGAGTCATCGCCGCGCTCCGGATAGCGGCAGATCCGCGGCCCGGTACCGACCGGAGGCCGGCCGAGTGTCGAGGAGCCGCAACAATGCCGGCACGACCGATTCCGGCTTGGCGCGATCGGAGATGTCCTCGCCCGGGAATGCGGCCTGGTGCATCTCGGTTCGCATGTCGCCCGGGTCGAAGGCGTAAACCCGCACGGCCGGGGCCTCGGCGGCCAGCACGGCTGACAGCTGATCGAGGGCGGCCTTTGACGAGCCGTATCCGCCCCAGCCCGGGTACGGCTCGACGGCGGCGTCGGAGGTCAGATTGACGACCACGCCATCGTTGTCGGTAAGCGCTGGCAGCACCGCCTGGATCAGCGCAAGCGGGGCGAACAAGTTCGTCTGATACACGGCTGACAACTCGGTTGCCGGATAGTCGGCAAGGGCCGGCTGGGGACTGGGCCCCAGCCTGCTTGCGTTGTTCACCAGCAGGCGCAGCGGTCCGGCGTTGATCGCTGCCGCGACCAATGAGTCACGATGCGATGCCTCGGTGACGTCACCGGGTAACGCGATGAGCCGCGCTGAATTCAGCTCTGTGGCAGTGGTTTCCAGTTCTGCCGCGCGGCGGGCATCGGCCACGACGGCCCACCCGCGGTCGAGCAGGGCGGCGGTCAGCGCTTTACCGAAGCCGCGCGACGCGCCGGTGACAATTGCGACGGGACAGGGGTTGGTATGAGTCATACGATCCATACTGATAGTTGAAGTAAACTTTAAGTCAAGTCCCAAGTAAGTAGGTCATAGGTAAGTAGGTCGTATGGATAAGCGGGATTTGTTCACCGTCAGTGAGATAGCGAATCGAAGTGGCTTCGCAGCGTCGGCAATCCGGTTCTACGAGAGCCAGGGTCTGATCACGGCAACACGGACGTCCGGCGGTCAGCGGCGGTTCGAGCGACAAATGTTACGGCGCCTGGCCTTCATCCGGGCTGCCCGAAACGTCGGACTGAGCCTGGAGGAGGTCGCCGACGCCCTGGCGAAGCTTCCGGACAGCCGCACCCCGACCCGGGCCGACTGGGCCGCGTTGTCGCAGGCGTGGCGTGCGCGCCTCGATGATCAGATCGCAGGGCTGATGGCGCTTCGCGACAACTTGGACTCATGCATCGGCTGTGGCTGCCTGTCCTTGAAGCGCTGCGCCATCTCCAATCCGGGCGACGCGGCAGCAGTCGCCGGATCAGGCGCGGTGTACCTGCCCAAGTCATTACGACGAGAGGCGATCAGCCGCTCATCCGGGGCGAACCAGCCCCGCGGGTTCTAGCTCGATTCGGACAACCGCTGCTTGAGCGCCTCGAACTCGTCCTTGACGCCGGTGGGCAGCCTGTCGCCGACGAACTCGAACCACTCTTCGATCAACGCAAATTCCTTGCGCCATTCGGCGGGGTTCGAGCGCCACTGCGCAGCGACGTCGTGGCAATCGGTGTCGAGTCCGTCCAGGTCCAAGTCCACGGCGATGGGCACAATACCGATGTGGTCGCTGAGCTCGTCGTCGAGCAGCCACAATAGGGAGTCATGACAACGAACACCGAGAATGCCACCGACACGTCGCTACCACGATTTGACGGGCTGCGAGCGTTGTTCATCAACGCAACCTTGAAGCGCTCGCCCGAGGTCAGCAATACCGAGGGGCTGATACATCTCAGCTCGCAGATCATGCGCAGCCACGGCGTCGAGGTCGACGAGTTGCGCGCCGTGGACCACGACATCGCGACAGGCGTGTGGCCGGACATGACCGAGCACGGCTGGGCCACCGATGAATGGCCGCAACTGATCGTCCGGGTGCTCGATGCACACATCCTGGTGCTGTGCGGCCCGATATGGTTGGGCGACAACAGCTCGGTGATGAAGCAGGTGATCGAACGCCTCTACGCCTGTTCGAGCCTTCTCAACGACAGCGGTCAGTATGCCTACTACGGCCGGGTCGGCGGATGCCTGATGACCGGAAACGAGGATGGAATCAAGCACTGCGCGATGAACGTCCTCTACAGCATGCAGCACCTCGGATACACCATCCCACCCCAGGCTGACGCCGGCTGGATCGGCGAGGCCGGACCGGGCCCGTCCTACCTCGACCCCGGCTCGGGCGGGCCCGAGAATGATTTCACCAACCGGAACACCACGTTTATGACGTACAACCTGATGCACCTGGCGCGGATGCTGGCCGCGGCCGGGGGTATCCCCGCTTACGGCAATCAGCGCAGCACGTGGGACGCCGGATGCCGACCGGATTTCGCCAACCCAGAACACCGGTAACCGCCGAACCGAGGAGTGATCGTGACGACACAGCACCGAAACTCCGACACGTGGCCCAGCCTGCGGGTCGACGACTGGTCTCCAACCCGCGACACACTGCACATGTGGGCCCAGATAGTCGGCAAGATCCGACTTGTTCATTCGCCCATGGTTAATCACTGGTGGCAGGTCACCTCGTACGTGACTCCGCGCGGTTTGACGACTTCGGCAATTCCCTATGAGACAGAGGCTTTCGACATCGAATTTGATTTCATAGACCACATGCTGCTGATCCGGAGCAGCACTGGCGCGACCCGTACCGTGCGGTTGGAACCGAAATCGGTGGCCGAGTTCTACTCTCAGACGATGCGCGCACTCGACGAGTTGGGATTGCACACGCGCATCCAGTCGCACCCCAACGAGGTAGACCCGGCCCCCCGATTCGCCGATGATGTCGAGCACGCGTCATACGACCCTGAGGCGGCGAACCTGTTCTGGCGTCAGCTGCTCCAGGCGAACCGCGTACTCGGCCAATTCCGGTCCCGCTTCATGGGAAAAGTAAGCCCTGTCCATTTCTTCTGGGGTGCAATGGATATCGCATGCACAAGGTTTTCCGGCCGTGGCGCACCCCGCCACCCCGGCGGCGCCCCGAATGTCGGCGACTGGGTGATGGTCGAGGGATACTCGCGCGAGCTGAGCAGCTGCGGATTCTTTTCCGGCGGCGGCGACGAGGGGGCCTTTTATGCCTACGCCTACCCCGAACCCGACGGCTTCGCCGACCACCGCGTCAGCCCCGCGGAAGCCCAATACAGCAAGGATCTCGGTGAATACTTGTTGCCCTATGAGGCGGTGCGACAGGCAGCCGATCCCGACCAGATGCTCCTCGGGTTCTTGCAGGATACCTACGAAGCAGCGGCGATCCACGCCGGCTGGGATCGTGCTGCGTTGGAAGGTGACCCGGATCGTTGGAAGGAGCACCAAACGCGTGTATGACAAGCGTATTTCAACGCTAGCGACTTGATGACAGTTTCCTCGTTCATTACGACGAGGCGCGATCAGCCGCTCATCCGGGGCAAACCAGCCCCGCGGGTTCTAGCTCGATTCGGACAGCCGCTGCTTGAGCGCCTCGAACTCGTCCTTGACGCCGGTGGGCAGCTTGTCGCCGACGAACTCGAACCACTCTTCGATCAACGGCAATTCCTTGCGCCATTCGCTCGGGTCAACCGCGAGCGCTTTCTCCACATCGGCGCCGTCGACATCCAGCCCGTCCAGGTCGAGGTCCTCGGCGGTGGGGACGATGCCGATCGGGGTGTCCTGACCGCCGGCCTTGTGCTCGATGCGGTCGACGATCCACTTCAGCACGCGGCTGTTCTCGCCGAAGCCAGGCCACAGGAATTTGCCGTCGTCGCCGCGACGGAACCAGTTGACGAAGAACACCTTCGGCATCTTGGACTCATCGGAGTTCTTGCCCAGGTCGAGCCAGTGCTGGAAGTAGTCGGCGACGTGATAACCCAGGAACGGCAGCATGGCCATCGGGTCGCGCCGCACGGTGCCGACCTTGCCCTCGGCGGCGGCGGTCTGCTCGCTGCCCATGGTGGCTCCCATGAACACCCCGTGCTGCCAGTCGCGGGCCTGGGTCACCAGCGGCACCGTCGTCTTGCGGCGAGCTCCGAAAAGAATGCCCGAGATCGGCACGCCCTGCGGGTCGTCCCATTCCGGCGCCAGGATCGGGCACTGCGACATCGGCGTGCAGTACCGCGAATTCGGATGCGCAGCTTTGGTTTCCGTCTCGCGAATAACCCAGTCCTGGCCCTTCCAGTCGATCAAATGATCCGGCTCGCCCTCCAGGCCTTCCCACCACACGTCGTTGTCGTCGGTGAGCGCGACATTGGTGAAGACGGTATTGCCTGCGGCGATGGTGCGCATCGCGTTGGGGTTGGACTTCCAGTTGGTGCCAGGCGCGACCCCGAAGAAACCGAACTCGGGATTGACCGCGTAGAGCCGGCCGTCCTTACCGAACCGCATCCAGGCGATATCGTCACCCAGCGTTTCGGCGCGCCAGCCCGGGATCGTCGGCTGCAGCATGGCCAGGTTTGTCTTGCCGCAGGCCGACGGGAACGCCGCGGCGAAGTAGTACGCCTTGTTCTCCGGCGATATCAGCTTGAGGATCAGCATGTGCTCTGCCAGCCAGCCCTCGTCGTGGGCCATCGCTGAGGCGATGCGCAGCGAATAGCACTTCTTGCCCAGCAGCGCATTGCCGCCGTAGCCGGAGCCGTAGCTCCAGATCTCGCGGGTTTCTGGGAAGTGAGTGATGTACTTGGTGTCGTTGCACGGCCACGGCACATCTTTTTGACCTGGCTCCAGCGGCGCCCCCAACGAGTGCAACGCCTTGACGAAGAACCCATCGTCACCGAGTTTCTCCAGGGCAGCCTTGCCCATCCGGGTCATCACCTTCATCGACGCGACGACGTATTCGGAGTCGGTGATCTCCACACCCAGCTTGGGGTCGTCGGCGCCCAGGGGACCCATGCAGAACGGCACCACCCACATGGTGCGGCCGCGCATGCAGCCGCGATACAGATCGGTCATGGTTGACCGCATCTCGGCCGGGTCCATCCAATTGTTGGTCGGCCCGGCGTCGACCTCGCGCTCCGAACAGATGAACGTCCGGGATTCCACCCGCGCCACGTCGGACGGGTCCGACAACGCCAGGTAAGAGTTTGGATGCTTCTTCTCGTTCAGCTTCCTGAAGGTGCCTGCCTCGACCAATTGCTCGGCGACACGTTGCCACTCTTCGTCGGAGCCGTCAGCGAAGACCACCCGGTCCGGCTGGGTGAGTTCGGCGACCTCCTCCACCCACGACAGCAGCCCCTGATGCTTTGTAGGCGCGGTGTCCAGACCCGGAATGGTCGCTGAGGTCATCGAACTCTCCTGAATTCATCGTCTGCGTGCTTGCGGCACGTCCGTGCGTTGCGGATGCATTCGCCCACACAACTGTTGACATCATGGTGCTTTAACTACAGGTTATCGTGATCACCTTGCTGGGGAAGGTTCGGGCGGGTATAAGCCTCCTCACAACAACGATTCAGAAACTCTCGAAACGTCACGAAACGTCGCCATTCGTCTCCCGCGAAGCTGATTCACCGATTCCGCCCTCGCTGGCGGGCTCGGCAACGTTCTCGGGTTGAGGAATACCCGGTTCTCCCAGTTCTGCACGGACGGCATCGAGCGCGGCCGTTATCGTGGGCATCTCTCGATCACGCACCGCCGCGGCCCGCGCTGCGGCGATGGCGTGTTCGCGCAGTTCGCTGTCGATAACGCTGACCTGGTCGGATACTCGTGTGTTCTCTGCCTCTTCGCGGGCAATGAGCGCGGTGCTCAGCACCGACTCGGCGACCAGCACACGTGTGGCGACCAACTCTTCGACCACCGAACGCAGCGACGACGTGACATCGCCCGCCCAGCGGTCCAGCAAAGCGCGGTCATGCAGCAAGCCGCGGATGTTGACCACCAAGAACGTGACCGCCAGCCCGATCGCCACGCACGCCACGGCCCCGGCTATCTGGGTCAGCGGGTTCAGGCCGGGGGCAAAACCAGCCACCAGCCGGCTCAGTGTCAGCGCGACACCCAATCCGAACCCGGCGCCCAACAGCATCATCAGCCAGGTTTCCTGTCGCCGCGATTTCAGGTGCGGGGGCGGCACGTAGACCGTCGGATGCTTCTCGACGGCTGGAAGTGCCACCGGCACACCCATCACCGCAGCGACGTCGGCGAGGTGTGTGGCGGTGCCTTGACTCACCTCGGCGACCACCTCGTCCGCCCGCTTGCGGGTATACGCCTCGAACTCAGGGATCTTGCGCCGCGACAGCCCCGCGACGTCCTCTTGTAGTTCGGTGCGCACCGACGAGCACCGGTTGCGCGCAAAGTAGGACAACTGGACCCGCGCCTGCTGGATCTGGCCACGTAGCGTGATGGTCCGCTCGGATTTCGACTGGCGTCGCTGCCGCAAGGCTGTGCTGCGCTCTCCGCGCAACGCCTCGACCCGTACCCGCCGACCGGCGCCCTCGGCGTCTCGGTCGAATCGCTGTGCAACCGTCTGAAGCCGAGATTCCCACGCCCGCAGCCTGTTTCGCCGAGCGATATCGGAATCGGCGAGTTGTACTGAGACGGTCTCGATTAAGTCGTCGACGACCGGCTCACCGAGGTCGGGTACGGCGGCCACGCCCACCCAGGGCACTTGGCCGTAGCGCGGTGCGTGTGCGGCCAACGTGTCGCGGTTGGCGATGAGCACGTCGCGCCAATTGCGGTGCACGTCGATCTTGGACACCACACCGACTACCACGTCAATGTGCTCGGCGGCGCCCTCCAGCAGTACACAGTCGGATTCGGCCAATTGGGCCGCCGCCGAAACTACGAACACCACCGCGACCGGCGCATCGCCGGGTCCCAGATCCGTCGACTCGACGAACTTGTGCTGCGGCAGCCGTTCGCGCAGCGCGGTGACCACGCCGGTCACCCCGGCCATCCACGGGCCGGTCACCAGCACCACGTCGAGCCGGTTGATCGCGGGCGCATCCAGCCGGGGGCCTATCGCCGCCACCAGCGCGTCCACCCGGACGGCCGGGTCGTCGCGATCCTCGCCGCTCACCATGACTCCCCAGCTGCGTCGGGCAGTGAACCGCAGGTCTGCGACCACAGTCGCAGCGATCCCCGGGCGATATCCGCACCGCAAGCGCGGTGCAGGTCGCTCACCGGTCCGCGGCTGTAGCGCTGCCATCGCGCGGCCCGCGGCAGGTGTGCGGCCGGATCGTCGCGGTCGGCGAAGACGGGGCCGACCGCCAGCCCGGCCGCCTCGGCCATGTCGACCGCGGCGGCCATCCGGGCGACCACAGTGTCGTCGCGGGAAAGGAATCCACTGATCCGCTCCCCGATCCCTGCTTTGCCGACTGCCAAAGCCTCCAATTCCACGACAGCGTCGAGCACCCGCTGGTAGCGCACCTCGGCCCCGACGGCCGACAGCTTGTTGATGACGGTGTCAAGGCAACTCATCCGGCGCAGCAGGGCGCGCACCTGTGCCGCCGTCCTGCCCTGGCGGACCGCGGCGATCCCAAGCGCTGTGCCGAACAGATCCAGAGTGTCCAGCAAGTGCAGCCGCACGTCGGCGGGCACCGGGTTATTGGCCGCCAGGAATCCGTCGAAGGAGCCGTCGAGGGAAACAGCGCCGCCGGGATGGGCGGCCAGCTCCCCGAGTGCGGCCCACAACGTGCTGTCCAGATCGTCGAGCGCGGCGACGGCAAGCAAACCGATCATCGGTTCGACCGGTACGCCGGCGAGCGCGGATAGATTCGCGCAGCGAGTCCGCGCGGCCGTGATGGGCCCGTCGCCGATTCGGCCCGATAGCGAGCCGGCCAGATCGGCTTTGTTCAACACCGCCAACACCGGTCGCCCGGCGGCGGCGATCGCGTCAGCGTCCTCAGGCTTGATCACCTCGGCGGTGACGTAGACGATGACGTCCACCTGTGAGTCGGGGCCGCGGTCGCCGGTGCATCCCGGCGATGACACCGCGATCCCCGACGCACTTCCGGCGCGGTCCAGGGCACGCGCCACTGTGCTGCGTCCCACTCCCCGCCGCCCGCGGACAGCCACGCGCAGCGGTGCGGCGGCTCGCTCGGCGATCGCCGTCACGCGTGCATCAGCGTGCTCGGCAGCAAATCGCGCCAGCTCGTCAACGAAAATCTGGTGGCCCTGTCCCTTCATGTCCTGCCCGCTCGATGCCGTTGGCCCGATCCGCCGGCCAACGTTGCCGCCATCGGCTGCGGGGTCGTCGCCGATGCAAGGTCAGTTTGCCGAACAGCAGATCGGGTCCCACCGAATGGTGGCACCTGTGTCACCGAGATGCGAGCCACCGTTTATCTGATACCAGCCGAAGGCAACTGTTGGATATCAATCTGGACCAGGAGCGGCTACATCGGGCGTTCATGGGCCACCATGGACAAATGCATGCGCAACCCGGGGTGGGGACACGTCCCGACACGCCGGTGGAGGCGAGAACCGGAGAGGACGTGACCCCAGCACCGGAGCCGCTCGATTCGGACCGTCCTGAGCATGGCTATCTTCCGGCGACGAGTTTTCGCTCCCGACGTTCTGCCCTTTCCGGCGCCCAGCGAGAGACCTGGGAACGGCTGTGGCCGCAACTAGGTATGTCTGAGATACCTCGGCGCTCCGAACCGTTGGACACCCGAGCGTGGTTTGGCCGCGAGGCGCCCTTGGTGCTCGAGATCGGCTGTGGCAGCGGCACGTCCACACTGGCTATGGCGCACGACGAGCCTGGTGTCGACGTGATCGCGGTGGAGATCTACCGCCGGGGACTGGCGCAACTGCTGTCCGCGATCGACCGTGATCAGGTGGGCAATGTCCGGTTGATCAGGGGGAACGCGATCGACGTACTTCAATATCTGATTGCACCGGGTTCGCTGAGCGGGGTTCGCGTCTTCTTTCCGGACCCCTGGCCAAAGGCGCGCCACCACAAACGCCGGTTCCTGCAGCCCAGCACGATTGGCCTGATCGCCGATCGGCTACTACCAGGTGGTGTCCTGCACGCCGCGACGGACCACCCCGGGTACGCCGAGCAGATCGCCAAGGTCGGTGATGCCGAACCCCGGCTGTGTCGCGTCGAGCCCGGCAGCCGGCTGCCGATCTCGATCGTGCGCCCGACCACCAAGTACGAGACGAAAGCTCAAACAGCGGGCAGCGCCGTGAGCGAGTTGATCTGGAAAAGGCGATGAGCATGAGCCTGACGGAAGAGACCGCAGCAGGACCCGAACCGCTCGAATCACCGGCGGTCCTGTCCGGTGCTCTGGGCAGCTTCGAAGGACCGGCCAGGCGGGTCCTGCTGGTATGGGACGCTCCCAACCTCGATATGGGCCTCGGCTCGATCTTGGGCCGCCGCCCGACAGCCCTGGAACGCCCACGTTTCGACGCGCTCGGTCGCTGGTTGCTGGCCCGTACCGCCGAGGTCAGCGCCGGCCGTCCAGGCATCGTGATCGAACCGGAGGCCACCGTCTTCACCAACATCGCCCCGGGCAGCGCCGACGTGGTTCGACCATGGGTGGACGCATTGCGTAACGTGGGGTTCGCGGTCTTCGCCAAGCCGAAGATCGACGAGGACAGCGACGTCGACCGCGACATGCTCGCGCACATCGAACAGCGGCGCCGAGAAGGGCTTGCGGTGCTGGTTGTGGCGTCGGCTGACGGTCAAGCGTTCCGTCAACCGCTCGAAGAAATTGCGCGCACCGGGGTCGGCGTGCAAGTGATCGGATTTCGTGAACACGCTAGTTGGGCGTTAGCGTCGGATACCTTGGACTTCGTCGACCTGGAGGACATCGCGGGTGTTTTCCGGGAGCCGTTGCCGCGAATCGGCCTAGATTCGCTGCCCGACCAGGGAGCGTGGCTGCAGCCGTTCCGGCCGCTGTCCGCCCTATTGACCGCGCGTGTGTGACACTGGGAAACCAATGCGCGGGTCCTTAGAGATCGCGGGTCCTTAGAGATCCAGTAAGGAGCTTACGTGTTCGCCTGGTGGGGTCGAACCGTGTACCGCTACCGGTACATCGTCATCGGGGTCATGGTGGCTCTGTGCCTCGGCGGCGGCATCTTCGGGATGAGCCTGGGTAAGCACGTCACGCAAAGCGGTTTCTACGACGACGGCAGCCAGTCAGTGAAGGCCTCGGTACTTGGCGACAAGGTCTACGGCCGGGACCGAACCGGCCATATCGTTGCCACCTTCACCGCCCCCGATGGGAAGACCGTCGACGATCCGGCATGGCGTCAGAAGATCGTCGATGAGCTGAACAAGTTCAAGAGCGACCATTCCGACCAGGTCCTCGGATGGGCCGGCTACCTGGCTGTGCCCAACCCCGCCGACGCGCCCCCACTGATTAAGGGAATGGCGACCGAAGACAAGAAGCACACCTTCGTCAGCATCCCGCTCAAGGGCGATGGCGACGACACCATCCTCAATAACTACAAGGCCATCGCACCCGACCTGCAAAAACTCGACGGCGGCACGGTTGAACTCGCCGGTCTCGAGCCGATTGCCAACGCGCTGGCAGGCACCATCGCCACCGATCAGCGCCGCATGGAGGTTCTGGCGCTGCCGCTGGTGACGGTCGTGCTGTTCCTGGTGTTCGGCGGCGCAATCGCCGCCGGCCTACCGGCCATGGTGGGCGGACTGAGCATCGCGGGCGCGCTGGGCATTCTTCGGTTCATCTCGCTCTTTGGGCCGGTGCACTTTTTCGCCCAGCCCGTGGTCTCGCTGATCGGCTTGGGTCTGGCCATCGATTACGGGCTTTTCGTGGTCAGCCGGTTCCGGGAAGAGATCGCCGAAGGCTACGACACCGAAACGGCGGTGCGGCGAACGGTCATGACGGCTGGGCGCACCGTGACGTTCTCGGCGGTGCTGATCATCGCCTCGGGCGCCACCCTGCTGTTGCTGCCGCAGGGCTTCGTGAAGTCGCTGACCTATGCACTGATCGCGGCGGTGGGTTTTGCGGCGTTGCTTTCGATCACGCTGCTTCCCGCTTGCCTGGGCATTCTCGGCAAACACGTCGACGCCCTCGGTGTGCGGACGGCGTTCCGGGTTCCGTTCCTGCGAAATTGGAAAGTCTCGCGCGCTTACCTCAACTGGCTGGCGGACCGGCTACAGAAGACCAAGACGCGCGAGGAAGTCGAGGCCGGATTCTGGGGCAAGCTCGTCAACTTCGTGATGAAGCGTCCGCTGATGTTCGCCATCCCCATCATCGTCGGGATGATCCTGCTGGTCATCCCGCTGGGCAACCTGTCGTTCGGCGGGATCAGCGAGAAGTACCTGCCGCCTGACAATCCCGTCCGCGTGGCCCAGCAGCACTTCGACAAACTCTTCCCCGGCTACCGCACTGAGCAACTGACCGTGGTAATCCAGAGCGACAATCACAGCGCGGTGACCGACCAGCAGGTCGCCGACATCCGCAACAAGATCTCCACTATCAGTGGGTTCACTAATAAACAATGGGACGAACGGCCCTGCCCGGGCATCGCCGGCAATCCATGCGTTGCGGGACCCAACGGCTCGACTCATCCGGAAGACGCCTCGGTACGGGTGATCGAGAACGGCTTGGTCAACCGCGGCGATGCCGCCAAGAAGATCAACGAGCTACGGGCGATCAGCCCGGCCAAGGGTCTGACCGTCTGGGTCGGCGGTACCCCGGCCCTTGAGCAGGACAGCATCCACGCCTTGTTCGACAAGGCTCCGCTGATGCTGGTGGTCTTGGTCACGACCACAATGCTGTTGATGTTCCTGGCCTTTGGGTCGATGGTGTTGCCGATCAAGGCCGCGGTAATGAGTGCGCTGACACTGGGATCCACCATGGGCATCTTGACGTGGATCTTCGTCGACGGGCACTTCGCAAAGTGGCTGAATTTCACGCCGACACCGTTGATGGTGGTCATCATCGCGCTGGTCGTCGCGGTCGGCTACGGGCTTGCGACCGACTACGAGGTGTTTCTGGTGTCCCGGATGGTCGAGGCGCGCGAGCGCGGCATGTCCACCGCCGAGGCCATCCGGATTGGCACCGCGACCACCGGTCGCCTAATCACCGCTGCCGCAATGGTTCTCGCCGTGGTTGCCGCTTCGTTCGTGTTCTCCGATCTGGTGATGATGAAGTACTTGGCGTTCGGCTTGATGGCGGCCCTGCTGCTGGATGCGACCGTGGTGCGGATGTTCCTGGTGCCGTCAGTGATGAAGCTGCTCGGCGATGACTGCTGGTGGGCTCCGCGCTGGGCGCGGCGGCTGCAGAACCGCATCGGGCTGGGCGAGATCGACCTGCCCGACGAGCGCAAGCGGCCCGGCGTCAACGGGCGACCCACGCGGCCTCCGGTCGCTGCGGCCAGCCTGGTTGCCGCCTCGGCCCGGCTACCGCACGACCCCACTCATCCAGGCGCGCCCCCAGACCCGTCGCGGCCACGCCCGGCGAGCCAGCCCGAGGTCAGGCCCGCCAACGAGCTGCCCTCCGGTGCGAACACCACACGCATTCAAAGCAAGCCCAGCCAGCCGACCGAAGCCAAGACATCGCGGCTCTCAGTGCCCGCCAACCCCGTGAACACCAACCCGGCTCCCGACGACGGGGCCGCATCCGGTCGCGAACGGCCCGCCGACCAGCGCGGGCCGGGCCAATCCGGGCCGCCGATACGACACCCGTCACCGGCACCTCCACCACCGGCGGCAGCACCGTCGGCCGGTCAGACCAAAGCCATGCCGGTTCCGACAAACCGCGAGAACAACAACGACCCGGCCGACCCCACCGCCGCCCTCCCGGTCATGCAGCCGGAGGCCGACGACTCCGATGCGGCCACCGAGAAGCTGAATGCCCGCGGGCAGGGCGACCATGGCGATAATGGCGACAATTCGCGTCCGCGCCGCCGCGGCGGCGGCGGTCTGTCCGCCCAAGACCTACTGCGCCGCGAAGGACGTTTGTAGGCGTCAGGCCGTTAAGCCCTGGTCGCGCTCGTCGTCGGGGCGGTCCGGTTCTGCCTGAACGATGGCCCCCGCATCATCATCCTCGGTCTGCTTGTCGGCTTCGGCGGACGGATCCGGCGCGAGCAGCACCTGTATCGCGTTGTTGAGAAACGCGACCGTCGGAACCGCAAGCAGGGCGCCGACGATCCCGGCAAGCACACCGCCGGTGGAGATAGCCAGCACCACCGCCAGCGGGTGAATCGACACCGCGCGACCCATCACTAACGGCTGCAGCAAATGGGCTTCGAGTTGGTTTACCACAATCAGCAAACCCAGCGTAATCAGCGCGTAGACGATTCCCTTCGCCAGCAAGGCCACGACCACGGCCAGAAAACCGGCGATCACGGCACCGACGAGCGGAATGAAGGCACCGAGAAACACCAAGGAGGCCAATGGCAGCGCAAGCGGGATGCCCATGATCGCCAATCCCGTGCCGACGCCGGCCGCATCGGTCAGTGCCACCAGGAACGTGGCCCGCACGTACCCGATCAACGACCCGTATCCGGCATGGCCCGCCTCGCGCACCCTCTCCCGGACGTCGACGGGGAAGAGCTTGGTGACGTACTGCCAGATGTTGCGGCCGCCGTACAGCAAGAAAATCAGCGTGAACAGCGCTAACACTGCCGCCGTGACCAGCTCTGTGATGGTGGCCGCGGTGGACAGAGCGCCGCTGGTCAACTTCGCCTGATTGTTGTGCAGCGCCTGGATCGCAGCGTTTCCCGCGTTGTCGATCTGTTCACCGCGCAGATGCGCCGGCCCTTCGATCAGCCATCTGCGGGTGGTTTCGATGCTGCGGGTCACTTGCTCGGTCAGATCGGGCAAACCGTAGACGAACTGGATGATGACGAACGCCAGGATGCCGCCCAGAATCGCGAATCCGCCCAGCAAGACCACCGCCACGGCGCCACCCCGCGGCAGGCCTCGCCGGTCCAGCCAGTCGACCGCCGGCACCAGCAACGCACTGATCATCAAAGCCAGCAACACCGGGACGACGATGATTTCGAGCCTTTGCAGGACCCACAGCACGGCGACGAACGCGGCCAGGATGATTAGCAAACGCCACGCCCACGCCGCGGCCTTGCGGACAAGTGGTTCGACCGCGGCGTCTTCCAGGTTTGCCGGCATTCAGGCAGCCTATCCGCCGGCGGAGGCCGCCAAACGTGTCCGGACGGGTCTGCGAGTCGGGTCACGGACTGCCTGGGCGGCACGATCCGGTTACGACGACGACACAGTAGGAGCTGCCTTTCGATTGCTGCGCCACCTGCGCGGTTACCCTAAAGCACGTGTCGCACGCCGCGCCCGCCCGCAAGCTCGACTTCCCACGCGAAGAGACATCGCGCGGGAGGTACTGGTGGGTGCGATGGGTGGTGCTCGCCATCGTCGCAATCGTGCTTGCGGTCGAGATCGCCCTTGGCTGGGACCAGCTGGCCAAAGCCTGGACGAGCCTGTACGAGGCCAACTGGTGGTGGCTGCTCGCGTCGGTGCTGGCGTCGGCCGCCTCGATGCACAGCTTCGCCCAGATCCAGCGCACCCTGTTGAAATCCGCCGGGGTGCACGTCAAACAATTGCGGTCGGAAGCCGCCTACTACGCCGCCAACTCGCTGAGCACCACGCTGCCCGGCGGACCGGTGCTGTCGGCCACCTTCCTGTTCCGCCAGCAGCGGATCTGGGGTGCTTCAACGGTGGTGGCGTCGTGGCAGCTGGTGATGTCGGGTGTGCTGCAGGCAGTTGGACTGGCACTGCTCGGGTTGGGTGGCGCTTTCTTCCTGGGCGCAAAGAACAACCCGTTCTCGTTGCTGTTCACATTGGGCGGCTTCGTCGCGTTGTTGCTGCTGGCCCAGGCGGTGGCGTCACGGCCGGAGTTGATCGACGGGATCGGCAGCCGGGTTGTGTCTTGGCTCAACTCGATCCGCGGTCGGCCGGCCGACACCGGCCTGGAAAAGTGGCGCGAGACGCTCATGCAGCTCGAATCGGTGAGCCTGGGCCGGCGCGACTTGGGAGTGGCGTTCAGTTGGTCAATGTTCAACTGGATCGCCGACGTTGCCTGCCTCGGCTTCGCCGCGTACGCGGCCGGCGATCACGCATCGGTGGCCGGGCTGACGGTTGCTTACGCGGCCGCCCGGGCGGTCGGGACGATACCGCTGATGCCGGGCGGGTTGCTGATCGTCGAGGCGGTGCTGGTCCCCGGCCTGGTCTCCAGCGGCATGTCGTTGCCGAGTGCCATCTCGGCCATGCTGATCTACCGGCTGATCAGCTGGTTACTCCTCGCCGCGATCGGCTGGGTGGTGTTCTTCTTCATGTTCCGCACCGAGAACATCGCCGCCTCGGACGACGACGAACCGATCACCGGTCCGCTGCCTGTTGTGCGGCACCAGCGCGACACCGCCGCCGACCCGACCGAGGCCGCGCTGCAGGGGCCCTTACCGCCGCCTGACCGGAATCCAGGAAACAGCGGCTAGCCGACGTTGTTCTGCCGCGGCGGGCCCGGAAGCGCGCCGCCCGCTGCGGGCGGGATCGGTCCGGTCGCCGCTGGTGGTGTGCCCGCGGCGCCGCCCAACGGCAGCGCGCCTGCGGCGTTACCGGGCACCGCGGGCAGCCCACCCGCCGCACCCTGCGCCTGCTGCATAAGACCCATCGCCTGCGGGATCGTGATCGGCAGCTTGCACTGCATCGACAGGTTGGTCAGCGGCTGCGCAATTGACGTCATATCACCGGCAACCTTGGGGTTGGCCTCAAAGTAGGACTTCAGCGACGTCAACGATTGCGGCCCGGCCTGCTGCTGCAGCATGGTGGTCATCGTCTGGTTGGTCTCGGGATGCGAATCCAGGTAGTCGCCCATCGACTTGGAGACCGACCCGATCGTCCTCGCGACTTCACTGGCCGCACACGGGTCGTTGGCACCGGTCGCCGGAGGCCCCGCCAGAACCGCGACAGCCGCGCCCGGCACCGCGGCGGCGATCAGCCCAGCCAAGAGCCTGTGGTGTCCGGACGCAGTAGGTGTCTTCATGGATAACTCCTTACGGTTTGCGAAGTCTCGCGAGTTCTGACACTTCGCAAACTGCTGCGATAGAGGGCCCGATTTGTCGCGGAGTTCCCCAGCGGTCCGCGCGGCAAGCGACATCCTGCCATCCCCGGTAACGCGGCTGCCACCTGGTGTGACCGAGATCCCGTTTGATCACCGATTCACAACGGCTTCGCAGCGTCTTGGCAACATCGGTGTCTCCGCAGCTCAGGAACCAGATAACGGCCATCATCCACAGCGTCCTGCGGTATTCTCGCCAGCACGCGTTACGCGAGAAGACCGGGGAGCCTGAAATCCAGCAGTTCATGATGCGCCTAAGCCGCAGCCTGCGCAGGCACCGCTGGTTGGTCTTCACAGGCTGGTTGCTGGCGCTGGTGCCGGCGGTCTATCTGGCGTTGACGCAGTCCGGAAATCTCACCGGCGGTGGTTTCGAAGTGACCGGCTCGCAGTCGCTGTTAGTGCACGATCAGCTCGAGGATCAATATCACGAGCAGGGGGCGTCCTCGTTGGCTCTGGTGGCGGCCCCCCGCCCGGACGCCAGCTACCAAGACATCAACGACGCGGTGGCGCAACTGCGACAGATTGCCAGCCAGTTCCCCGGCGTCACGGAGGTGCCCAACCCCACCCAGCGGCCGCCGCAGCCCGACCGGCCGTATGTGGTGTCGCTGCGGTTGGATCCCCGCAACTCCGGCACCAGCGACATCGCCAAGCAGTTACGCCAAAAGGTGGGCATCAAGGGCGACCAGTCCGGGCAGACCGCGAACGGCCGAGTACGGCTTTACGTCATCGGGCAGGGCGCGCTCAGTGCTGCCGCGGCGGCGAACACCAAACACGACATCGCCGAGGCGGAACGGTGGAACCTGCCGATCATTCTGATCGTCTTGCTCGCGGTGTTCGGTTCGCTGGCTGCGGCGGCGATCCCGCTGACCCTCGGCGTCTGCACGGTCGTGGTCACGATGGGCCTGGTCTACCTGTTGTCGGCCTATACCACGATGTCGGTGTTCGTGACGTCGACGGTGTCCATGTTCGGCATCGCGCTCGCGGTGGACTATTCGCTATTCATCTTGATGCGCTTCCGCGAGGAATTGCGTACCGGCCGTGAGCCGCGCGAAGCCGTCGACGCCGCGATGGCCACCTCCGGGCTGGCGGTGGTGTTGTCCGGGATGACCGTCGTCGCCTCGCTCACCGGAATCTATTTGATCAACACCCCGGCGCTGAAGTCGATGGCCACCGGAGCGATTCTGGCCGTCGCGGTGGCAATGCTGACGTCGGCCACCTTGACGCCGGCGGTGCTGGCGACCTTCGGAAGGGCGGCCGCCAAGAGGTCGGCTCTGCTGCACTGGTCGCGCCGCCCGGAAAGCACGCAATCCCAGTTCTGGAACCGCTGGGTCGGCTGGGTGATGCGCCGGCCATGGATGTCGGCGCTGGCGGCATCCATCGTCCTGCTGGTCATCGCGGCACCGGCGACATCGATGGTGTTGGGCAACAGCTTGCTGCGGCAATTCGACTCTTCGCACGAGATCCGCGCCGGGGTGGGCGCGGCATCCGAAGCGCTCGGACCCGGTGCGCTCGGTCCGGTTCAGGTGCTGGTCACATTTCCCGGCGGCGGTGCCTCCTCAACCGATCACAGCCAGACAATCGCCGCGATCCGCGAACGAATGGCGCAGGCTCCCAAAGTCATCTCGGTGGCACCACCGCAATTCGCCGACGACAACAACAGCGCCTTGCTCTCCGCGGTGTTGTCGGTCGATCCCGAGGACATGGCCGCCCGGCAAACCGTCAGCTGGATGCGCACGCAGCTCCCCAAGATTCCCGACCAGGGAGCGGCCCGAGTGGACGTCGGTGGTCCGACCGCGTTGATCAAGGATTTCGATGACCGGGTGTCGGCGACCGAGCCCCTGGTGTTGCTCTTTGTCGCACTCATCGCGTTCGTGATGCTGCTGGTCTCGATCCACTCGGTTTTCTTGGCGCTCAAAGGCGTGCTGATGACGTTGCTGTCCGTGGCCGCCGCCTACGGCAGCCTGGTGGTGGTGTTCCAGTGGGGCTGGCTGCAGGATCTCGGCTTCACACGGATGAGTTCGATCGACAGCACCGTTCCCCCGCTGGTGCTGGCGATGACCTTCGGGTTGTCGATGGACTACGAGATCTTCCTGCTCACCCGCATCCGGGAACGCTTCCTGCACACCGGAAATACCCGCGATGCGGTGGCGTACGGCGTGAGCACCAGCGCGCGCACGATCACCAGCGCTGCCCTGATCATGATCGCGGTGTTCATCGGCTTCGCGTTCGCCGGCATGCCGCTGGTGGCCGAGATCGGTGTGGCGTGCGCCGTCGCGATCGCGGTGGACGCCACCGTGGTCCGGTTGGTCCTGGTACCCGCGCTGATGGCGATGTTCGCCCAGTGGAACTGGTGGCTGCCCCGGTGGCTGCGCCGTGTCCTGCCGTCGGTGGACTTCGACAGGCCGCTGCCCGAGGTTGACCTGAGCGACATCGTGGTCATTCCCGACGACATCTCGGCACTGACCGCACCCAATGCGGACCTGCGGATGGTCCTCAAGTCGGCCGCGAAACTGAAGCACTTGGCGCCCGACGCCATTTGCGTGGCGGATCCGCTGGCCTTCACCGGTTGTGGGCGCAATGGCACGGAAACGGAAGTCAGCCCCGAACAGGCCCCCGTAGACGGCCGCGGCCAGGGCCCCGGACAGATCCCCCACCAGGTCAACATAAGCGATGTCAGCGCGGGGGTGGGTCCGGCCGATTCGAAGATGGGCGGCAACGGCCATTCGGCGGCCAAGAAGCTGGTCGGCGGCCTGGCGTCGCGCAACGGCATTGCCCGGGCGATTGCCGGTGATCGGCCGGTCCATCCGGTCACGCTGTGGCGGGGGCGGCTGTCGGTCGCCATCGACGCGCTGGAGACTGACCTCGAGACCGGCACCGACACCAACGAGGAGCCGAAGTACGCACGGCGAAGCCCGGTGGAAACCACCAATGTGCAATTGCCCACTGGCGACCGGTTGCTGGTCCCAACCGGCGCGGAGGCGCTGCGTCTCAAGGGCTACCTGATCATGTGCCGTAACAGTAGCCGCGACTTCGCCGATTTTGCTGACATGGTCGACACATTGGAACCCGAAACCGCCGCTCTAGTGCTGGCCGGAATCGACAGGTATTACTGTTGTCAACCACCCAGGCAGCACTGGATTGCCACCCAGTTGGTCCGTCGGCTCGCAGATCCGCATCCGTCCGATTTCACCGATGATCAGTGGTCTGAAGCAGACGCGAAGGCGGCATGGGAAGAAGTCAGGCAGCGCTGCCTGTCGGTGGCCGTAGCGATGCTGGAGGAGGCGAGGTGACGTTGGCAGCCGACCGACGCCCCGTGCCGCCGCCTCAGCGGCCGCCAGATGAACAGCGCAGGCCCGGCAGTGGACCTCTCCAAGATCTCGAACAGCCGGTGGAATTCTGGTCGACCTCCGCCATCCGCTCGGCGCTGCAGGGCGGTGACATCGACACCTGGAAGCGCATCGCCGCCGCGCTCAAACGCGACCCGTACGGGCGGACGGCCCGTCAGGTCGAAGAGGCCCTCGAGGGCACCCGGCCGTATGGCATTTCCAAGGCGCTGTGGGAGGTGCTGGAGCGCGCTCGCGCCCACCTCGACGCCAATGAACGCGCCGAGGTGGCCCGCCACGTGCGTCTCCTCATCGACCGGTCCGGGCTGGGAGAACAAGAATTCGCGTCCCGCATCGGGGTGCCACCCGAGGATCTCGCCGCCTATCTCGACGGCACACTCAGCCCGTCGGCCTCGCTGATGATCCGGATTCGCCGTTTGTCGGATCGGTTCGTCAAGGTGAAGTCCACGCGCTCCGCCGAATCCAACTGATCCGTCAGCGGGAATTGATCGGCAGCACATCGGACACCAGCCAGTCGCCGCCGCGCTTGATCAGCGCCACCCGCAATGCCGGCGCCGCCCGACTGGGCGGCTGACCGGGCGTGTTCTGGGTTACCCGAAGGATCACCGCCACACTCGCCGCCGACGGACCGATCGCCTCGACTCCGGCGGACAGCGTTGCGGCCTGCGCCGTGACGTTGCGCTGAGCCAGATCGGCGCTGGTCTTTTTGTATTGCTCCTTGAACGCGCCGGCTTGCTCCGGCACCATCATCGCCGCGGCCCGATCGATGGAACTCGTCGGCGCGCTGGGGGTGAATGACGCCATCGCCTCGGCCATCCCGATGGCGACCTGCACCACCTGCCGGGAATCCTTTCTGAACTCGCGGTCCGAGGCTGTCCAATGCGTGTAGCCGGTCAGCGCTGCCGCCGTCAGGGCGGCCGCGCACAACAACACAACGGCCAATCGCAACGCGGGAGCGTCATCGTCGGTGCCGGCGCTCACCGAATCGCGGCGCAGGAGCCAGAAGTTGACGCCTAAGCCTTCGGCGATCAGCACCAACAGCACCGAGCAGGCAGACACCCACCACAGCGGCCAGCCCAGGATGACTCCGATCATCACCAGCGCGGCGATCGCGGCCAGCGGGGCCACAATGTCGAACGCCAGCAGCCGCCATAGATTTCTCATCGAATGGATTCCAGCCCGGAGATCATCAGCTTGCCGTCCACGTCGGCGACATCGAGCCGCAAGTTCCAGTGCACGATCTGCGGTTTGGCGCCGACGTTCTCGCTGACCGATGTAGCGACCAGCATCACGGAGTCGGTCCGGGTGGCGAATGGCGGCAACTTGGTGGGGACCACGGGCCGAGAGACACCGGGCTGGGTGTCCAGGTCGTGGTGCACCGTTTCGATCGCCACGGCTTCGATCCGGCCGCTGCTTTGCGACTGAAGTTTTTCGACCACCTGTCGATAAGGCTGCACGGCCGCGTCGAAGTCGGTATTGAGTTCACCGACCGTGCCGTCGTGCAGCTTCTGCAGGCTGGCGTCGATGTTCTGAGTGTTCATATTGATCAGCACACCCGTCCAGTCGGCGGCCGTCTGCATGACGCGGCTCAGATAGCTGCGTTCGCCCGCCTCGTCGCGGTGTGCGGACCAGATGATCACCCCGAGGACCACCGCGGCGACCGATAGCAGACCGAGAACGGTCGATGCGATGCCGTAAGGAGAGAACATCCCGTCTTCTGCGGACTCGTCGCCGGAATCCGCGGGCTCCGAGGAGTCTGGCCCGGAGCCCTCGACGGAATCGTCGACGTCGGGTGCTTCGGTTTGCTCGCCGTCAGGCATGGGCCGATCGTTGCACCTGAAAAGAGATGGAAGGATGGCGGGGTGACAGTAGAGGCCATCCGCTCGGGCATCGACCTGAGCTACGTCGACGACAATGCCCGCCCCCAAGACGACCTGTTCGGTCACGTCAATGGCCGCTGGCTGGACGAATATGACATACCCGCCGACCGGGCGACCGACGGCGCCTTCCGCCACCTGTTCGACCGGGCCGAAGAGCAGGTACGCGATCTGATCATCGAGACCAGCCGGAGCGGTGCGGCGGTAGGAACCGATGAACAACGCGTCGGCGACCTCTACGCCAGCTTCCTCGATGAGGAAGCCGTCGAACTCAGGGGCACCCAGCCACTCCACGACGAGCTGGCCACCATCGACAACGCTGTCGACGCCACGGCATTGGCCGCCGCCGTCGGCGCCCTGCAGCGCACCGGGATGGGTGGCGGCGTGGCAGCGTATGTGGATACCGATTCGAAAGACTCGACTCGTTACCTGATGCACTTCAACCAATCCGGCATCGGATTGCC
>DASXMA010000078.1:0-11754 GCA_036495965.1 Mycobacterium sp.
TGCTGAAGCTCACCGTGTTTGCGGTGGGGGTGATGCCGTACATCACCGCCAGCATCATCGTGCAGCTGCTCACCGTGGTCATCCCGCGGTTCGAGGAACTGCGCAAGGAAGGCCAGTCCGGCCAGGCCAAGATGACGCAGTACACCCGATATCTGGCTATTGCGCTGGCCATCCTGCAGGCCACCAGCATCGTTGCGCTGGCGGCCAACGGCGGGCTGCTACAGGGCTGCTCGCTGGAGATCATCGCCGACCAGAGCATCCTCACCCTGGTCGTCATCGTGCTGGTGATGACGGCCGGTGCGGCGCTGGTGATGTGGATGGGCGAGCTGATCACCGAACGCGGAATCGGCAATGGCATGTCGCTGCTGATCTTCGTCGGCATCGCCGCACGCATTCCGTCCGAAGGCAAAACCATCCTGGACAGTCGCGGCGGGGTCATCTTCGCCGCCGTCTGCGCGGCCGCGCTGGTCATCATCGTCGGCGTGGTGTTCGTCGAGCAGGGCCAGCGCCGCATCCCGGTGCAATACGCCAAGCGCATGGTGGGCCGGCGCATGTACGGCGGAACCTCGACGTATCTGCCGCTCAAGGTCAACCAGGCCGGCGTTATTCCGGTCATTTTCGCGTCGTCGCTCATCTACATTCCGCATCTGATCACCCAGCTGGTCCGGAGCGGCAGCGGCGGTTTGGGCAACAGCTGGTGGGACAAATTCGTCGGCACTTACCTGTCGGACCCGAGCGACCCGGTCTACATCAGCATTTACTTCGGGCTGATCATCTTCTTCACGTACTTCTACGTCTCGGTCACCTTCAATCCCGACGAGCGAGCCGACGAAATGAAGAAGTTCGGCGGCTTCATTCCCGGCATCCGGCCGGGAAAGCCGACCGCCGACTATCTGCGTTATGTGCTGAGCCGGATTACCCTGCCGGGCTCGATCTACCTCGGCGCGATCGCGGTACTGCCGAATCTGTTCCTCCAGATCGGCAATGGCGGAGGGGTCCAGAACTTGCCATTTGGCGGTACGGCGGTTCTGATCATGATTGGCGTCGGTTTGGATACGGTCAAACAAATCGAGAGTCAACTCATGCAACGCAACTACGAAGGGTTCCTCAAGTGAGAGTTGTTTTGCTGGGACCGCCGGGGGCGGGCAAGGGGACGCAGGCCCAGAAGCTCGCCGAGAAGCTCGAGATCCCGCAAATCTCCACTGGCGAGCTGTTCCGGCGCAACATCGACAAGGGCACCAAACTCGGCCTGGAGGCCAAGCGTTACCTGGACGCCGGTGACCTGGTGCCCTCTGACTTGACCAACCAACTCGTCGACGACCGGCTCGCCGATGCGGATGCGGCCAACGGTTTCATCCTGGACGGGTATCCGCGCTCGCTCGAGCAGGCCAAAGCGCTGCACGAAATGCTCCAACGCCGGGGCACCGACATCGACGCAGTACTGGAGCTCCGGGTGTCGCAGGAGGAGTTGTTCCAGCGGCTGAAGGGGCGCGGCCGCGCCGACGACACCGACGACGTCATCCTCAACCGGATGAAGGTCTACCGCGACGAGACTGCCCCGCTGTTGGAGTACTACAGCGGCGAATCGAAGTTGAAGACCGTCGACGCGGTCGGCACGATGGACGAGGTGTTCGCCCGCGCGCTGCAAGCGCTGGGCAAGTAACGATGAGCCCGCTCGCACGGCTGCGAAGTCGCAGGGTCGTGCCCCAGCGCAGCGCGGCGGAGCTCGACGCGATGGCGGCGGCCGGCGCTGTGGTTGGCGCTGCGCTGGACGCCGTGCACGCTGCCGCGGTCACTGGGGCGTCGACCTTGAGCCTGGACGAAATCGCCGAGTCGGTGATTCGCGAAGCCGGCGCGACACCGTCGTTTCTGGGCTATCACGGTTACCCGGCGTCGATCTGCGCATCGGTCAACGACCGGGTGGTTCACGGCATCCCGTCCGCCGCGGAAATACTGGCGCCCGGCGACCTGGTATCCATCGACTGCGGCGCCGTGCTGGCGGGCTGGCACGGAGATGCGGCGATCACCTTCGGGGTCGGCACGCTGAATCCAGCCGACGAAGCGCTGTGCGCGGCGACCAGGGAATCGCTGGAAGCCGGAATCGCGGCGATGGTCGCCGGCAACCGGCTTACCGACGTCGCGCATGCCATCGAGACGGGCACCCATGCCGCCGAAGCCCACTACGGACGCGCTTTCGGGATCGTGGAGGGGTATGGCGGCCACGGCATCGGCCGGCACATGCACATGGATCCTTTCCTGCCCAACGAGGGCGCCCCGGGCCGCGGCCCGCTGCTGGCCCCCGGTTCCGTGCTGGCCATCGAACCGATGCTGACGCTTGGCACCGGCAAAACCGTCGTGCTCGACGACGAATGGACGGTGACCACCACCGACGGGTCACGTGCGGCACATTGGGAACACACCGTTGCGGTAACGGAGGGGGCGCCCCGCATCCTGACGCTCGCCTAGCGTTTGAACTAAACACCTACTTGACTCGTGTCAGTAGGCGGAGGTGATCGAGTGGCTCGTGTGGCCGGCACCGCGGCTGCGGAAGCCGCTCTGATGAAGGCGCTCTACGACGAGCATGCCGCGGTTTTGTGGCGCTACGCAGTCCGGTTGACCGGTGACGCCAGCATGGCCGAGGACGTCGTCCAGGAGACGCTGTTGCGGGCATGGCAGCATCCGGAAGTCATCGGTGACACCGAGAGGTCGTCACGGGCGTGGTTGTTCACGGTGGCCCGCAACATGATCATCGACGATCGACGCAGCGCGCGGCACCGCAATGTGGTCGGTTCGATCGACGAAGAAGGCGCACCCGAGCAGTCCACGCCGGACGAAGTGAACGCGGCGCTGGACAGGTTGCTGATCGCCGACGCGATGGCGCAACTATCCACAGAGCACAGGGCCGTGATCGAGCGGTCCTACTACCGCGGATGGACCACCGTGCAGATTGCTGCAGACCTCGAAATCGCCGAAGGAACAGTGAAGTCGCGACTACACTATGCCGTACGGGCATTGCGGCTCACTCTGCAGGAACACGGAGTTACCCGATGACAGCCCAACCACCCATCCGGATGGTCATCGGCTCCGAATACTTGAAGGGTGACAGGAGATGGACGACATGAGGACGCCGCCACGCGGGCTCGGCCCGCCCGGTGACAACGAGGTATTTGGTTTGACTATCGAAGACAACCACCGCTACGCGATGTGGGATGCCGCATACGTGCTGGGGTCGTTGTCTGCCCTCGACCGCCGCGAATTCGAGGCGCACATGGCCAACTGCCCGGCATGCCGCGAGGCCGTCGCCGACCTCAGCGGGGTGCCAGCCCTGCTTTCGCAACTTGACCGTGACGAAGTGGCCGCGATCGGCGAGTCCGGCCCATCATCGCCGACACCGGAGATGTCGCCGGAGCTTCTGCCGTCTTTGCTGGAAAAGGTGCGCTGGCGTCGCCGCCGCACACGCATCGCGACCTGGGTGGCGTCGTCCGCTGCGGCCGCGGTGCTGGGGGTCGGCGTGCTCGTTGGTGTCCAGGGTCATTTCTCGGCACCTCCGCAGCAGGTGACCGCGTCCGCGCAGCAGATGTCACAGGTCGGTACCACCCTGCTGACTTCGACGGTGGAGATGGCCAGCCAGCACTGGGGGACGTCCATCGACCTGAAGTGTGTCTGCCTGGCCCCGCTGTATGCGCACCACGACACGCTCGCGATGGTCGTGGTGGGCCGCGACGGCAGCCAGACCCGGCTGGCGACCTGGGTGGCCGTACCCGGCCACACCGCGACGCCCGCCGGCAGCATCTCGACGCCGGTCGAGCAAATTGCCGCCGTGCAAGTGGTTTCCGCTGACACCGGAGAGGTTCTGCTGCAGCGATCGCTGTAAATCCCCACCTGCGGTGAACTGATCTGACCCGCGAGTCGTGTTATTGGCATCGTCTCTACCAAAGCAGATTTAGGTGAGCAGATGCCTCGGAAATACCGGGTGGTTGACCACGTCGTCGAACGTCTCGCGTCAGTTGGAGTTGACCACATCTTCGGTGTGGACGGCGCCAACATCGAGGATCTCTACGACGCCGCTCATTTCCGGTCCGACATCACCGCGGTTCTGGCCAAGCACGAGTTTTCCGCCGCCACGATGGCCGATGGCTACAGCCGCAGCGGGGCCGGGCTGGGTGTGGTGGCGGCTACCTCGGGTGGCGGCGCGCTGAATCTTGTCGCAGCCCTCGGGGAGTCGCTGACAAGCCGGGTTCCGGTGTTGGCCCTGGTCGGCCAAACTGCCACAACCATGGACGGCCGGGGCAGTTTTCAGGACACCAGCGGCAGCAACGGATCGCTGAACGCCGAGGCGGTGTTTTCCGCGGTGTCCTTGTCGTGCCGGCGGGTGCTCAACCCGGCCGACATCGCTTCGGCGCTGTCGGAGGCCATCGCCGCGGCACGCACCGGCGGCCCGGCAGTGTTGTTGCTGCCCAAGGACATTCAGCAGGGATACGTCGACTATGGGGTTTATGGAGACGAGCCCCACGACGACGCCCATGACCTGCGTCCCATCGGCAACCCGGCTCCGATCGTTCCGGTGCTGCGCGCCGCGAGCGGCCCGGTCACCATCATCGTGGGCGAGCAGGTGGCCCGCGACAACGCCCGCGCCGAGCTCGAAGCGCTGCGTGCGGTGTTGCGCGCACGGGTGGCCACCGTGCCCGACGCCAAGGACGTCGCGGGCACACCCGGGTTGGGGTCCTCGTCTTCGCTCGGGGTAACCGGTGTGATGGGCCACCCGGGCGTCGCCGAAGCGGTGGCATCAAGCGCGGTGTGCCTCGTGGTCGGCACCCGACTGTCGGTCACCGCGCGTACCGGGCTCGACGACGTGCTGGCGACGGTGCGGACGGTGTCGATCGGATCAGCGCCGCCGTATGTTCCGACCAGTCACGTGCACACCGACGATCTGCGGGGCTCCCTGCGCATGCTCACCCAGGCACTGTCCGGACCCGGGCGGCCGACAGGCGTGCGGGTGCCCGATGTGGTGCGGCGCACCGAACTGACACCGCCACCGTGCGAGTGCGAAGGTGTGCGCTACCGCGACGCCATGGCGGTGCTCGACGATGCCCTGCCCGACGGGGCAGACATCGTGGTCGACGCCGGCAACACCGGCGCGGCGGCGATCCACTACCTGGCGGCGCGTCGCGGCGGCAGATTCGCGGTCGCACTCGGTATGGGCGGCATGGGCTATAGCTTCGGCGCCGGCATCGGGATGGCTTTCGGGCGCGCCAATAGCGGACGTCCCGCCGGCCGCACCGTGGTGATCGCGGGGGACGGCGCGTTCTTCATGCACGGCATGGAGGTGCACACCGCGGTGCAGTACCGGCTTCCGGTGACGTTCGTGTTGTTCAACAACAACGCCCACGCCATGTGCGTGACCCGCGAGCAGCTGTTCTACGACGATCTCTACAGCTACAACCGATTCCGTCCCAGTCGGCTCGGCGCCGGTCTGGCTGCGATGCTCCCGGGTCTGACTTCTGTTGACGTGTCTGATCTCAACGGGTTTGCCGCGGCGATGCGCGCGGCCCTGGACGTCGACGGTCCGGCGGTGGTCAGCGTCGAGTGTGCTGCCGACGAAATGCCGCCGTTCGCACCATTCCTCGCCCAGGTGCCAGTCAAAGCGACTGTCCCAGCAGAGATTCCAACTGTGAAGGAGAACCGAACCGATGTCGCTGCCAGCGCTTGAGGATATCCCCACGCCCATCGACGGGGTGATCCGTATCGAAACCAGCCCTAGAGAAAAGGCGACACCGATCATCATGGAGATGATGCGTTCGGTGTACCCGCACGATCAGGTCTTCGGCGAATACTGCACCGTCAACGACTACATCGACTGTCCGCCCGACGAGTTGTTCGAGTACATGGCTGACACGCGCAGCCTCGAGGAGTGGACGTACAGCCTGCGCGGTTTCACCACCACCGACGAACCGGGCCTGTGGCTGGCCCACGACCGGCTTGGTTCGGAGACCGAGATCTACACCCGCACCATAGTCAACGAGGCGGCGCGGACCGTCGACTACCACTGTGCGTGGGATCAGGGCAAGCACCTGTGGATGATCTATCTGATGCGCGTCATCGACGCCCAGGTAGTCCTCGACAAGCCGGGTTCGGTTGTGTTGTGGACGAATTGCCGCCACCCGTTCTACGACCACAACCCGTATCCGGAGACCGCACCGCCCGAGCGCCCGGTTTGGGTCGGTGATTTCTGGGATATGTTCGGCGCCGGCCACCTGTTGGAGATGAAGAACCTCAAGGCGATCGCCGAGTACCGCCACCGCAACGGCCTGCCGGTTACCCCGATATGGATGAGTTGAGAGGGGGAGGACACCATGAGTCAGCCCGCCGTCAGCCTGATCGACGTTTCCACCTATCTGCCCGGCGAACCGATCGGCGCCGAGTACTACGCGCAATTCGCCGAATCCGATGACCTACGCGACAACCTCATGTTCCGCGCTCCGAAATATCGCCACCACGTCGCACCGGACGAGACTGCGGTCGACATGATCGAGCGCGCTGCGCAGGGGCTGATCGAACGCCACGGCCACGATGCGATCGAAAGTGCGGACGTGTTGATCACCCACACCCAGGTACCAGACATGGCGTTCTACGGCGAAGGCGGCGGCATCGCTCACCGGCTGGGCTTGCGGCCCTCCTGGGTGCTCGACCTGAACAACGGCGGGTGTGCAGCATTTGTGTTGGCGCTCAACGTGGCTCGCAAATTGCTGTCGACCGGTGAAGGGAACACTGCGCTCATCGCCATCGCGCAGAATGCGGCCGGCCAGTTTTTCGATCAGACCACGATTCGCCGCAAGGCGCAGTCGGCGGTGCCCGGTGACGGGGCCGCGGTCGGACTGGTCACGGTGAGCGACCAGTCGCCCATTCTCGATGTCGAGTGCCGCACCTACGGCGAATACCACGGTGAAATGACGCTGTCGTATGACCCGCCGCGCAAGTGGTGGGCGGCCGGGCACGGGGAGGGCAGCATCGGCTTCACCGACAGCAAGATCACCAAGGTGCTGGCCCGAGGCAACCGGCAGGTCCCCGAAGTGGCGCTGGCGGTCTGTGACCGAATCGGCCTGCCCGGCAAAGACATCGACCTGCTGGTCACCAACCAGCCCAACCGGGCGTTTCTGCGGAACTGGCGTGAAGCGCTCGAGTTGCCGAAATCGAAACACGTCGACACCTTTGAAGATTGCGGCAACCTGTTCGGCGCCGGGATCCCGGTGAACCTCGATCGCGCGATATCCGACGGCCGGGTGCAGGCCGGCGACGTGGTCATGATGGCAGGCTTTGCGCACGCCGGTGACTTCGCCGGCGCGGCGGCGGTGCGCTGGGGCGGACGAGGCTGATGCGAGTGGGGGGGCCCGCGGCGGCAGAGATCGATGACGCGTTTCCCAACGCGATCGACCCGCATGCGTTGTCACTGAACGAAAACCCGTTTCCGCCACTCCCGGCGGTGCGTTCGGTGTTGGTCCGCTCCATCGATGCAGCCAACCGCTATCCGGAGTTTTTGCCCGAGCGGTTGCGCGGCTTGATCGCCGGCCGTATCGCCGTGCCCGCGGACCAGGTGGTGCTGGGCGCCGGCGCGACGGGGGTGGTGCTGCAGGCGCTGCAGGCACTGACCGTTCCGGGTGACGCGATAGCCATGTCGTCACCGACGTTTGACGGTTATCCGATCATTGCGGAGATGGCGCGGCTGAGGTCGGTGACCGTTGCTCTCGATGAGCACGGCCATAACGACCTCGACGGGCTGGCCGACGCCGCCGCGGATGCCCGGGTAGTGGTGGTGTGCCGGCCACACAACCCGACCGGCACGCTGGAGTCGACGGCCCAGCTGTTCCGATTGCTGCGCCGCGTGCCGCGCGACACCATCGTGGTGCTCGACGAGGCGTACATCGAGTTCGCCGCGCCCGAGCACCGGATCGACGTGGCGGCGTTGGTAGGGCGTTTTCCGAACGTCGTGGTGGTGCGGACCTTCTCCAAGGCCTACGGGCTGGCCGGCCTGCGGATCGGTTATGGCCTGGCGTCCGCCGAGCTGGCCCGGACGCTGTGGTCCCAGCAGCTGCCGTTCGGCATCGCGATGACCAGCTTGCCTGCGGTCGCGGCGTCCTACAACGCCGAAGACCAACTGTTGCAAAGGATCCGGGTTATCACCGCCGAACGTCGGCATCTCCGGATGCGGCTGAGCGCATTGGGGATATTCACCACCGACGCACACGCCAACTTCGTGTACCTGCCGTCCAGGGGTCGGCTATGGCGTGACGTCTTCGCTGACAGCGGACTGCATGTTCGCTACTACGCGGACGGCGGCGCGCGCATTACCGTGGGCAGCCGGGCGTCCTCGCAGGCGGTGCTGTCTGCGGTGGGAAAGCCCACGCTGGGGCTCCCAGTGCGGTAAGAAAGGGCGTGGCCGCCTCACAGAAACGGGATCCGATCGCGGCGGCACGGGCCAATTGGGAGCGTGCCGGGTGGGGCGACGTTTCGCAGGGCATGGTCGCGGTGACATCGGTGATGCGTGCCCATCAGATCCTGCTGGCTCGCGTCGAGACCGCGCTGCGCCCCTACGACTTGAGTTTCTCCCGGTACGAGTTGCTGCGGCTGCTGGCCTTCAGCCGCACCGGCGCGTTGCCGATCACCAAAGCGTCCGACCGGCTGCAGGTTCACGTCACCAGCGTGACCCACGCAATCCGCCGGCTGGAGGCCGACGGGCTGGTTCAGCGGGTGCCGCACCCCACCGACGGGCGCACGACACTGGTCCGGATCACCGATCTCGGCCGGTCGACGGTCGAGGACGCCACCGTCACGCTCAACGAGCAGGTGTTCGCAGACATCGGAATAGAGGCCGACGAATCGCAGGCATTGGTGGCGTCTATTGAAACTCTGCGGCGCAACGCAGGAGACTTCTGAAATACAGAAAGGAAGGATCAATGGACCCACTAGATGCTCACCAGCGCGCTCAGGATGCGTTCGCCGCCCTGCTTGCCAACGTCCGTCCTGACCAGCTCGGCGTGCCCACGCCCTGCACGGAGTGGACGATTCGTGATCTGATCGAGCACGTCCTCTTCGGCAATGAGCATGTCGGATTATGGGCCGACAACCCCGTCCAACCGCCGGCCCGGCCCGACGACATCAATGCGGCCCACCGCACCGCGGCGGTCGCCGCACGGGGGGTGTTTGCCGGGCCGGGCGGCATGGCCACCACATTCAAGCTGCCGTTCGGGGAGGTTCCCGGACAGTTCTTCGTGGGGGTTCGCACAACCGACGTTCTGACTCACGCGTGGGATCTCGCCGCGGCTACCGGGCAGTCCACCGATATCGACCCCGAGTTGGCGACCGAACAGCTCGCCGCCGCGCGTGGGTTTGTCGGGCCTCAGTTCCGCGGGCCGGGCAACATCTTCGCCGAGGAGCAGCCGTGCTCGTCTGAGCGCGCGCCTGCCGATCAGCTGGCCGCGTTCTTGGGCCGGAGCGTGCAGTGACGCACGATTTCTGGCTCAGCTGCCGCGCAGCACCTCGATCACCGCGCTGAAGTCTTTGTCGGCGTGGTCAGCGGCGAACTTGGCGTAGATCTCGGCGGCGTGGCTACCCAGCGGCGCCAATGAACCGGTTGAAGTCACCGCATCCATCGCCAGGCCCAGGTCTTTGTTCATCAGCGCGGTCGCGAAACCCGGCTTGAAGTCGTTGTTGGCCGGTGATGTCGGAACCGGGCCCGGCACCTGGCAATTGGTGTGTACGGCCCAGCAATTGCCCGTGGCGCCGGTGATCACGTCGAACAATGCCTGCGCCGAGAGCCCGAGCTTCTCGGCCAGCACGAACGCCTCACCGATCGCGATCTGTTGCACCGCCAGCACCATGTTGTTGCACACCTTGGCGGCCTGCCCGGCCCCGGCCGCACCGCAGTGAATGATCTTGCCCGCCATCGGTTCCAGCACCGGCCGCGCTCGCTGCAGGGCGGATTCGTCGCCCCCGACCATGAACGCCAGCGTCCCGGCGACGGCACCCTTGACTCCGCCGGAGACGGGCGCGTCCAGCTGCGAAACCCCGTGCGATTCCGCTAGCGAGTGCACCTCGCGGGCGTCGTTGACCGAGATCGTGGAGCTGTCGATGAACAGCGCACCGGCCTGCGCGGCGGGCAATACATCGGCATAGCAGCGCTTGACCAGGTCGCCGTTGGGCAGCATGGTGATCACCACGTCGGCTTCGGCGACCGCGTCGGCAGCGCTGTCGAATATGGTGGCGCCGCCCGCCGCTCCAGCGGCCGCCGCTGCCGGCACCGGGTCGAACCCGCGCACGATGTGCTCGGCGGCAACCAGATTCGCTGACATCGGCGCGCCCATGTTGCCCAACCCCAAGAACGCGATAGCCGACATTGGCTCCCTCTCCTACGCGCTGGCCCGGAACCGCGCGGCCTCGGCCCGACCGATGACCACCCGCATGATTTCGTTGGTCCCTTCCAGGATTCGATGCACCCGCAGATCGCGGACGATCTTTTCCAGGCCATACTCGCGCAGGTACCCGTAGCCGCCATGCAGCTGGAGGGCTTTGTCCGCGACCTCGAAGCAGGTATCGGTGACATAGCGTTTGGCCATCGCGCACAGCTCCACCTTGTCGGCGTCGTTGGCGTCTAACGCACTGGCCGCCCGCCACAACAGCATTCGCGAGGTTTCCAGCCCAGTAGCCATGTCGGCCAGGGTGAACCGGATGGTGGGCTCATCCAGCAGGGGAGAGCCGAACGCCTGCCGCTCGCGTACATAGGCTCCCGCTTTGTCGAAGGCGGCCTGTGCGCCGCCGAGCGAGCACGCCGCGATGTTGAGCCGACCGCCGTTGAGGCCGTTCATCGCGATGCCGAAGCCGGCGCCCTCGCCGTCCGCGCCGCCCAGCATCGCGTCGGCAGGTATCCGCACACCCTCCAAGATCACCTGCGCAGTGGGTTGTGCGTGCCAGCCCATCTTCTCCTCGAGCGAGCCGAAACTCAGCCCCGGCGTGTCCTTTTCGATGATGAAGGCCGATATGCCGCGTGGGCCCGGCGTTTCTGGGCCCCCGGTACGGGCCATCACCACATAGGCATCCGATGCCCCGGCGCCGGAAATGAACTGCTTGACCCCGTCGAGTACGTAGTCTGAGCCGTGCTTGACGGCTCGGGTGCTCAAAGCGCTGGCGTCGGACCCGGCGCCGGGCTCGGTCAGACAGTAGCTGGCGATGACATCCATCGGCGCTAACCGCGGGATCCATTCCTTGCGTTGTTCATCGGTGCCGAACGTGTCGATCATCCACGCGCACATGTTGTGGATGGACAGAAATGCAGCGGTCGTCGGGTCGGCGATGGCCAACTGCTCGAAGATCCGGACCCCGTCGAGTCGGCGCAGCCCGCTGCCGCCGACGTCATCGCGGCAATAGATCGCCGCCATGCCGAGCTCAGCGGCCTCTCGCAACACGTCTGTCGGAAAGTGCTTGGTGGCATCCCATTCCAGGGCGTGTGGGGCAATGCGTTTGGCGGCGAACGCGGCAGCCGTCTCGGCGATGACGCGTTCGTCGTCGTTGAGGGTGAATAAGTCCATAAAAGCCCGGCCCTAATTCATTGTCGGGATGACAAATTCGGCGCCGTCCTTGATGCCGGATGGCCACCGCGACGTGACGGTCTTGACCTTGGTGTAGAACTGGATCGACGTCGGGCCGTGCTGGTTGAGGTCGCCGAAGCCGGAGCGCTTCCAGCCGCCGAAGGTGTGATAGGCC